>CAYSFY010000096.1:6233-12852 GCA_964430285.1 uncultured Desulfobulbia bacterium
AAACCGATCTCATCACCACCTTATGGTAACCGCGCCGGCAACTTGGCCACCGATTGCCTAAAATAGTTACACAGCACATCGTTATTTTGCAATAGTTTTCAAATAACAGGCCCTGATAATGCAGACCGAATACATAGCCTCCGGCGATCACGCCATCGTCGTCGCGCGCCGAAAACAGCTCAAGGTCCTCCTGGGCTCCTGCGTGGGGGTAGCCCTCTTTGATCGGGATGCCGATGTCGGCGGCATGATCCATCTGCTTCTCCCGGAACCGGCAAGCTTAGGCAGCAGTTGGTCGCCCGGCAGTTACGCCACCACCGGCCTGCCGCTGTTCATCAATGGCCTGCTGAAGGCCGGGGCCCAGATGGAGAATCTGAAGGCAGTGGTCGCCGGCGGCGCCCTCTTCGGCAGGATCTCGCAACAGGACATAAACCTGAACATTGGCGGCCGTTGCGTGGAAAAGGTCCACGCCCTGCTGCGTGACCTGCGCATCCCCATCATCAGGGAGGAGTCCTGCGGTTTTGCGCCGGCTATCATGACCCTGGACACCGCCACCTGGCAGTGCGAGATCACCACCCAGTTCGAGACCAACCCCATGGCCAAGGTACCACCCCAACCCAGCCGCCAGGAGTTGCTCTCCGCCCTCAGGGCCATCACCCCCATCCCGCAGACGGCGTTGAAGATTATCCACCTCATCTCAGCGGACGATTTCCTGACCGATGAGGTGGCGGCCACCATTGAGACAGATCAGGTCTTGGCCGCCAAGGTCATCAGCCTCTGTAACTCCGCCCTGTTCATGGCCAAGCAGCCCATTGATTCGGTCAACGAGGCGGTGGTCCTGCTGGGGAGCAGCCACCTGCTCTCCATGGTGGCGACAGCAGCCTCCGAAGCCATTCTCTCTGGGAACCAGAGCGGCTATGCCATGTTGAAGGGGGGACTCTACAAACACGCCCTGGCCGTGGCCCATACCTCGCGCCTCATCGCCCAGGAACATACACAAGAAAACCCCGGAGTTGCTTACACGGCAGGGCTCCTCCACGATATCGGCAAGGTCGGCCTTGACCACTACTTCACCACCTTCCGGCCCCTCTTCTACCAAGATCACGATCCCGTCGGCAGTGACCTGATCCTCCTTGAGCACCAACTCCTGGGCACGGACCATCAGCAGGTGGGACTCCTGCTCGCCGACGAATGGGGCCTGCCGCCATCCATCACCCAGGCCATCACCCACCACCACGCCCCCGAACAGGCCCAGAGCCACCGAGAACTCTGCCACCTGGTCCATCTCGCCGACCTCTTGACCTCATGGTACCTGGCTGGCCAAGAGTTCGAGCGCATCAACACCGATAGCCTGCACGCCCGCCTGCACTTCTTGGGCATCACCCCGGAGCAACTCCCTGCCCTGATCGAACGGGTACCATGGAAGACCATCATGTATCTCTAAGGATGGGCCTTGGGGGAATCGTTCCCACACCCACCTCCAGTAGCCGCTCATCGGCCTTGCCGCGGGTTGTGTTACGCCGCGCTGCAAAAAAAATTCTTAACCACTTGACAGCCATGCCGGCCAGCCTATACCATACTTTCCAGTAATCATTCCTTTTGTCACAAAATTCTAAACCAACGGAGAACCCCCATGCCCATCATGTCCTGGACCGATGCCTATAGCGTCGGCGTCGCCGAAATTGACAAACAACACAAGAAACTCATCGACCTGATCAACGCCCTGCACGATGCCATGTCCAAGGGCCAGGCCAAGGCCGTCATCGGCAAGGTCCTGGGGGAGTTGATCTCATACTGCGCCTCCCATTTCGCGAGGAGCGCCTCTTCGACCAGCACGGCTACCCGGATACATCCGACCACAAGGATAAACACCACAAGATGACCGCCAAGGTCCTGGCCCTGCAGCAGCAGTTTGATCAGGGCAAGGCCACGATCACCTTGGACGTCATGGAGTTCCTCCAACAGTGGCTGGATAAGCACATCCTCGGCACCGACAAGAAATACGCCCCGTTCCTAAACAGCAAGGGCGTGCAGTAAGCCGTTAGCACAAAATAATTCCCCCATTCTCAACAGCCAAAACGGCATAAGGAGCCGTAAATGAGGCGCATAATTGTTGAAGTTAATGAGTGGCGGCTCCCACTAGTCGCCAGCGCGCATGTGGGCATGGACGGACGACCATGCCCGCCCCTTGTTTCCGCCACGCCCTAGTCGTCACCCTGATAGCCACCTAAGCCAACCGCGCCATCTTTTGACGGTTTCGCAAATACAGCTCAACCGCCGCTGGCACGCCCTGTAACATATTGAAATTACATTGGCAGATGGTCAGCTTCACGACTTTTTGCGATTCCATCATCTTTTATTTCTTGAAAAAATTATACCAACAGGATAAAAAGGATTAAAACAATCCTATTTATCCTGTTGGAGTGCTCAAGCAATGAAAATTACCATGGCCGCGGAATATGCCGTACGCTGTGTCCTTTACCTGGCCAAGCAGGGCAAGGACATCCCGGTTAGCCGTCAAGAGGTCGCGAGCCGCGCCCGAATCCCGGACTCGTTCCTGGCCAAGATCGCCCAGGACCTGGCCCGTGCCGACATCATTACCATCCGCCAGGGCGCCAAGGGTGGCTACACCCTGCACCGCGACCCGGAGGAGGTCACCATGCTTGCCGTGGTGGAGGCGATCATCGGCGAGATCACCTTAAACGAATGCACCACCAAACCCCACCACTGTCCGGCCAGCCACAACTGCGCGGCCAATTGGGTGTGGCAACACGCCCGCGAACAGGTGCGCGAGACCCTGCGCGCCGCCACCTTCGCCTCCCTGGTCAGGGCCGGCTCCTGCTGCCTGCCCCCCATCCCGTCCCAATCCGCAACATCATAAGGATGCGCCATGATCGAGTCAGCCAAGATCCTCCTCCTGGGTTCCGACATCAAGATCATCAATCTCCCCATCAAGGAGGTCAGCCTGCTGGCCGAAGGGAGCCTGCCCGCCTACGGCTATAACCACGGCGATTTCATTGAACTCATGGCCGGCCGCGTCACCATTGAGCAGGGCCGCCTGGAACAGTGCCGGACCTGGCTCCTCACCAGCCTTAAAGGAGTGGAGCTACAACCGCAAATCGATACCCTGGCCTACGGCGATCCCAAGGAGGTCTACCAGATCTTCCGCCGCCGGGATTACAGCAAGGACCCGGGCCACGGCTGGTTCATGTTCCAGCAGATCCTCCCCCCCGAGGGCAGAAAACCGGAGTGCAACCCCATCCGCGCCACCCCGGAGCAGGAGGCGATGCTGATCGACAACAGCGGCATCATCATCATCGACGACTCGGGCCGCCCCCCCTGTCAGGCCGCGGAGATCAAGGCCGGCAACACCAAGGCCTGGGTTATTGCCATGGGGATCAGCGCCGCCCACTGGCAAGAGTGGGCCACCATGTTCGCGGATCGTTTTCACCTCTTCTGCCGCTTGGCCGACCTGGAGACCACCCGCATGGAGATGGACAGCTCGGTTACCTGGGAGACCATGGTCGCCATGTCCATTCGCGCCTTGCGCTCCCCCGAGGTCGGGCTCTGGGACCCTGGCCGCAAACGATTCCGCTGCCATATCATCGTCGAGATGTTCCCCCACGGCCTCCTCTACCTGGGGCCGAAAGATGCCTTTTTCCGCCACCGTCCCGGTTGCCTGCCCCAAAAAAGCACCCCCCGCCACCAAGGGTCCGTGCCCTGCTATGACACCCTGGTCACCTCCATGCTCACCCGGGAGTGCCTGACCTCGGGCCCACCCCTCTTCTGCGCCAACTACTTTTCCGACTTCTCCAAACGGGTGTTGGCCAACTGGCGGATCCTAAACGATGAGGGCTATGCCTTTACCACGGGCCTGGCCCTACCCATCATGAGTTTCGACTCCGAGGACCTGGCCCAGACCCGCTGCGCCAACCCCACCGCCCACGACCCCTACTTCACCACCCTCCCCATCCAGGGCCAGGAGTTCAACCTTGCCCTGGAGCTGGTCTCCAGCCAGACCTGGGACAGCGGCAAGAAGCGGGCGCTGCGCTCCTTTTTCCCGCAACAGGACCCCTATGCTGTCGAACGCCAAGGGGTCCGTGAACTCCCCCTCGGTTTTTTGAGCGTCATCATCGAGGTCCTCCACCACCTGAAGGAGGAGGTGAGCTGGAAGAGGGGGTTCGAGAAGCTCCGGCTCTACCACGTGGGCAACCTGCGCACCACCGACCCGGCCGAGATCGAGCCGGTGATCACCCTGCAGAACGTCATGGACTCCTACGTCTCCCGGGAGAGCTACCAACGCCCCCTGTGCCTGGGGGTCTTCGGCCCGCCGGGATCGGGCAAGTCCTTCTCGGTGAAGGAGGTGGCCCGGGTCATCTCCAAGAAGTTCGCCACCAACCCCTTCGAGTTCTTTGAGTTCAACCTCACCCAGTTCACCGGGCCGGAGGAGATCAACTCGGCCATTGAGCCCATCCGCGCCTCGGTGGCCAAGGGCAAGGTCCCCATCGTCTTCTGGGACGAGTTCGACTGCCGCTACGATGGCCACGAGTTCGGTTACCTGCGCTACTTCCTCCCCTCCATGCAGGACGGGGTGACCTATGTCCACGGCACCCCCTACAATATCGGCCGCTCCATCTTCGCCTTTGCCGGCGGGGTCAAGGCCAGCTGGGAGGAGATGATGCAGTTGCTCAACCCCAGCGACCCGGAGGGGGTGAAACGGGCCAAGACCCTGAAGATCCCGGACTTCATGAGCCGGCTCCGGGTGGTCTTGGACATCGACGGCATCGACCTGGCCGATGAGCTCTTCTCCCGCTCCGCCTCCCAGGAGGGGCTGGATGAACTGCGCCGCATCCTGATGAAACGCTCCTTTATCATCGCCCACCAGATGGACACCCACTGGAAAAAGGCGGCCCGCAAGACCTCGGGGCTGTTGCTGCGCCTGCTGCTGGCCAAGTATCAGTTCGGTGCCCGCTCCATTGAGGCGGTGATCGAGGCCAGTGGCGCCTCCGACCGCCTGGTCTACGGCCTGCCGGAGCTGATCGCCCCCTCCTCGGCCCGTATCCACGCCGAGTGGCGGGTGGACCTAGAGCGCGAGGTGGACAGCATCAGGAAGAGTCAAGGGATCCGGGCGGTGTGGTAGGCCAAGTCGTGCGGCTTGTTTCGTGTGCAGGCTGAAGGCTGTCAGCAAATGAGGCCAATGGCTGGAGATTACCGCTTTGCCAGCCATTGGCCTCGTGCCACCGCCCTTACAGTCTAAACTGCTCTCTGTCTATCGCTCTAAGCAGTTCCCCTCCCGGTTGTTCATCAGATCACCTACGCTCTCCCCTTACGGCATAACTGACTACCGCCTGCGCCATGATAAATGGCTTGCATTTGGCTTGCCTTCCGCCGCATACTGAAGCACAAGGGGTGTCACTTTTTACCAAAAAAGAAGAGACAAGGGGGAGACATGGAAAAAATGGACTACAACTATGCAATCGTGAAGAGCTACGTGCACTGGAGTATCCTCTGGGGCGCGGTGGCTGTTCTGGTGGGGGTGCTGATCTCGTTCCAGCTGGTCTACCCCGACCTCAATCTCGCGCCATACCTAACCTACGGTAGGTTGCGTCCCTTGCACACCAATGCCGGCATCTTCGGCTGGGGGATCGGCAGTTTCTTCGCCCTCTTCTTTTACGTGGTCCAACGCCTCTGCCGCAGGCCCCTGTGGAGCCTGGGGCTGGCCCGCTTCCAGCTCTACTTCTTTAACGCCACCATCATCGCCGCCGCCGTCACCCTGCTCCTCGGCTTCAACACCTCCAAGGAGTACCACGAACTGGAGTGGCCCATCGACATCATGGTGGTCATCCTGTGGGTCATCTTTTCGGTCAACATCGTCATGACCATCATCAGCCGCCGGGACGAGCCCATGTACATCTCCCTGTGGTACATGCTGGCCACCCTGGTGGGGGTGGCAGTGCTCTATCTGGTCAATGCCGCCGAGATCCCGGTGTCGCTGTTTAAGTCCTACTCCGCTTACGCCGGTACCAATGACGCCAATGTCCAGTGGTGGTTCGGCCACAACGCCGTGGCCATGGTGCTGACCACCCCGCCCTTGGCCATCTTCTACTACTTCCTGCCCAAGGCCACCGGGGTGCCGATCTACAGCCACCGCATGTCGATCATCGCCTTCTGGAGTCTGATCTTCATGTACCTGTGGACCGGTGCCCACCATCTGCTGTGGACCCCGGTGCCGGACTGGGTCCAGACCCTGGCCATGGCCTTCTCGCTGATGTTGATCGCCCCCTCCTGGGGTTCGGTGTTCAACGGCTACCTCAGCATGGGCGGCCAGTGGCAACAGATGCGGGACAACTACCTGGTCAAGTTCCTGATCCTGGGCATCACCTTCTACGGCCTGCAGACCTTGCAAGGCCCATCCCAGGCCATCCGCACCTTCTCGGCCTTCATCCACTACTCGGAGTGGGTGCCCGGACATGTGCACATGGGGACCATGGGCTGGGTCTCCATGGTGCTGTTCGCCGCTATCTACTTTATCGCCCCCAAGCTTTACGGCCGCGAGATCTACAGCATCCCCCTGGCCAACCTCCACTTCTGGCTGGTGCTGATCGGTCAGCTGATCTACTCG
>CAYSFY010000096.1:12862-14754 GCA_964430285.1 uncultured Desulfobulbia bacterium
GGATCGCAGGCCTCCAGCAGGCCTCCATGTGGCACAGTATGAACCCCGACGGCAGCCTGACCTACACCTTTGTCGAGACCCTGGCCCAGCTTTACCCCTACTGGACGATCCGGGCCGCGAGCGGCGTGATCTACCTGGCAGGGTTGCTGGTCTTTATCTATAACCTGGTCATGACGGCCCGCAGCCCGGAACCAATGCTGCCATCAGCCGCTCATCAGCACCTATAAGGGAGGGAGCCATCATGTGGGAGAAAAAACCAGTCCTGTTACTGATCCTGGCGACTCTGGCCATCCTGGTCGGCACCGCTATCACCATGGTCCTGCCCTTCAAGTGGGTGAACGACGAATCCGGTCGTATCGCCTCGGTCAAACCCTATAACGCCCTGCAACTGGCCGGCCGCGACGTCTACATCCGCGAGGGGTGCAACAACTGCCACAGCCAGACCGTGCGGCCTTTAGTCGCCGAGGTCCTGCGCTATGGCGACTACTCCAAATCCGGCGAATTCGTCTATGACCAACCCCACCTCTGGGGCTCCCGGCGCACCGGCCCGGACCTGGCCCGCATCGGTGGCAAGTACCCGGACACCTGGCACCTGCAGCACATGAAGCAGCCCACGGCCATGATCCCCCAGTCCAACATGCCTGCCTACGCATTTTTGGCCGGGAACACCATCGACCCCGCCTACACCGAGAAGAAGATGAAGGTCCTCCACTTCCCTTACTCCAGCGAGGAGATCAAAGGGCTTGAGGGCATGAGCGAACTGGACGCCGTGGTGGCCTACCTGCAGAAGCTGGGCGCGGATATCCCCTGGCGCCAACAGGGCAAGAGCGTGGTGGTCGGCGACCTGAAGAATCCCTTCCAGCTGAATGACCAGACGGCCATCGCCGCAGGGGAGAGGCTCTTTGACAGCCACTGCGAGTCCTGTCACCAACTGACCATGAAGCCCAATACGGAGAGTGACGATGTCGGCCCGCCCTTGACCAACATGCAGCCCTTTGCCGACGCGGATCTCTTCACCCTGATCCATGACGGCACCGGCGCCGGCATGCCCGGTTTCGCCTCCTTGGGACCAAACAAGATCTGGCAGATCATCACCTACCTGAAGACCGAGCATACGGCCCACGAGATGAAAGAACATGCCGCGGAGGTTGAAAAGTGATGGATGGCGCCAGCATCCTCTATCTCGGCGTGACGGTGGGCCTCTTTGTCATCTTCGCCATCATCGTCATCCGGGCCATGAGCCGGCGACGGCAAGATGCCCTCGAAGCCCCCAAGTACCGGATGCTGGACGACGACTGATGGAAGACAATGACGAATGATGAATTGCGAATTACGAATGAACGGCAATTCGTGGTTCCATCATTCGTAATTCGCAATTAAACTAAGGAGTTTGCCATGAAGGACAGCAATCCGGAACTATTTGACGGTATCAAAGAGAAAGGGGCTCCCCCCCCGAGCTATTTCAATATCCTCTTCTACGGCCTGATCATCTGGGGTCTGCTCTTCTCCGCCTACTTCCTGTTCAGCGGCTGGAGTTCCCATGGCGAGTTTCAGGAGGAGATGCAGCAACATCAAGCCACGCACCCGCAGGGGTGAGAGAAGGTTGACGTTTACAGGGTGAAGGGGGCACCCGCTGTTGCCGCTTCACCTGTCACCACGGACCTTGCTCCTGTCACTTTTGATGGAATCGCCAAAAGTCGTGAAGCTGACCATCTGCCTATGTAATTTCAATGTGTTACCAGGCGTGCCAGTGGCGGTTGCGCGCTTTTTGCGAAACCGTCACTCTATACCCCGCACCCAGCTACCTTGAGACCTCCTCCCCACCTCTTCGGCCCATGGCGCCGTGCCCTCCAGATGACCGTTGCCGCCCTGGTGGCGGTCATCCCCTTTGC
>CAYSFY010000096.1:14764-15247 GCA_964430285.1 uncultured Desulfobulbia bacterium
CGCGCATCCATGGCAAGGCCATGCTGCGGATCGACATCCCGGCCCTTACCCTTGAGGTCGGCGGCCACGGGTTTAGGATCGAAGAGTTTTTCTTGGTTGGGCTCCTGGTCCTGGGGCTCATCTTCCTCTTTATGCTGGTGGCCTTGACCCTGGGCCGGGTGTGGTGCGGCTGGGGATGTCCGCAGACCGCCCTCTCCGATCTGGCGGAATGGCTGATGAACCACCCTGCCTTGTCCCCTTTCCGCCCGCTCCTCTATCCGCTGGTCAGCCTATGGGTCGGGTGCACCGTGGTCTGGTACTTTATCCCCCCGGCCGAGTTTGTCAGTCGGCTGCACGAGGGCCGGATCGGGGGCTGGGCCACCGGCACGGTGGTGACCATCACCGGCCTGACCTTGATCAATCTGACCTTGGTTCGCCGGCTCTTCTGCCGGGAGTGCTGCCCCTACGGCCGTTTCCAGACGGTGTTGAGCGATAAGGGGACCT
>CAYSFY010000096.1:15257-15896 GCA_964430285.1 uncultured Desulfobulbia bacterium
ACCGCCCATCTCCACCGCTGCCTGGAGTGCCAGGCCTGTCTGCGGGCCTGTCCCACCGGTATCGACATCCGCCAAGGCTTGCAGATCGAGTGCATCAGTTGCGCCCGCTGCCTGGACGCCTGCCGCCAGGTGATGGCCCGGCGCGGCGAGGAAGGGATCATCCACTACACCTTTGGTCAGGCCGACCTGGGGCGCTCCGCCCTGATCACGGCCAAGAGCGTGGGCCTCGCCCTCGTGGTGGTCATCATCGGGGTGACCGCCCTCTATCTGGCCAGTCACCGGGCACCGGCCAGTTTCAGGATCGGTCGCTCGCCCATGCTCCCCAGCCGGGTGACCGAGGCCGGCCGGCAGCTCACCTTCTTCAGCGGCTCCATTGCCAATCGCCGGGAGCGGGTCCAGCGTTTCACCCTCTCCGTGACCACGGCCCAAGGCCCCCCCTTGACCATCAAGGGGCGCGACCATTTTGAATTGACCGGCAATGAGAAACGCGCGCTTACCCTGGCCGTGGAGAGCCCAGCGATCATCGGCTCCACCCCCTTAGCCATCACCTTCACCCTGCTGACCGTGGGGGACAAGGCGCGGATTGAGACCACTGCCTTTCTCGCCCCAGTCACCTCGAGTAGAAAAGCCGCCCAGGAG
>CAYSFY010000097.1:0-15836 GCA_964430285.1 uncultured Desulfobulbia bacterium
CGGAAGACGAGCCGAAAGACAAGCAAGATCGGATGATTATTTCTTGCCGAGGCCCTAACATCCGGTGAGCGGCTCATCTCGTGTAGGGTGGGCAACCGTTTCTCCTGCCCACCGGATGCTGGCCCAGATCGCGAGAAACTCAATCTCTCTCGTTCCCATTAACCTTATATTTACTCTACCCCCCCCTCTTATGTCACATCTGATCAGTTGTCAATCAATCAGTAAGGCCTTTGGCGCCCAGCGCCTCTTTTCCGATATCAGTTTCGGGATCTCCAAGGGCGAGCGCCTGGGGCTGATCGGCCCCAACGGCTCCGGCAAATCCACCCTGCTTAAGATCTTTGCCGGTCTGGAGCAGCCGGACGATGGCCGGCTGTTTATCAAAAAGCAGCTGCACCTGGCCTATCTGGCCCAGGCCGACAACCTGCCCGCCGAACAGAGCGTGATGCAGTGCCTGTTGGCGGCGATAGCCGACGACCACGAGTTGGACGAGTCCAGGCGCTACGTGGCGGCCCAGCGCATGGTGAGCAAGTGCGGCTTTGCCGATCCGGAGCAGCTGGTGGGCACCCTCTCCGGCGGCTGGCAGAAGCGACTGGCCATCGGCCGGGCCTGGATCCGTAACCCGGACCTCCTGCTCCTGGACGAGCCCACCAACCACCTGGACATGGATGGCATCCTCTGGCTGGAGGGGCTATTGAAGAACGCCCCCTTCGCCTTTGTGCTGATCAGCCATGACCGCTATTTTTTGGATGCCGCCACCAACCGCATCCTGGAGCTGAATCCCCAGTACCCGGGGGGCTACCTGCGGGTGGAGGGCTCCCTGCGCGACTTCCTGGTGAGGAAGGAGGAGCTCCTGGCCTCCCAGGCCAAGCTGGAGGAGGTCCTGGCCAATAAGCTCAGGCGCGAGATCGAGTGGCTGTCGCGTGGTCCCAAGGCCCGCACCACCAAGGCCCAGTTTAGGATCGACGATGCCGAGCGCCTGAAGGGGAACTTCCAGGATGTCAAGTTCCGTAACGCCCAAGGCCGGGCCATTGACATCGGCTTTGAGGCCACCGACCGCAAGACCAAAAAGTTGCTGACCGCTCACAACCTGGCTAAGGGGTTTGGTGGCCGGCAGATCTTCTCCGGTCTCAATCTGGAGATGACCCCCGGCCTCTGTGTCGGTATCCTGGGCAACAACGGCTCGGGCAAGAGTACCTTGATGAGCATCCTCTCCGGCCGGATGGAGCCGGACCAGGGCACCGTAAAGATGGCCGACGGGGTCAGGATTGTGGTCTTTGATCAGAAACGCGAGGCCTTAAACCAGCAGGAGACCCTGCGCCGGGTCCTGGCCCCGGACGGCGACACCGTGCTCTACAAGGGGCGGCCGGTGCATGTGGTGGGCTGGGCCAAGCGTTTCCTGTTTCGGCCCGAGCAGCTGGACATGCCGGTCCACCGCCTCTCCGGCGGCGAGCAGTCCCGGGTGTTGATCGCCAACCTGATGCTGCAAGCGGCGGACATCCTGCTTCTGGACGAGCCCACCAACGACCTGGACATCCCCTCCCTGGAGGTGTTGGAGGAGGGGTTGGCCGAGTTCCCGGGGGCCATCATCCTGGTCAGTCACGACCGTTTTCTCTTGGATCGCCTGGCGGACTTTGTCATCGGTTTTGATGGCCAGGGCCACTGCGAGCGCTTTGCCGATTTCCGGCAGTGGCTGGAGGAGTTGCAGGGGGCGGAGCGTGCCACCAAGTCGGTAAGCAACAAGCCCGCCAAGAAGAGCGCTCCCCCGGCCAAGAAGAAAAAGCTCACCCTGGGCGAGGAGTTGGAACTCGGGCGCATGGAAGAGAGCGTTGCCCAAGCCGAGGAGCACTTGGCCCGCTGCCAAGGGGAGCTGGCTGACCCCGGGATTCAGGCCCAGCCGGAAAAACTCGCGGCCTGTTGCCTGGCCCTGGAACAGGCCCAAGGGGAAGTGGATCGCATCTATCAGCGCTGGCAAGCGCTGGAGGCCAAGCGCGACGCGGTGGAGGGCTAATTGTCTGAACGAGCACGGTAAGACGGTATCTATATAGAGTTCCGCACGATGGGATGTGCGTTCAGCGGGAAATAGCGATTGAAAAGACCTGAATAGTGACCTATAATTAGCCCTAAAATTATTCGATAGGGAGGCTATCATGCAACGCATCCATGCCCGTTCATCCGTCAACATCAGCGAACTGAAAAAAAATCCCTCAGCAGTCATCAACCAGGCCCAGGGGGAGCCGGTGGTGATCCTCAACCACAACCGGCCAACGGCCTATCTCTTGCCCGCCGCTACCTTCGAGGCCATCATGGAGGAGCTTGACGACCTGGATCTCGTGCGCTTGGTCCGGGAGCGCCAAGGCGAAGACACGGTCAAGGTGACGCTGGATGAGCTATGAGCTTGAGTATACGGCCTCGGCCCTCAAGGAGTGGCGTAAGCTTGACAGCACTACCAGGGAGCAGTTCAAAAAGTGTCTGGCCGCAAGGCTGGAAGCGCCGCATGTGCCATCGGCCAGACTCTCCGGCCTGCCGGATTGTTATAAGATCAAGCTCCGGGACGTAGGCTATCGGCTGGTGTATCAGGTAGCCGATGAGCGGTTGCTGGTGGTGGTCATTGCCGTTGGCAAGCGAGACCACGATCAGGTCTACCGCTTGGCACGGACGCGGTTGTAGCGTGCAACCATTTTCTCCCGGCTGTTCGGGACTGTTACGAATTCATTACATAAAATCATTTTAAACCAGGAGAAGAGCATGGCGGCAGAAGTGGAAGAGTTGAGCGTGAATTACGAAGAGGACGGGGTGCTGGTGGTCAAGGAGCTGGACAAGGAGATCCTCTCCAAGGGGGCGTGGACCACCATCCTCTTCCGCTATCAGGACCTGGACAAGAAGACCAACGAGTACAGCGCCGATCGCTATGTTATCCGGCGCTACCAGAAGAAGGACGGTGCCTACCAGTCCAAGAGCAAATTTAAGATCTCCAGCCCCGAGCAGGCCTCCAAGATTGTCGCTACCCTGCAGCGCTGGCTGGCCCCCTGACCCTGCTGCCCCGAGAGACCAATAGCAGCGCGGGGGCAACCCCTGGCCCGTTGACCAGGCGACGAGCGTTATCCCGGCGGCGGCGCTCCGGGCCAGGGGCCATCCTCTGGCGGTTCGCGCTAGCCGCCTGGTTGGGCCCGGTGGTCGTGGTGCTCTGCCTGCGCTGGCTGCCGCCGGTGACCAGCGCGGTGATGATCGAGCGGCGGCTGGAGTGGCTGATGCAAGGGGGGGAACACCCGCCCCTGCGCTACCAGTGGGTTGCTTGGCAGGCCATCTCGCCGGAGATGGCCTTGGCGGTGGTCGCGGCGGAAGACCAGAAGTTCTTTCAGCACCACGGCTTCGACCTCGATGCCATCGCCGAGACGGTGGAGCGGGCCAGGAAGGGACATCGCTTGCGGGGGGCGAGTACCATCAGCCAGCAGGTGGTGAAGAATCTCTTTCTGTGGTCGGGCCGCAGTTATCTGCGCAAGGGGCTGGAGGCCTATGGTACAATCCTCTTGGAGCTGTTGTGGCCCAAGGAGCGGATTCTTGAGGTCTACCTGAACATCGCCGAGTTCGGCGATGGCGTCTATGGGGTGGGGGCCGCCACCAAGGCCTTCATGGCCCGGAGCCCGGCGCGGCTCACCCGGGGCGAGGCCGCCCTGTTGGCCGCGGTGCTCCCCAGTCCCCGGCGGTTTTCGGTGCGCCAGCCGTCTCCCTATGTCTTGGAACGCCGGCAGTGGATCAAGCAGCAGATGGGGCAGTTGGGTGGTCTCGCCATCATCGCGAAATGATGGTCTCGCAATAAGTCCAAAAACTCGCCATCCGCCTACGTACTATCAACAAGTTACACGGGGTGCCGGTGTCGTTTGAGCTGTTTTTGCGAAACCGACAAAAAAAGGTGCTTAGTTTGTAAGAGTGGAGGGAGCGGCAGGAGGTCCAGCCTTAGCGGACGCTGGGTCTCACTGTGCGCAGCCCAATGAATCCCGAGCCGGAGAGTGCCCATGCGCCTGAACCTGCCGCGACCAACCCTCCCGACCCTGAAACGGTTTGCCCAGCGAGCGCTGCTGGTGACGGCCAGCTATGCCTTTTGCGGCTTTTTGCTGCTGCCGTTGCTGGCGCGGCCCATCCTCAAGAGTCAACTGCAACAAATCCTGCACCGGCAGGTCTCCTTGGCCAAGGTGGCCATTAACCCCTTCACCCTCTCCCTCGGGATCAACAAGCTTGTTATCGCTGATCTTCTCCCCGGTCGCCCTCTGTTCATCTGCGACGCACTTTTTGTTAACCTCGAACTCCTCTCCCTGGTTAAACTCGGCCCGGTGCTGAAGGAGGTCACCCTGAGCGGTCCTGCCTTTTCCGTGATTCGCAGCAAGGGCCGGGCGTTCAACTTCAGCGATCTTCTCCCCCAGGGCTCCGAGGCAGAGGTGCCGGAGAAACCGGCAGCCCCGCCCCGCTTTAGCATAGGCGCCCTGGCCATCCACCAGGGCCGAATCGCCTTCTCCGACCTGACGGTGCATCAAGAACAGGTGGTGGAGGGGCTTGAGGTCCAGGTGCCGTTTCTCTCCAGCATGGCGGCTGACCAAGAGCGGGTGGTGAAGCCCCAGGTCAACGCCCGGGTGAATGGGGCACCCCTGACCCTGAGCGGAGAGCTGACCCCCTTTGCCCCCAAGGCGACCAACTCTTTTACGTTTTCCGTCAGTAACGCCCAACTGGCGAGCCTGGCCCCTTATCTCCCCAAGGAGTGGGGGCTGTCCCTGGTCTCCGGCTGGGCCGATATGGAACTCAACCTCTCCTTAAGTGGCGCTCCGGCGCTGGCAGGCGCCATGACCGCCAGTGGCCGCTTGGCCCTCACTGCTGTGGATCTCGCCGAGGCTAGCGGCGCGCCCCTGCTGACCCTCCCCTCCCTCACCGTGACCATGGCCCCGTCGGCCATCCTCAAGCGCGAACTCCATCTCTCAGGGGTCGCCCTGGGCCAGCCGGTGGTTACCCTGCAACGGAACGCCGACCGGACCACCAACCTTGCCTTCCTTGCCCCCCCGCAGAGGGAGAGTGCATCCCTTTCACCGGCGGCGGAGGTGGAGCCCGCACTCCAGCTGAGCGTGGATGAGGTTGTGGTCTCCGGGGCCAGGATCGCCCTCACCGATCTGGCCGTTGCCGCGCCATTCCATACAGTGCTCGCCCCGGTGGATCTCACGCTCTCCGGGCTCTTTACCAAGGGCGAGGGCGGGGCGGACTATACCATCACCCTCGCCTCCGAGGCAGGGGAGACCCTCTCCATGGAAGGGAGCGCCACTCTCTCCCCCTGGCGAAGCGAGGGGGAGCTTACCCTCACCGGGCTCTCCCTGCCCAAATATCGCCCCTATTGGGCGGAGTTCGTCAACTTCACCCTGGACTCGGCCTCCATGGACCTGGATACGGGCTTTCAGCTGGACCCAAGCGGTCCTCGGCCGGGGCTTGCGCTCAACGATCTGGGGCTCACCCTGCGCGACCTCTCCCTGGGCCGAGGGGAAGAGCACCCCTTGGTCACCATCCCTGTCCTCTCCCTGGAGCAGGGGCGGCTGGACCTGACAGGCCGAACCCTCTCCCTGGGCAAGATCAACAGCCAGGGCGGGTATGTCGTCGGCCAACGCTTGGCGGACGGGGCCATTGACCTGGGCTCCCTCCTCCGTCCAGGGCCGGTAGAACGGACCCAGGAGACAGCCCCGCCGCCGTGGGCCATTGAGGTCAAGGCCTTCGCTTTCACCGACTATGCCGTGCAACTGCGCGATGCCGCCCACCCCGCGCCCCTGGCCCTGGACATCGGGCAGCTGGCCATCCACGGCCAGGGGTTGCGGCTGGGGGAGGTGGGGGTCACCCTGGGGGAGCTCGGCTGTGAGCTGGCAGCCCTCTCCCTAGGCCGTGCCCAAGCAGAGCCCTTCTTGACCATCCCCTCCCTGGCCGTGGCCGGGGTGGCGGTGGATCAGCCCGGGCGGGCCGCTCGCATTGAGCGCCTTACCACTCACGGCGGGCAGCTGGCCTGCGCGCGGCAAAAAGAGGGGAGCATGGATCTGGCCACCCTATTGGCGCCACGGGTGGTGGCCAACACGGCAGCGAAGCACTCCGCACCCTCCCCGGCCTGGGACCTCACCCTGGGGCAGCTTGGCCTCAGCGACTTTCGGGTGGCCTTTACCGACCAGACCCTGGCGCACCCCCTGGACCTGGACTTTGGCGCCATCACCCTCACGGCCCGGGAGCTGTCCACTCGCGGGTCCGGCAAGGCCACGGTGGAGGGGGAGTTTGCCCTGGCCGACCATGGCCATTTGGCCTTCAGCGGCCAGCTGGGGCATGACCCACTGGCTGTGGACCTAGGGCTCAAGGCCCAGGGGATCCCGGTGGCCACCTTTGAGCCCTACTGGGGGGAGCGGCTTAAGATGCGGGTGAGCACCGGGGAGTTCGCCGTTGATGGCCGCTTGTCGATGGTGGCTCCACCAGAGAAGCCCCTGGCCATTCGCTATCAGGGCGGGGCCTCGCTGGTGGATTTCCTGGCCTTGGATAGGGCGAGGCAGAAGCTCCTGGCCTGGAAATCCCTGACCACCGATGGCCTGGACTTGGCGGTGAGCCCCTTGCGCTTGACGATCGACAATGTCGGGCTCACCGACTACTTCCTCTCCCTGGTCCTGAGTCCGGAGGGGCGCCTCAATCTGCGGGAGTTGCTGGTTGAGAAGGGGAGCGAGGGCACGTTGCCGAGCATGGAGCAACCGCCCTCCGCACTCCCTGCCCATGGCGAAGAGCCCCGCATCGCCATCAGCCGGGTGACCCTCCAGGGCGGGGAGATCGATTTTAGTGATCGCCATATCCGTCCCAACTTCACCACCAAGCTCTTGGCCATGACCGGCCGCATCTCGGGGCTGGCCTCGGCCCAGGAGAGCCGGGCCGAGGTCGATCTCTTCGGCAAGCTTGCCAACCGCGCGCCGATCACCATCACCGGCACCATGAACCCCCTGGCCCCGGAACTCTTTGTCGATCTCAAGGGGAGCATGAAGGATGTCGAACTCTCCTCCCTCACCCCCTATGCCGGGCGCTACGTCGGCTACACCATCCGCAAGGGGAAACTCTATCTCGATACCTCCTACTCCATCGTCGGCACCCACATCGACTCCCAGCACAGCTTCCTCTTGGATCAGTTCCTGTTGGGAGACCAGGTGGAGAGCCGCGAGGCGATCAAGGCCCCAATCAAGCTGGCCGTGGCCCTGCTCAAGGACCGCAAGGGGGAGATCCACTTTGAACTGCCGATCAAGGGCGATCTGGGCCGCCCGGATTTCCGCATCGGCGATATTGCCGCCAAGATCTTCATGGGGCTGCTCACCAAGGCGGTCACCGCCCCCTTTGCCCTGCTGGGCGCCCTCTTCGGCGGCGAGGAGTTGCGGATGGTCGAGTTTGCCCGGGGCAGCGTCGCCCTCCTGCCGGAGAGCCAAAAGCGGCTGGACGCCCTGGCCAAGGCCCTGCATGATCGACCCGGTCTGACCCTGGAGATCAAGGGCTACGCCGCCCAGGACCAGGACCACGAGGCCTTGGCGCGGCAGCGCTATGCCCAGTTGCTGTTGGCAGGGGAGGAGGGGGGGCAGGTGGCCATGGAAGAGGGGGCGCGGCTGGTTGCGGCCATGACGCCCAAAGAGATGGAGAAGAGACTCACCCGGGCCTATAAGCAGGCGGATTTTCCCAAGCCGCGCAACATCTTGGGCTTTACCAAGGGGTTGGAGCCGGAGGAGATGAAGAAACTCCTTCTCTCCCATATCGAGGTCAGCGGTGACGATCTGTTGCTGCTGGCGGATGAACGGGCGCAGGTGGTGACCGCCTATCTCCAGGGCGCCAGCGGGGTGGAGGCAAAGCGCCTCTCCCGTCTCGAACCGGGGGTGGAACCGGCAAGGGGTGAGGGCAAGGTGAGCGGCAGCCGGGTGGACTTCAGTCTGCGCTGACTTACTCTGCTGGTGGCCTGTTGTTCATGATCTTTTGGGATAAGTCGGGATTCAACCTGACCGCCTCCGCAAAATGATACTCCGCCTCCTGGGCCTTTCCCTTCAGGGACAGGGCCATCCCAAGGTTGCTATGGGCATCGGCAAGGTTGGGGTTTAACCGCACGGCCATGGAGAAGTGGGTGATGGCCTCATCGATTTTTCCCTGTTGGCCCAGCGCCAGCCCGAGATTGAAGTGAACATCGGCATTATCCGGTTCCAGCCTGATCGCCTCGGCAAAGTGATCCGTTGCCCCTTTGATCTCTCCTTGTTGCGCCAAGGCAATTCCCATGCCGATGTGTGCCGCGCCATAGCCGGGGTTCAGCCGTAATGCCTGCTCATACTCTCCGATAGCCTCCGGCAGCTTTTCGAGTTGGACGAAGGCGTCTCCTAAATTGTAGTGGGGGGAGGCGAAATTGGGGTCAAGACGGATTGCCTCCCCATATTGGTGCATGGCCTCATCGATGCGGCCATTTTTGCTTAATGAGAATCCAAGGTTGTTGTGGGCCTCCGCGTAGGATGGCTCGATCCGTAGCGCCTCTTGAAAATGGGTGGAGGCCTTGTCGATCTCCCCTTGATCCAAGAAGTAGAGACCGAGATTGTTGTTGAGAACGGAGTTGTTGCCTGTGATCCGGATGGTATGCTCAAAGAGGGTTGCCGAGTTTTTCCACAGTTGCACTTGCACGCGGCAGACCATGGCCGCTACCGCAAGACAAACACCGGCAGCCAAGGATAAAGCGAGCCGCCGCTGGCGCCACCCGGATAACAACTCGGGCAGGCCCCAGGCGATGATGATCAAGAGCCCTATGCTGGGGACATAGGTGAAGCGATCCGCCCTGGTTACCATCCCCACGGTCACCAGGCCGCTCATCGGCAGCAGGGTGCCAAGATACCAAAACCACCCCACCGGCAGATAGGGGTGCCGGCGATGGGCCCGCAGGACCAGCATGGAGACCGTGACCAGGAGCAGGCCGGCGCCCGCAACTTGCCAGGGGGGCACGGGGTGGTGCGGGTAGAGTACTCCCAGGGGATGGGGCCAAATCATTTGCCGGAGATAGATGACGTAGTTAACCAGGCTGTTGGCAATGCGCTCGCCGACAGGCGCTCCGCCAACAGACTTCACCGCCCCGATTTTGTCTTGGGCCAGGAAGGTGATGATGCTTATCGTTACGGCAATAAACATGAGGGGCAGTTTTTCCTGCACCAGTTTGAGGGGGGGGACAGGCCTCATCCCCTCCATGGGCGCATGATGCAGCGGTTCACTCCCGGAAAAAGTGCCCGGGATTTGTAAGCGATGCAAGGGCCAGTAGTCGAGTAAGAGGAGGGCAAAGGGGAGAGTGACCAACATGGGTTTGGCCATCAGACCCAAGGTCAGGGCGAGGGTGACCAGAAGATATCGCTTCGTGCTCGGCTGTGTTGCGTAGGCTAGGTATGCCCACATGGTCAGCAGCCAAAACAGGGCGCTCAGCACATCCTTACGTTCGGTGACCCAGGCAACCGATTCAACATGCAGAGGATGGAGGGCAAACAGGGCGGCAACAAAGGCACTGCTCCAGATCTTTCCCGTCATCCGTTTGAGGAGCATAAACAGCAAAAGAGTATTGGCCAGGTGGAACAATAGATTCGTGATCTTATAACCGCCGGCATACTGATCATACAGTTGCGAGTCCACCATCAAAGACAACCACGTCAAGGGGATCCACATGCCATCCTGACGACAGTCGGTGAAGGCCCAGGCGATTCCCGCCATGGTCACTCCTTCCCGCACATGATGATTTTCCGTGACGAATCTATCGTCATCGAAAAGAATGAACTCCTGATTTTTGACAGGCCAGTAGACGGCCACGGTCGCCACCAGCAAGCACAAACAGATTAGCCAACTTGTGCTATCCAATCTTTTTTCAGTCAGTACGGAGCCCATGGTTCCACTCCTCTTCCGGTTGCCCGGTAGGGTGATAGGTGAGTGTGATAAAACGTTGCTTTTATTGCCATGCTATTGAAGCAGGCCGGTAAACCGCCCCAAGCTCCTGCAACAATCGCAGGTGCAGTTTACCTGACGGTCGGCGGGACGACAACGTAAACAGATGCCACGCGGCACTTTTGCGGCCACTTGGGCTTTCTGCCGTATCGGGGAGGATGGCGTGCAACCTCTCCGATCTTTGCACAACGTGGATATAAACAATTCTCGGCAACTCTTGTTGGAGCGTCATCCACGGCGCGATTGAAGAGTGATCGCGCCGTGGATGACGCTCCAACGGAATATCCTGCCAGCTGTGGGATTCTGGAAAATTTGGCGTAGAATCCTTTATAGCCATGAGCCGGGGAAAGAGTAATCCACGCGGAGCGTTAGCCCTGAAAGTCGGCAAGGAGATGAAATCCGAGCAAAAAACCACGCGATGAGGTAAATAAAAAATTCCCCATTGGGAACTCCTAAAGCAAGCTCAACAGGAAAGGCGCGCTCGATACTTCATGCCTGCATTTTTGACCGCAGGGCGCGCACCCCGGTAACCACCATGAACTTGAAATTCGTCCGCCTCATTGATACCTATGCCGGCATCCCGCTGCTGTACGGCGCCGCGCTGCTGCGGCGGCTCAGCGGCAAACCACCGCTCAGCGGCCCCCCCCGCGGCCCGGCCAGGATCCTCTGCGTCAAGTTCTGGGGGGTCGGCAATCTGTTCATGATGTTGCCGGCAGTGGAGGCGCTGAAACGGCAGTTCCCGCAAGCGGCCATCGACCTGCTCACCCTGCGGACCAGCCGCGATGCGGCGGCTATGACCAGGATGTTCAATACCCTGCACACCATTGACACGGAAAGCCTCGCCAGCTTCCTCTCCTCAACGGTTACGTGCCTTGTCGGCTTACGTCGGCAGGATTACCACCTGGTGATCGACTTCGAGCAGTTTGCCAAATTTTCGGCCCTGCTCTGCTCCCTGATCGGTGCCCGGGAGACCATCGGTTACGACACCGCGGATCAGGAGAGGCATTTCCTCTACAGCAAGACCGTGGCCTATGACAACACCGTGCACATCACTCGCTCCTACTTTGCCTTGGCCGTTGCCGCGGGGGCAACCTGTGCTGCGGACGACCTGCTGCGCTCATTCCGCTGGACCCCATCCGTTCAAGCCTTGCCCCAGTCGGTCCGGCAACGCCTGGGTATCCCCACCGGACGACAGCTTATCGCGATGCATGTTGGCACCAGCGACAACTTCAAGGAGCGGCGCTGGCCTGCCGAGTACTATGCCGCCCTGGCAGACCTGCTGGTCAGCCGTCACCAAAAGATGGTGGTGTTGACCGGCCTAGCGGAGGAGGCCCTCATCGCCGCCCGGGTCCTGGGCGCGGTGCGGAGGAGAGAGGGGGTGGTTGATGCCAGCGGCAAGCTGGGCTTTGATGAGTTTCTTGCCTTGCTGGCGGAGAGCGAGTTGGTCATCTCCTCCGACACCGCGCCGGTCCACATGGCCTCGGCCATGGCGGTGCCGGTGGTGGGGCTGTATGGGCCGAATACTCCCCGCCTGTACGGCCCCTGGCGGCAGTCGGGACTGGCCTGTAGCCGCTCTTTTGCATGCAGCCCGTGCATCACCAACTTCAACGCCAAGACCCATGACTGCCGCCACCCGGACGGCAAGGGGTCGTGCATGACCGCCCTGCTGCCGGACGAGGTGTATCGCGCGGTAAAGGAGAAGTACCTGGACCATCAGGCAGGGGAGAGGAGCGACCCATGTATCGTTTAGGAAGATTGGCGGGCCAGGTGCTGATGAGCAACCTGCGGGAGTTGGCGATGCCCTACCGCATGACCATGATCCTGACCTATCGCTGCCAGCTGCGCTGCGCCATGTGCGGCATCAGCAAACGGGAGCCGGGGGATGAACTGACGGCGGCCGAGATCGCTCGTTTCCTGGAACGCTCCCCGGGGCTCTCCTGGATCAACCTGAGCGGTGGCGAGATCTTCCAGCGTGCGGACCTGCTTGAGATCGTCAACGCCATCTTTGCCAACTGCCCGGGCTTATATCTGCTGAACTTCCCGACCAACGGCTATGAGACGGAGACCATCGTCCGCACCCTGACGGCAATAACCGGCCGCCCCCGCCCCTCGCGGCTGATGGTGACGGTGAGCGTCGATGGTCCGCCGGCCATCCATGACCGCATTCGCGGCGTGCCCGGCTCCTGGGAGCGGGCGGTCGAGACCTATCGCTCTCTGCGCCTGTTGCAGGGGCCACGCTTCCGCGTCTCCCTCGGCATGACCCTGCAACAGGCGAATAGCGGGGCCTTCAAGGAGACGGTGAGTGCCGTCAACGACCGGATCGGCCAGGTGCACTACCGGGATTTCCACGTCAACGTCGCCCACCGTTCGGACCACTACTATGTCAATGTCGATCGTAACGTCTTCGGCGATCAGGGACAGATCCACTCCCAGATGCAACTGATCCGCGGGCTGCGCCAGGAACCGCTCCTGGATCCGGTGGGGTACCTGGAGCGCCAGTATCAACAGCGGGCGGAGGAGTTCCTGCGTACCGGCATGACGCCGCTGCCCTGCCAGGCGCTGGGGGCCTCCTTCTTTCTCGATCCCTCGGGCATGGTCTATCCCTGCACCATCTACAACCGGCCAATCGGTAATATCCGTGACCACGACTTTCGCTTGGCAAGCCTGTGGCACTCCGAGCAGCGGCGCTCCCTCCGTCAGGAGATCCGCGCCGGCAACTGCCCCCAATGCTGGACCCCCTGCGAGGCCTACCAGAGCATCCTCGCCAATCTGGCGCCGTGGCGCCGAAGGAGATCGCCGTGATCCGCAAGGTCTATCTGGACTTCCTGCGGGAGAAGCTGTCCAGCAAGGAGTACCGCTGGGTCCTCTCCCGGGGGATGCAATACGCATTGATTCAGGCCTCCCGTCTGGCGGGCAGGCCTTTCTGCGGGCCAATCCTGGGCACGCTGATCACCAACTACCGCTGTAACTACGACTGTGTGATGTGCGACCTGAAGCTGCGGGACCGCGAACTCCGCTCCAGGGGGCTTACGGAATTTGATACGACACGGATGAAAGGGATCCTGGACGAGTTTGCCGCCCTCGGCATCTCCGGGGTCGGCTTCACCGGTGGGGAGCCGCTCATCCGCAAGGATATCTTTGAGCTGCTGGCCTATACCAAGAGGTTGGGGATGATCTCGCACCTGAATACTAACGGCTCCTTGGTGAACGATCAGGTGGCCGAACGGATCATTGAGGCCAAGGTCGATTCCGTCAACGTCTCCCTGGACGGCGCAAGTGCGCAAACCCACGATACGATCCGGGGGGTCGAGGGGGCATTCGAACTGGCCACGGCTGCGGTCCGGCGGCTTGCGGCCCTGCGGGGCAAGAAGGGGGCGCTGCCGCGCCTTAAAACGGTCACTGTTCTGCAGGAGAGCAATGTCGACGAGGTAAAAGATATCATTACGCTTGCCGTAAGCCTTGGCGTTGATTGCGTGGAGTTCATTCCGCGCCAGCCCTTCAGGATGGATGCCGATCGGCAACCGCCAGGCGAGAGTGCGTTTCTGCAGAAGATGGATGAGGTTTGTGCCTATCTCTTGGAGCGGCAACAGGGAGAGGTGAAGATCGAGAACTCCCCCGGGCAGATCAGGGGGATTGGCCGCTGGCTCAGGGAGATGGCCTCCCCGGTGCGCTGTTCCGCCGCCTACAACTCCTACACGGTCGATTGCTTCGGGGAGATCTACCCCTGTCTGCCGTGGGCGAATTGGCGGAAGGCCGTGGGCAACATGAGCGAGACCGGCCTACGGGAGTTTTGGTATTCATCACCCTACAACCGCATCCGCGCGCAGACCTCGGCCTGCCGGCAATGTTACCTCAACTGTCAGGTGGAGTTAAATCTCCTGTTCAACCCCTTTGGCTGACGTTCGTCAGCGCTGGTGAACAGCCGGCGAGAAACCTTTTTTGCCCGCCACTACTGGCGACGCGCGGAGCCGCAAGGGCTCAATTCGTCATTCTTCATTTCTCCCGCGCAATTCTTCGTAAGATCACCACCCCTCCCAAATCCTCGGCCACGGTGTAGTTGGCGCGCAGGTAAGCGACCACCTCCGGCACCTGGATGTGCTCGGGGATGCCGTCGATCCGCCAATCCTCCAGAGTGTAGACCACCACCATGGGCCGGTTGCGCTCCAGGTCGGCCACCATCTCCAGGCGTTGGGCCGTGGTCACTGCGATATAGGAGAGGACATAGCGGCTGGGGTTCTTGCGATTAAAGAGGAAATAGTAGGCCGCTTCGTTGGGGAAGAAGAGGACCGGGTCGCGCTCCTTGGTGAGACGGTCCAGGCTGCCCTTGATCTTGCGCATGGTGGCGGCGGTTTCCGGGTCCACGAAGATGCCGAGTCGGGGGAGCTCCGGCACGCGGACCCCTGCCTGCTGGAGGTTGAATTTCGCGGGCAGGTGGTGGAGGCCGCTAACCAGGCCGGTGAGGTTGTCGCGGAAGCGGCCGAGGTTGCCGATAACCAAGGCCATGGCCAGCACCAGGGAGGCTGCCATCAGCAGCCGTCCGGCCCGCAACAGGGGGGGGGCGCTGCTCCCCGTGGTCCTGCCGATCATGGCGTCCACCATCAGCAAGGCGAGGACAAAGGCCGGCAGCGAGCTGTTGATGTAGTGACTGATGTCCGAGCGGCCCAGGGAGGTGCGGAACAGCAGCAGGCCAAAGAGCAAAAGCCCGGCCCGTAAGGGGGTCTGGCGTTGGTTCGTGCCCAGGAAGAGCTGGACCAAAAGCGAGATGGCCGCGATGAGATAGACCGCGATCATCCAGTAGGGAAAGAAGGCCCCGCTGCTCAGCGGCATGGTGAATAGGGCGGTGATGGCCGGGAAGGGGAGGGCCGCGTAGCCCAGGGTGACCAGCTTGGGGTAGCCGTAGAGACTGGCGAAGAAGGGGGTCAAGGCCCCCTGCTGGTAAAAGAAGATGAGCACCGGCACGATGGTGAGCATGGCCCCCAGGGTCACCAGCCCCCCCTGGCGCCCAAGCCGGCGATACCCGGCCGTGGCCTGGGCCTCCAAGGCCAACAACACGGTCGTGGCCACAACGGCGCACAGCCCGGCCTCCTGACTGAACAACAGGCTCCCCCCCAAAGAGGCCCCACTGAGGATAAAGGGGAGAGGTCCACCGCTTTTGGCGTGTTGGTACAGGATCAACAGGGGCAGCAGGGCCAAGGAGAAGCGCAGGTTGGGGAAGATGACCAAGGTGGTCAGGCAGGCCAGGATGAAGAGGGCGCGGTGGCGGATGGTGGCCTGGAAAAAGGCGATGAGGATGGCGAAGCTCAGCAGATCGAGGCCAAAGCTGTAGGCCCGGAAGACCACGATGGAGGAGCCGAACAGTTTCATGACCCAGGCCACCGGGTAGATCCACAGGGGGCCGTAGAGGCAGAAGAAGTCGCGGGCATAGGTGCCGCCGTGGAGCAGGCTATCGGCCCAGGCCAGGTGCTCGCCGGTCTCGCCCAGGAGTGCCCAGTTGCTGGCCGGGGCATGGAAGCGATTGATAGTGAAGGTGGCGAGAGTGCCGACCAGGAACAGGAGCCCGGCCAGCACCCATTGCCGGATACCGGGGCTGGGGGCAACAGGGTCCGGCGCGGCCAACAGGGTGCGTAGGGCCGCGCCGCGGCCTCGGCTCCAGAGCAGCCACGGGCCCAGGGCGCAGAGGGTGGGCAGGAGGATCAGCAGGGCATAGAGCAGCAGGTCTTGGCTCTTGGGATAGTTGTTGAGGATGGTGAGACTGACGATACCCAACTCCCTGGCCTCCGCCAGTTCCCGGGAGAAGTCCATGGGGAGGCGGCTGAGATAGGCGGCGGCGGCGATGCCGACCACCCCCCCTGACCAGA
>CAYSFY010000098.1:0-15808 GCA_964430285.1 uncultured Desulfobulbia bacterium
GCGTCTGGCTGGGCGACTCCGACCCGGCCACCGACCCGCCGGACATCACCCGCCTCGCGGACCAGAAGCCTGACCTCTCCGACCAGGGTTTGCTCAAGACCATCAGCAAGGAGGATTTGAAGGAGACGGTGATCCACGTCTTCCGGGTCTCCAATGACCAGTTGGTCTTCTCCCGCGAGGACTTTTACGAGGGGTGGCTGAACGACATCACCCGAAGTTCGATGAACTACCGGCTGATGATCCGCGGTCCGGCCTACAGCCGGCTTGGCGACAAGGCGGATCTCCTGCAGTTCCAGGCCAACGCCCAGGTGAACCCGGAGCTCAGGGGGTGGGATGCCGACCACATCCGGGTGGGCGAAGCGGTCAAGGTGATCGTCGTCAACCGGGCCACGGGCTATGTGGGCAGCTCGGTCGGCACCTACGGGGATGGCCTGGCCTCGGCCCTGGTCAGCGTCTCGCCGCCAGCCATCGAGATGCGCCCCCCGAACCTGCGCATCCGGGCTGATCTTCTCCTCTGCCGGGATGGAGCAAGAGGCGAGTGTGGACACGAATATCGCCCACCGGGTGATGTTTGTGCAAAAGCCGCGCGCCTTGTTCCCCATCTTGCAAGCACGGACAACATGAGGTAGGGTAGGTGCCGCTACCCCCCCAGGGGGCCATTCCAATTACCCGCGAGACCGAGGACCCCGACCATGCCCGCGAACCAACCCCAGCCCGTGCTGCTGAAAGATTACCGCCCCTTCCCCTTTCTGATCGACACCATTGACCTCCACTGCGCCCTCCACGAGGACCACGCCTTGATCCGTTCCACCCTCTCCCTGCGACGGCGCGAGGGAGGGGCGGGCCCCTGCCGCTTGGATGGCCGGGCCTTGGAACTGGTCAGCATCCACATGGACGGTCGCCCCTTGGCCCCGGCCGCATACCACCTCAACCCCGAGGTCCTCACCATCCCGGAGCCGCCTGAGCGCTTCACCCTGGAGATCACCACCCGCATCCGGCCCCAGGAGAACACCTCTCTGGAAGGGCTCTACCGCTCCCACGGCCTGTTCTGCACCCAGTGCGAGGCCGAGGGGTTCCGCAAGATCACCTTTTACCCCGACCGGCCGGATGTGCTGGCGCGTTTCACCACCACCATCGAGGCGGATCTCGCCTGCTGCCCCGTGCTGCTGGCCAACGGCAACCGCATCGGGCACGAGGTCTTGGCCGATGGCCGCCACAGCGCCACCTGGCAGGACCCCTTTCCCAAGCCCTGCTACCTCTTTGCCATGGTGGCCGGCGATCTGGCGGTGCTCCGGGACCGTTTCGTTACCATGAGCGGGAGGTCCGTGGAGCTTGAGATCTACAGCGAACACCACAATGCCGATAAGTGCGGCCATGCCATGCGCTCGCTGAAGGAGGCCATGGCCTGGGACGAGCGCCGGTTCGGCTTGGAGTACGATCTCGACCAGTACATGATCGTGGCGGTGGATGACTTCAACTCCGGGGCCATGGAGAACAAGGGGCTCAATATCTTCAACTCCAAGTTTGTGCTGGCCAAGGCCGAGACCGCCACTGACCAGGACTACGACGGCATCGAGTCGGTGGTGGCCCACGAGTATTTCCACAACTGGACCGGCAACCGCGTCACCTGCCGGGACTGGTTTCAGCTCAGCCTGAAGGAGGGTCTGACCGTCTTCCGCGATCAGGAGTTCTCCGCCGACACCAACTCCCGGGCCGTGCACCGCATCAACGATGTCACCATGCTGCGCAGCCACCAGTTCCCCGAGGATGCCGGCCCCATGGCCCACCCGGTGCGCACTGATTCCTACATCGAGATCAATAACTTCTATACTTTGACCGTCTATGAGAAGGGGGCGGAGGTGATCCGCATGCTGCATACCATCCTGGGCGAGGAGGGGTTTCAGCGCGGCATGGGCATCTACCTCAAACGCCACGATGGCGGCGCCGCTACCACCGATGACTTTGTCCAGGCCATGGAAGAGGCCATGGGCCAAGACCCGGACCCCGCCGCCCCCCGGGAGCTGATGCAGTTTAGGCGCTGGTACACCCAGGCCGGCACCCCGGAGCTGTTCATCACCTCTGACTATGACCCCGAGGCCCAAACCTTTACCCTCACCATCCGCCAACAGGCCTCGCCCCGGGCCGGAGCAGGGGCCGCCATGCTCCACATCCCGGTGCGCATGGGGCTGTTGGGCGTGGATGGCCGCGACCTGCCCCTGGTCGATGACCAGGGCCAACCCTTGGTCTCCGCGGTCCTCCATGTCCGCGAGGCGCACCAGAGCTTCACCTTCACCAACATCCCCGCCCCGCCGGTGCCCTCGCTGTTGCGCGGTTTCTCCGCCCCGGTGCGGATGCACTACGAGTATAGCGATGACCAGCTCCGTTTCCTCCTGTTGCACGACCAAGACCCCTTCAACCGTTGGGAGGCGGGCCAACGGCTGTTGTTGAAGACCCTGCTCCGCGCCAGCGAGGACCTTGGGGCCGGCCGCGCCTTGACCTTTGACCCGGCGCTGGAGGCGGTGGTCAGCGGCGTGCTGCAACCCGCATTCCATGAGGACCGCGCCTTTGTGGCCCAGATTCTGACCCTGCCCACCGAGGAGTATCTGGCGGAGTTGGTGACCGAGATCGACGTGGACGCCATCCACGGAGCCCGCGAGTCTCTGCGCCGGGAGTTGGCAGGGCGTCTGCGCGGCCAGTGGCTCGCCACCTACGAGGCCAACCGCACCCCGCCCCCCTACCACTACGACCCTAGGTTGGCAGGCCAGCGGCGCTTGAAGAACTTGAGCCTCGCCTATCTGTTGGCCCTGCCCACGGCCGAGGCCATTGCCCTCTGCCTCAAGCAGTTTCATGAGGCCGACAACATGAGCGATCAGGTGGCGGCCCTGGGCGGACTGGTCCACGCCGGTTTGCCCGAGGCGGAGGAGGTCTTGGCCGCCTTCTACGAACGCTGGCGGGACGAGGCCCTGGTGGTGGACAAGTGGTTCGCCATCCAGGCCACCGCTCCCTTGCCCACCACCCTGGAACGGGTCAAGGGGTTGACCAGTCACCCGGCCTTCACGATCAAGAACCCCAACAAGGTCCGGGCCTTGATCGGCGCCTTTGCCACCAACCCGGTCTGCTTCCACGCCGTAACGGGCAGTGGCTACGCCTTTGTGGCGGAGCAGGTGCTGACCCTGGATCCCATGAATCCCCATATCGCCGCCCGCTTGGCTGGCCGCTTCTCCGCTTGGCGGCGGCATCTCCCGGCGCGTCAGGTCCTAATCCGACGCGAGCTTCTGCGCATCCTGGCCCAGCCCGGCCTCTCCAAGGGGGTCTACGAGGTGGTGTCGCGGACCTTGGCCTGAGCGTTTGCCCTCTTCATGCCTAACTCAAGGTAGGCACGACCTTTTTCTGTAAGCCGCCCGCCTCGCCCTTAACCTTTCATCTTGAAAAGAGACCGGTTTCGGGGTAAAAGGGCTCTCTTACAACTCATACCCCACTTATATTACGGAGAACACCTGCATGTATACCGCCGCCGACCTGAGAAAAGGTCTGAAACTTGAGATAGATGGCAACCCCTATATCGTCGTGGAGTTCCAATTCGCCAAGCCGGGCAAGGGCCAGGCCCTCTACCGCACCAAGATGCGCAACATGGTCAACGGCAATATGCTGGAGCGGACCTTTCGCTCCAACGACAAGTTCAAGAAAGCGGACCTGGAAGAGCGGGCCATGCAGTACCTCTACTCACAGGGCGACGACTTCGTGTTCATGGACAACCAGAGCTACGAGCAGTTGACCATCAGCCGCGACCACCTGGGCGACAGCACCAATTTCATGATCGACAACATGGATGTCCAGGTCCTGCTCTTCCAGGGGGCCTCCATCGGCGTCACCCTGCCGAATTCAGTGACCCTGCGGGTGATCAAGGCCGATCCTTGGGCCAAGGGCGACACCTCGGGCTCCGACTCCAAACCGGTCACCGTGGAGACTGGCTTCATCCTCCAGGTACCGCCCTTTGTTGACGAAGGGGAGCTGATCCAGATCGACACCCGCACCGGTGAGTACATGACCCGCGTCAAGGAGTAAGCCGGTGGCGCTCCACCCCATGCGCCTGCTGCACGAGCGCGCGGCCTTGCTGCAGGCCACGCGCTCTTTTTTTATCCACCAGGGTTTTCTCGAGGTCGAGACCCCGATCCGCATCCCGGCCCCGGCCCCGGAGGCCCATATCGAGCCGGAACCTGCGGGTGACTGGTTTCTGCAGACCTCCCCCGAACTGGCCATGAAGCGGCTGTTGGCTGCAGGCTGCACCCGGATCTTCCAGATCTGTAAATGTTTTCGCCGCCATGAACGGGGCGCCCTCCACCTGCCGGAGATGACCATGCTGGAGTGGTATCGCAGCGAGGCCGACTACCGCGATCTGATGACCGACTGCGAGGCGCTGCTGACCACCCTTGTCCCAAGCCGCAAGCTCGCGGTGCGAGGACGCGCCATCGACCTTACCCCCCCCTGGCCCCGGCTCTCTCTGGCCGAGGCCTTTAGCCGTTTTGCCTCCATCTCCCTAGATCAGGCCCTGGCCGACGACCACTTCGAGGAGACCCTGGTCGCCGAAGTGGAACCCCGACTTGGTCTCGATACCCCCCTCTTTCTCTGCGACTACCCGGCGACTCTGGCCTCCCTGGCCCGCCTCCACCCTGATAACCCAGGTCTGGCCCAGCGCTTTGAACTCTACGTGCACGGCATCGAATTGGCCAATGGCTTTTCTGAACTGACGGATGCCAGAGAACAGCGGGTGCGGTTTCTTCAGGAACAGCAGAGGATTCGTCAGCTTGGCCGCGAGCCCGGCCCCCTGCCGGAGGCCTTTCTCCATGACCTTGCGCACATGCCCCCTGCCGCTGGCATCGCCTTGGGGGTCGATCGCTTGGTCATGCTCTGCACCGGGGCGGAGCGGATTGATCAGGTGGTGGCCTTCCCGCCGCCCGCTGCCGCTTTTGCTGACTGAGTCCTGATCTCATTGATATGACTTGTGAATCGCGTCTTTTCCGGTAATCTGGATGGATTCTAGGAATAGCGGATAGTTTCGGTGTTCACTATTCAGCACCGCATACCCTGAACGTCTCCCGCCCTTGACCAGCATGGTGTTAACTCCCATCTTCACAAGAGTCTTGCTCGTGTTTTGTGGTGATGGCGACGGCAGTTTTATTCCCAATGATTTCGGTATGTTTCTTTCAAGATTGGCTGACGGCATTTCTGGGGTGACTCCCGTTGTCAGTTTATTCGTATGGAGGGTATTTTCTGGTCATGCCAACCATTGGAAATGGGCATGATATGTGCATTAAGGACCGCCATGCTGCTCGGTGCATGCAGGAGAGAGAGGGGGCTGAGCGGGTTCCAGTAACGCGGTAGCATCATTGGCGCCCACAAATGCCATGAAGGGGTCGCTGAAAATCAAAGATGATTGAATCGCAAAAAGTCGTGAAGCTGACCATCTGCCAATGTGAATCCAATGGGTTACGGGGCGAGCCAGCGGCGGTTGAGCGGTTTTTGGGAAACCGTCAAAGACAAACACAGAAATGGAAAGGGGGAATCAATGAACAGACAGACAGTTAGGACAAAGAGCTACAAAACCATCCTGGCCCTAGCCGGGGCCGCCATCATTGCTGCCATGCCGGTTGCTGCGGAGGCGACATCGATATTGGATATTCAGTCCCAGTATGTAGGTACGTCGGATGGTCAAACTTTTCACGGGTCTGCCCAGGGTTGGTCTTTGTTCGGCACCGGGTATGGCGGCTCTATTTTTGGAAATTTCGATCTTACGTCATCAGGTTTGACCATAAATGGAACAACCACTGTAGGCGGTTTTTCATTTACTGGCGATTTACTTACTGGTGAACTTATAAGCTTGATTGGAGGGGATTCAAATATAGGTCTGTATGAATTCTCATTCCGTACAACTGGCGGTAAGTTAGCGGATTTTATTTCAAATGGGGCAGCGGGAACAATTTTTATCACCGACGCAGATGATAGTTATGGCGGCACTGCTGACATCAAGGCTCCAGCCCCTGTTCCGGAACCAGCCACCATGTCGCTGATGCTGGTGGGCGGCAGTGCACTTGTGGCCTTCCGTCGGCGCCGAGTCTCTGCAAACAGTTAAAATAGTATCCTCCAATAAACATAAATCAAGGGGAGCAATGCGTGTGTCTGTTTAACCTTGCTCCCCTTTTCGTTGGCATCTTATCCAAGACGCGGGTCGCTTAATGCCCAAGGTCTATGGCGTAACTCGTTTCGGCAGGCAGCATATAGATCATCCAGCGCAGACGCACCTCTCCCCCCCAAGCCTTTGCTCCACAACAAACGATAATGAGGAATAACATGAAGACCGTACATTTTAGAAGACGTTCGTCGCGTCGTTTCCAGGTCGTTTTGCTGACTGTCCTAGCCTCTTGGCTATTGATCGGCAGCGCTTCGGCGGCACTTCTCAATTTACCCAAGAGCTACCCATCCTTGACCTTTGGCCCATCAACTTCGAGTGCATCCAATACCCCAGGGGCCACTATCTATACCTCTGGGGATACTGTCTTCCTGGAGTCGGCCTATCCTAGCGCAATCAGGAGAACAGCCACGGATACGGATCATTTTATCACTCCGACCGGTTCCTCCAACTCGGAAACCATCATGATCAACATCCGTGTCAACAGTGCTGGGCTGCTCTTGGGGGGGGATGGTGGAGATGACCTCCTCGTTGTTGGTCAAGTCGATCTGGGTAACGGAATAATCGCAGGTACCCTGCTTACTGGAGAAATTGTTCAATTCGGTTTTTATAACTCTGTCTCGACGACCCCTGGCTTGCCAGCACCAACAACCGATATTTTTGATTTTCGTTTCAGGATCACCGGAGGACAACTCGCCCAAGCCGGAGGAATATTTGGACCGGATCAAAATGGCATCACTCCTGACCTTTATGTGCGCGTGACCAGTGAAAGCTCTACTTTCGGAGGCGTGTTTACATCGGATTTTTCCGGCGAGGCCAAAGGCAACATCTGGGCTACTCCGCCTCCCTGCGGTAACGGCCTGGTGAACACGGGGGAGCAGTGCGATGACGGCAACACCAACGGCAATGACGGCTGTAGCGCCACCTGCCAGATCGAGCGTTGTGGCGACGGGGTTGTCCAGACCGGTGAGCAGTGTGATGACAGCAACAACATTGATGGTGACGGTTGCAACGCCCTGTGCAAGAGCGAGATTTGCGGTGATGGGGTCACGCAAGACCGCTTGGGCGAACAATGCGACGATGGTAATGCGGTCAGCGGTGACGGCTGCAACAGCTGCGTATTGGAGGCATGCGGGGACGGTGTGGTGCAGACGGGCTTGGGTGAAGAGTGCGATGATGGCAACGCCGCCGCCGGTGATCACTGCTACAACTGTCAGGTAGAGATCTGTGGCGACACGATTGTGCAGGCTGCCCTGGGTGAAGAGTGTGACGATGGCAACACCGTAAGCGGCGATGGCTGTGACACCGCCTGTCAGACCGAGTTTTGTGGCGACGGGGTGGCCCAGTCCAGCGAGCAGTGCGATGACGGCAACAACGAACCAGGGGATGGTTGCACGGCTACCTGCCAGAAAGAGATCTGCGGGGACGGCACCATCCAGCCCGCTCTCGCTGAGCAGTGCGACGACAGCAATAATCTGGATAATGATGGCTGCAGTGCGCAATGCAAAAGCGAATTTTGCGGAGACAATGTGCGCCAGACAGGGGAGCAATGCGACGACGGCAATAAAACGAGCGGCGATGGCTGCAGTGCGTTGTGTAAGACTGAACTGTGCGGCGATGGTGTGATGGACACAGGTGAAGGCTGCGACGACGGCAACGCCGTGAGTGGTGATGGGTGTAATGCCACCTGCCAAGTTGAATTCTGTGGCGATGGTATCCCTCAGTCCGGACGGGAGCAATGCGACGACGGCAACAACACCAGCGGCGATGGTTGCGATGCTGCTTGTAAAACCGAATACTGCGGGGATGGCTTTGTGCAGACAGGTATGGGCGAAGAGTGCGACGACGGCAATACCTCTGCCGGCGATGGCTGCAATGCCGGTTGCAAGACAGAATCGTGCGCTAATGGTGTCCTGGATGTAAGCGAAGAGTGCGACGACGGCAACTTGACCGCCGGTGATGGCTGCAACGCGCTATGCAAGACAGAATACTGTGGTGATGGTGTCCTTCAGGCAGCCAATGGCGAGCTGTGCGATGATGGCAATACCATCGCAGGTGATGGCTGCAACGCCACCTGCCAAAAAGAATCCTGTGGCGATGGAGTTCTGCAACCGGCGCTTGGTGAGCAATGCGACGATGGCAACATCTCCGTGGGCGATGGCTGCAATGACCAGTGTAAGACGGAATTTTGCGGTGATGGGGTGAAGCAGGCGAGCGAACAGTGTGATGACGGGAACGTGATGAGCGGTGACGGCTGTACGGCGGGCTGCCGCCAGGAGTACTGTGGAGACAAGATCGCCCAGCCTGGACTGGGCGAAGAGTGTGATGACGGCAACTCCATCGCAGGCGATGGATGTTCCCCCGCATGTGTGACGGAGGTGCAGGGCGGTGAGGGCTGTACTCCAGGCTACTGGAAACAGACCCAGCACTTCGGCTCCTGGCCCGCACCGTATACGCCAAATACCAAGTTCTCGTCAGTCTTTGAAAACGCCTTCCCCGGCAAGACCCTGTTACAGGTCTTGGGCCTGGGCGGAGGAGGACTTAATGCCCTTGGTCGGCACGCCGTCGCTGCACTGTTGAACGCTGCTTCCGGCGATGTGGCCTATGACTACACGACCAGCGATGTCATCACCAAGTTTAATGCCCTTTACCCAGCGCAAGGGTGTAAAAATGGCTACGAGAACTTGAAGAATGACTTTGCTTCTTTCAACGAACAGGAATGCCCCCTGGGTGTTGCTCTCGGTGATGGTTCCGGAAACTGCTCCTCGGACGAGGGTCACCACGGCAAGCATTCCAAGCATTCGTGGGAGAAGGATACCTCTTCGGATCATGATGGAAGCCGTACAGGATCGTCTTGTGACTCTCATCATTAACAGGGGATTTGCTTCAGTCTAAAAAAATAGCGCCCATTCTTCGTATCTCGTAAAGCCGCCCGAACTTCGGGCGGCTTTTTTTGTGGGCGCACCCTCTCGGAGTTGTAAGTCCTCTCCATACTCGGCCGTGGGCAGCATTAGCCGGACGGCGATTGCCACTGTGAGGTGTTAAAGTAAGTCGGACAGGGGTGGTGAGCAATCTGTAAGGGTCGGGTGTGGGGCGCAGAAGCTCATCCCGCGCACCAAAGGTGCGAGGGCTGGGGCAGCTCGTGCGCGCGGTTATTGCTCGCCAACGCTCACAGGTGGCGCTGGCGGAAACGCTTCATGGACTCGATGTCCGCCTGGACGATCAGGGTGTCGCCGGTGTTCAGGATCATGTCGCGGTCCGGGTTGTAGATCGGACCTTGCGCGCCCTCTCTGACCACCGCCAGCACCAACAGTTGCCCAAACTCTTCGAAGTTGACCGCGTTCAACGGTTTGCCGATCAGGGGGGAGCTCTCCCCCAGGGCGATCTCCTCAATTCGGACCACGCAGCTCTTGTCCCGCAGCATGAGGTCCAGGTAACTCACCACATGGGGCCGGATCATCTTGGAGGCCATGCGCAGGCCGCCGATGGCGTTGGGCATCACCACATCGGCACCCAAGAGGTCGAGTTTGCCGGCAAACTCGGCATCGCCGCAGGTGGAGATGATGTGCAGCCGGTCATTCAACTGGCGGCAGGTAACCACCACGCACAGGTTGTCCTTGTCGTCACTGAGGGTCGAGATCACCCCCCTGGCCTCTTCCACCCCTGCCTGACGCAGGTACTTGATGTGGGTGGCATCCCCCACCACCGCCGGGAACTCGCCGAACTTGGCCTGGCGTTTCTTGATGCGCTCTTCGTTGGTGTCCACCACGGCAAAATCGATGTGGTTGCTGCGCAGCTCCTCCATGATGTAGGTACCCACTCGGCCAACCCCGCAGAGGATGATATGGTTGTTCAGGGTGCGGATTTTCTTGTCCATCCTTTTTCTCCAAAAGACGTTGGTGAGTTCCCCCTCCACCAGAAAGGCGGTGAGGGTCGAGACGAAATAGGCGGCCACCCCGAGCCCTGCCAGCAGCAGGAAGACCGTGAACATGCGGGCGCCGGGGGCCTTGGCCACTTCGATGATCTCCCCGAAGCCGACGGTGGTCAGGGTGATGGCGGTCATGTAGAAGCAGTCGGTGAGCGACCACGGCGGTTGCTGGTGGCTGGACTGCCCCAGGAAGTAGTAGCCCAGGGTGCCGATGGCGGTGATGGCCAGGAAGAAGGTCCCGGCCAGATAACTTCTTTTGGTGAGGTCGTTGGTCATCTCGTTTGGCGGACAGTCCGCGCTCGATCGTCTGGAAACCTGAGCGGTGTAAGGGGGTTACGCAGCCCCAAGTCTTTCCTGGATCAGTTGCAGGTCGATCCAGGCCGCCTTTTTCATCTCCGGATTTTTCAACAGGAAGCCGGGAGCGAAGGTGGGCATCAGGGCGAACCGCTGCCAGGGGTGGAAGTGGCCCCTGAGCCTGACCAAGGGGGTTGGGGTATGGAGCAGGGCCTGGGCCGCGAGCTGTCCCATGACACAGATGACCTTGGGGGCCACGGCCTCGATCTGGGCAATGAGCAGGGGGAGGCAGGCCTGGACCATTGCCGGTGTCGGGGTGGCCTCGGCCAGGTTGCCCTGGGGGCGGCACTTGATCAGGGTGGTGAGGTAGACCGCGTCTCGCTCCAGACCAATGGCCTTGAGCATCCGGGTCAGCAGCTCCCCGGCCTCGCCGCCGAAGGGGGATGCGTCTCCCCCAAGGCCCGGGGTGGGCAGATCGCCGACAATGAGCAGGGCGGCCTGGGGGTTGCCCTGGCCAAAGACGATCTGCCCGCGACCCTCCTGGGCAGGGCAGGAGCAACCCTGGGCCAGCCGCTGGCGCAGTTCGTCCAAGGTCTGACCGCTGCGGAAGGGTGGTGGTGGCTCTGGGGGCAGCGGCAGGGTTTGCCCCTCCTGCCTCCGGGGTGGGGGTGGGGCGGGCTTGCCCGCCACTGGCCTGGCCGCAGGCGGGGCATCCACAAAGCGGGCCAGCTCCGGTGTCTTGGGGTAACTGTCAATACCGAAGCGTTGGTGGAGGGCCACCAGACCTTGCAGGTCGCGCAGCAGGCGGAAGGGGTCGTCAACCAGGGGCGGGGTGGTCATAGGGTCACGTCAAGGGTCAGCTCCTGGTCGGCAGAGAAGGTGCGCGCGCGTAAGACCGTAACCTTGACGGTGTCGCCGATCTTCTTATCGATGAGCAGGATCTTGACGTCGTCCACCTCCCGCATCTTTTTGCCATCCAGGGCCAGCAGGATATCCCCCTTCTTGATCCCGGCCTTGTCCGCCGGGCTTTGGGGCATGACCTCCTCCAGGGTAATCCGCTCCGCGTCCTTCTTCCTGTTCATGACGATCCCCAGCTTAGGTTGCGGCGCCAGCTCGTAGGGGGGCATGAAGACCAAATAGTCGACCTCGGCGGGGTTGAATGCCGCGCCGTCGCTGGCCATGACCACGGCCTGATCGACCTGGCGGCGGCGCGCAACCCGGGGGGGAATGGCGTTGTCCTTGACCACGTGGCCGTTGCCGGCCAGGACCACCAGCTGGCGTTCGGGGTGGCTGGCCAGGGCATCGGCAATGGTTTGGGCCATGACCTCGTCCCAGATGGCCTGGGACTGGAAGAAACCGGCGAACTGTTTGTCGTCGCGGCCGGGGTGTTGGGCGTAGACCTCGTGGATCCGTTCCCTATAGCCCGGGGCATCCAGGTCGCGATCCACCGGGAGGGTGGCCATCTCCTCCGGGCTCAGACCGGCGATGCCTCCCTGCTTATAGACCTTGCTCACCTGCTCCCGTTCGATATTCAAGGCAATGACCGGGATCTTGTGGTGGCGGGCAAAGTTTAGGATCTCCCGGTAGAGGCGGTAGTCGAAGCTCCACACCTCGAAGTACTTGGACTGTTTGATGAACTGGGCCTCGTCGATGGTGCCGTTGATGAAGGCGTCCAAGGCGGGCTGGGCGGCGTGGGGGAACATCTCCATGCCGATGGCCAAGGGTCTGCCCCGGTGGAAGAGGTCGCGGATCACTCGGAGCTGCAGCTTGTGGTCCTCATAGCGGGTATGGGCCTCGCCGACATAGATCACCTCTTTGGCGGCCAGCTGCTCCATGATGGTGATAAAGCTTTGGGCGGCCGGCGCGACTTCGATGGCCAGGGGGTCGTCGTCCAGGCCGTAGCTCATGCCCAGGGCGGCCTTGAGGATGAGTTTCTCCGTGGCCCGGCCATTGTCGAAGTGCAGATAGCCGTAGCGACCGTAGTGGGAGAGCTTGCGCAGGCCTGCCGCCACCTCCGTCTGGGTGCTGGCCGAGACCAAGACCATGGGGTAGAGCGGGTTTAAGGGGTTGCGGTGAATGTCCACCGTCATGCCGGTGGCCGGGTGGTTGGGGTTGGCAAACAGGGCGCGGGGGGCGGGGCCGGAGATGCCGAGGAAGATGACCGCGCTCGCGCCAAGTTCGGCGTCGGTGACCTCGTTGGCCGCCATGATCTCGGCGCCCTGGGCCTCCAGCTGGTCGATCAGGGGCTGGTAGAGGTCGTACTCGGCGGATGAGTTGACCACCGCCAGTTTCTTGGCCGCGCCGTTGAACCAGTCCCAGGAGGGGGGCACCTCCGTGGTGGCCGGCACGCGCATCACCTCGTAGTCCGGGTCGATCACCAAGGTGGAGGGGTGCTGCTCCAGGGCGAGGACCACGGGGTGATCAATGGTGCTGGTGGCGACCACCTGGCGGTCGACGCTGGAGCCCGCCACGATCAGGATCGGCACCTCCAGCTGGTAGGGGGTCTTGCCGGCCTGGTGCAGGGTGAAGCTCAGGGTCAACACCCCATCCTTCTCCTCCAGGTTGAGCTTCTCGGCGGTGATGGTGGGCAGGTCGTCGCGGCTGAGCCACTGCGCGAAAAAGGGTTTCAACTCATCTTTCTTTTGCTCGAAGCTGGCAGCCACGCTATCCCAGCCCGCCTCCTTGCCGTTCATGGTCTGGTAGAGCTGGCGCAGCCCGGCCACGAAGCGCTCATGACCGATCTTCAGCTCCAGCATGCGGAAGATCATGGCCACCTTGCCGTAGCCCACGGCGCGCACCGCCTGTTCCGTCATCCCGGAGGCTTGGTTGGCCCCGTGGAACTCCTTGACCGGGATGGCCGCAGCGGGGAGGACGTAGTGCTGGTACTTGAGCAACTCCTCCCGCCGGAAGGTAGCCCCGTCACCCCGGTCAACGGCAAAGGCCTGATCCGCCAGGTAGGTGGTCAACCCCTCGCACCAGTTGCCTTGGGACTGGTCCACGCGCACGGCATTACCGAACCAGGAGTGGAGGATCTCGTGGCCCAGGGAGGTATCGGTGATGAACGGCAGCCGCACCACGCTCTGGCCCAAGAGGGTGTAGGCGGCCATGGCAAAGCCGGTGGGCAGGCGGTTTTCGACGATGCTGAAGCGCTCATAGGGGTAGGGGCCGATCAACTCCTGGTAACGCTTCAGATAGGCCAAGGCCTTTGCCCGGTAGGAGGCGGCCAACTCCGCGTCCTCGGCAAAGAAGTAGGAGTAGAGGGTCTTGCCGTTGGCAAAGGTATCCTTTGCCACCACATAGGGGCCGGCCACCAGGGTGATGGCGGGCAGGAGTTGGCCCAGGGTGAAGCGCTGGGTCTTGCCGCAGGCGGTGATCTCGGTATCTATGCGGTCGGCCTCGGAGACGGCCTCGAACGCGGCGGGCAGGGAGACCTGGAGGTGAAAGCGGCAATCCCGGTCCGGTTGCGGGTGCCAGGAGTCGGTGAGGGCGATGCCGTTGGGGCTGATCAGGTTGCTGGCCGAGCCCCGGAAGGCCTTCTGGTAGTGGACGCTCAGGCGTTGCGCTGCCCCCGGCACCAGGGTGACAACCCCCGTGTTGGGGAGGGGCTCGGGCCTACCGTTGACCTCAAGGGCAGTGACCGCGAGGCCGGTAAGGTCGAGCGTCAGCCCCTGGCCGTCAGGCACGCTGAGGCGGGCCAGGCCTTGGAGGGTCTGCTGGTTCAGGTCAAAGGCCACGGCCAGGTCATAGTCGATCGCCTCCTGGGCCTGGGCCGTTTGGGCGCCAACGAGGAACATCAAGGCCACCCCCAGCAGGGCGCTGACCACCCCCCGCGGGAGTAGAACAGGGAGGGGGCTAGCCCAGGGGACGGCCAGTGGGCGACTGTTGCCATTGGGCAAGGGAGGCCAGGGCATGGTGGGCACGGTATTCTCCTCGTTGTCGTTTGGGAAGTCTGAGGTCAAGGTCCGGGAAGAGACCGAAATTGACGTTGGAGGGCTGGAAGTGTTTGGCCACCGAGGCGGTCAGGTGCTGGAGCAGGGCGCCGTGGGCGGTATCCGCCTCCGGTGCCGACAGCGGCAGCCCCAGCGCCAGGCAGGCGGCGTTGCGGCCGGCCAGCAACCCCATGGCGGTGGACTCCACATACCCCTCCACCCCGGTGATCTGGCCGGCCAGGAGCAGCCCGGGCCGCCCCTGGACCTGGAGAAAGCGGGTCAGGACCTTGGGGGCGCAGACAAAGGTGTTACGGTGGATGCTGCCCAGGCGGGTGAACTCGGCGTGGGCCAGGCCGGGGATCATGGCAAAGATCCGCTTCTGTTCGGGGTAGGTGAGTTTGGTCTGAAAACCGACCATGTTGACCTGGGTGCCGGCCACGTTCTCCAGCCGTAGCTGGACCACGGCAAAGGGGTCGCGGCCGGTGCGCGGGTCCGGCAGGCCCACGGGTTTCATGGGGCCGAAGCGCAGGGTGTCGCGGCCCCGGGCCAGCATCACCTCAATGGGAAGACACCCCTCGAAGTACTTGGGCTCTTCAAAGGCCTTCAACGGCACCGTGTTCGCCGCGCCCAGGGCATCGATAAAGGCCTGGTACTCATCCCGGTTCATGGGGCAGTTCAGGTAGTCGCCCGGGCCGTCGTCGTAGCGCGAGGCCTGGTAGATGATGGAGCGGTCCAGGGAGTCCACGCTGATGATGGGGGCGATGGCATCGTAAAAGGCCATGCTGTCCTCACCGGTCAGCTCACCCAGCGACTGGGCCAACTCCGCGGTGGTCAGGGGGCCGCTGGCCAGGATCAGGGGGTGGGTGGGGTCCATGCCACAGTTGGCCGGCAGGCCGCTGACCTCGTGGTGGATCACCTGAATGAGGGGGTGCTGGCTGATGGCCTGGGTGACACCGGCGGCGAAGAGGTCGCGGTCCACGGCCAGGGCCTTGCCTGCCGGCACCCGGTGCAACTCCGCCTGGGCGATGATCAGGGAGCCCAAGGCCCGCATCTCATCCTTGAGCAGGCCGACCGCCGAGTCCGAGGCGGCCGAGCGCAGGGAGTTGCTGCACACCAGCTCGGCCAGGTGCGGGGAGTGGTGGGCCGGGGTGTAGCGCTCGGGCTTCATCTCGTGGATGGTGACCCGGCAACCAAAAGCGGCGGCCTGCCAGGCTGCTTCGCAGCCGGCGAGACCGCCGCCGATAATGGTCACCTCGGGGGTGACCGGCGTTACTGCATCAGGGGGATTGGTCATCACGTCAACGGATTAGATCCCCAAAGACTCTTTGACTGCCTTGACCACATCGTCGCTGGAGATGCAGGGGACATTCTTGAACTTGCCCTCTTTCTCGTAATAGCCGATGAGCGGGGCGGTCTTGGCGTTGTAGGTCTCCAGGCGGTGGGTGATGGCAGTTTCGGTCTCGTCGTCGC
>CAYSFY010000099.1:0-2342 GCA_964430285.1 uncultured Desulfobulbia bacterium
ACACATTGAAATTACATTGGCAGATGCTCAGGTTCACGACTTTTTGCGAGACCATTACCTTTGTCGGTTGCGCAAAAACTCCCCGACCGACGCTGGTTGCCATGGTGCCGGCGGCGGGCGGGTCCCCGGGCCTTTGGCGCGACCATCACTTTGACGAATCCACAAGGAACAATTCATGAAGAAATACTTTGTGCTTGATACCAATGTCCTCCTCCACAACTCGGAGGCGGTCACCTCCTTTGCCGACAACTGCGTTGTCCTGCCGATGACGGTGATTGAGGAGCTGGATCGCTTCAAGTCCCACGGCGACGAGTTGGGACGCAACGCCCGCCGGGTGGTGCGCCAGCTGGATGCCCTGCGGGGCAATGGCTCCTTGAGCCAGGGGGTGGCGATGGAGAACGGCGGCACCCTGATGATCGTCCTGGAAACCAGCAAGGACAAACTGGGGAGCATGGATATGTCGGTCCCCGACAACCGCATCCTGTCGGTGGCCTATGCCCTGCACCAGCAGGGCAACGTGGTCATCTTCGTCTCCAAGGACATCAACGCCCGGCTGAAGGCGGATGCCCTGGGGATCGAGGTCATGGACTTCGAGAAGCAGAAGGTCAACTTCGACGAACTCTATACCGGCCAGCGGCAGCTGTTGGTGCCGAGTGAGGTGATCAACAGCTTTTATGCTCACAAGGAGGCGGAGGGCGAGGGACTTGAGCTGATGATCAACGAGTTCGTGCTGCTGGTGGATGAGGCGGACGAGAAGCACACCGCCCTGACCCGGGTCAACAAGCACGGCAAGATGGTCCCCCTGGCCCAGCCGGATACGGTGTGGCACCTGCGCTCCCGCAGCAAGGAACAGCGCATGGCCCTGGAGCTGCTGATGGACCCGGAGGTCGATCTGGTGACCCTGGTGGGTCAGGCCGGCACCGGCAAGACTTTGCTCGCCGTGGCCGCCGGGCTGGAGTCGGTGATCGGCCTCGATCGCTACGACCGGGTCCTGGTCTCCCGGCCCATCATCCCCATGGGCAAGGACATAGGCTTTCTCCCCGGCAGCAAGGATGATAAGCTCGCCACCTGGATGCAGCCCATCTTCGACAACCTGACCTACCTCTTGAACCTGGGACAGAAGGGGAAGGAGGAGAGTGGCGAGTCCATCAGGAAGAAGATCGACAAGATGATCCAGGAGAATATCCTGGAGCTGGAGGCCATCACCTACATCCGCGGCCGTTCGATCCCCAAGCAGTATGTGATTATCGACGAGGCCCAAAACCTGACCCCCCACGAGGTCAAGACCATCATCAGCCGGGCCGGCGAGGGGACCAAGATGATCCTCACCGGGGACCCGGACCAGATCGACAACCCCTATCTGGACTCCAGCAGTAACGGCCTGACCTATACCGTGGAGCGGATGAAGGGGCGCTCCATGTTCGGCCATGTGACCCTGCGCAAGAGTGAGCGCAGCGGACTGGCCGCCGCTGCCGCCGAATTTTTATAAGAATTTTCCGGCCCGTGTTTTGACTTCTGCCGAGCTTGCGACTATAGTGCTTTCCGGGCTTGGGCCAACACCCGCATGCCCCAAACCACCCCCAATCGTTAACCGAACATCTATTCTGGAGAACCGCCTTGGAATTCACGCCTAAATGGATCGCCTGGGAAATCACCCGCCGCTGTAATCTGAAATGTGTCCACTGCCGTTCATCGTCCCAGCTGGAGGTGGTCGGTCACCCCGATTTCTCCTTTGAAGAGGCCAAACGGGTCCTGGACGACATCTCCTCCTACGCCTCGCCGGTGATGGTCCTCTCCGGCGGCGAACCCCTGCTGCGGCCGGACGTCTTTGACATCGCCCAGTACGGCACGGACAAGGGGTTGCGCATGTGCCTGGCCACCAACGGCACCCTGGTCAACCAGGAGACCTGCACGAAGATCAAAGAGAGCGGCATCAAGATGGTCTCCTTGAGTCTGGACGGCGCCAGCGCCGAGGTCCATGACGACTTCCGCAGCATGCCCGGCGCCTTTGCCGCCACCACCAACGCCGCCCGCCTGTTCAAGGAGAACGGCATCAAGTTCCTGGTCAACTCCTCGTTCACCAAACGCAATCAGGCCGAGATCGGCAAGCTCTACCCCTTTGTCAAGGGGTTGGGCGCCACCGCCTGGTACATGTTCATGATCGTGCCCACCGGTCGCGGCGAGGACATCATGAGCGAGCTGGTCTCCATGGAGGACTACGAGGGCTTTCTGGAGTGGCACTACGAGATGGAGAAGAACGAGGACGAACTCCTGGTGCGGCCCACCTGCGCCCCCAGCTACTACCGGGTGGTGCTGGAGAAGGCCAAGGAGCAGGGGGACGC
>CAYSFY010000099.1:2352-10713 GCA_964430285.1 uncultured Desulfobulbia bacterium
GCATTCAAGCGTCGGAGCCTGCAATTCTCCACCGGTGGCTCCAAGGGGTGTCTGGCCGGCCAACTTATCGTCTTGATCGACGTGGATGGCAATGTGCTGCCTTGCAGCTACTTCCCCATGGCGGCCGGCAACATCCGCGAGCAAGCGTTCAAGGAGATCTGGGAGGAGTCGAAGCTGTTCAAGGACCTGCGGGACTTCAAGTCGTACAAGGGCCGGTGCGGTTCCTGCGAGTATGTCGGGGTCTGCGGCGGTTGCCGGGCCCGGGCCTACGCCATGACCGGCGACTACATGGGCGAGGAGCCCTTCTGCAGCCACGTACCGTTCAAGCTGCGGGAGAAGAAGTAAGCTTTTTTTGGATAACCCCGCGCCATCTCCCTCCACCGGGGAGGCGTGTAAAATTTTACCATTAAGGACCCCCACATGATGAACACTACCTTTCTGAAGGCCTGCAAGGGCGAAGCTGTTGACTACACCCCCATCTGGATCATGCGTCAGGCTGGGCGCTATCTGCCGGAGTACCATACCGTGCGGCGCAAGGGCTCGTTCCTTGACCTGTGCAAGACCCCGGAGAACGCCGCCGAGGTCACCCTCCAGCCGGTGGATATCCTGGGCGTGGACGCGGCCATCCTCTTCTCCGACATCCTGGTGCCCCTGGAGAAGATGGGCGCCCCCTTGGAGTTTCGCGAGAAGCAGGGACCGGTCTTCCCCTCCCCCATCCGTGACCGCGCCGCCGTGGATGCCCTGGGGATCCCGGACCCGGAGGACGACCTGGGCTATGTCATGGATACCATCCGCATCCTGCGCAAGGAGTTGGTCAACAAGGTCCCGCTGATCGGCTTTTCCGGGGCACCCTTCACCCTGGCCACCTACCTCATCGAAGGGGGCTCCTCCAAGACCTTTTTCCACACCAAGATGATGATGTACAAGGACCCGGAGCTCTACCGCGCCCTGATGAACAAGATCACCGACTGCACCATCGAGTACCTGAAGGGGCAGATCGCGGCCGGGGTCCAGGCCCTGCAGATCTTTGACTCCTGGGTCGGGGTGCTCGCCCCCTGCGACTTCGCCGAGTTCGCCCTCCCCTATGTGCAGCGGATCATCCGCGCCTTGAAGGAGGTCTCCGACCTGCCGATCATCTACTTTGCCAACAACGGCGGGGGCCTGATCGACCAGTCCCTGACCAGCGGCGCCGATGTGCTGGGCTGCGACTGGCGGGTGCGCTTGAATGACGTGGTCCGTCAGGTCCAGGGTAAGGTTTCGATCCAGGGCAACATGGAGCCTTTGGCCCTCTTCCTGCCGGCGGACAAGTTGGAAGCCCGGATCAAGATGGTGCTGGATGAGGCCAAGGGCGCCCGCGGCCACGTCTTCAACCTGGGCCATGGCATCGTCCCGGAGACCGATCCGGAAAAGGCCAAGCTCGCCGTCCACCTGGTCCACACCTTAAGCCGCCGCTAACAGTGATCCCGACCCCCGAGGAGTGCTTGCGGCTGATGGCGGAGTACCGGATGCCCGCCAATATCCAGGCCCACTCCCTGGTGGTGGCCAGGATCGCCGAATTTCTGGGGCGGACCTTGCACGCCCGGGGGCGGGCCATTGATGTGGAGCTCACCCTGGCCGCCGCCCTGATGCACGATATCGCCAAGGCCCTCTGCTTCGACAGCGACCGGGACCACTCCCGCGAGGGGCAAGAGATCTGCGCCAAGCACGGCTTCCCCGAGCTGGCGCCCCTGGTGGCGCAGCACGTGGTCCTTGACCGGGATAGCTTCCCCAACACCCCGTTGTCGGCCAAGGAGTTGGTCTATTACGCCGACAAACGGGTCAACCATGACCGGATTGTCCCCCTGGCCTCCCGCCTCGCCTATATCCTGGAGCGCTACGGCCAGAACGACCCGGCCCGTCACGCCGCCATCCTCCGTAATTTCGAACGCTGTCAGGCCATTGAACGGGAGATCTTTGCCGAGCTTGATTTCGGGCCCAGTGAGCTGGAGGGACACTTGCCTGGATCGGCCCCGGTCTGGGGCGAGGGCCGAGACCAGGGCGAGGGGCCCACGTGGGCGGCAGGGGGGAGACCATGACCTTCACCCGGCCCGAGACCATCGGGGTCGTCTTGCTCAATTTGGGGGGGCCGGAGCGGGTGCAGGATGTCCGCCCCTTTCTCTACAACCTCTTTTCCGACCGCCTGATCATCCGCCTGGGTCCCGCCTTTTTGCAGCGGCCCATCGCCTGGTTGATCGCCAAGCGCCGCGCCCCCAAGAGTCAGGGCTACTACCGGCAGATCGGCGGCGTCTCCCCCCTGAACAGGATCACCGGCGAGCAGTGCCGTGCCCTGGAGGAGGCGCTGGCCGCCAGCGGCCCCTTCCGGGTGGGGATGGTCATGCGCTATTGGCACCCCTTTGCCCCCGAGGTCATGCCGGGCCTGCTGGCCCAGGGGATCACCAAGGTGGTCGCTCTGACCCTCTACCCCCACTACTCCATCGCCACCACCGGTTCCTCCCTGCGTGATCTGCGGGAGTACCTGGCGACCCAGGCCAAGGGGGTCGAGCTGTTGGAGATCGCGTCCTGGCCGGACAACGAGTCCTATGTCCACTGTCTGGCCGAACGGATTATGGAGGGGGTGGCAGGGGGAGAGGCCAGCGAGGTGGTCTACAGCGCCCACAGCCTGCCGGTGAAGTTTATCACCGAGGGTGACCCCTATGTGGAGCACCTGCGGAGGACGATCAGCGCCATTGAGGCCAAGACCGGCAAGCAGGGCCATCTCTGCTTCCAGAGTCGGAGCGGTCCGGTGGAGTGGTTGGCGCCCTCGACCCCGGAGACCCTGGAAAAATTGTCCCGTCAGGGGTGCCGCCGGGTGGTGATGGTGCCCATCAGTTTTGTCTCCGACCACGTGGAGACCCTGTGCGAGATTGATATCCAATACCGCGAGTTGGCCGCCAGCCTGGGGATTGAGCTGGTGCGCACCCGTTCCTTAAATACCGACCCCGCCTTCATCGCCAGCCTCAAGGGGCTGGTCCTCTCCGCCTGTCAGGCCAACGGCTGGATATGAGAAGGAAATTACGAATTAATAATTACGAATTATTGACTCTGCCGCCATTCGTAATTCGTAATTTCTAATTCGTAATTCATTTTCAAATCCCTTTAGCCAGCTCTCTGACCCGGGCCATGGTCTCGGCCAGATCGCAGGTCAGCAGTCGCCGCTCATCCATGACCACCTCCCCGTTGATGATGGTTGTCCTGACATCGCTGCCCTTGGCGGCGTAGACCAGGAGGTCCGGGCCGTGAAAGGGGGTCAGGTGGGGGCGCTCCAGGTCGATGATCAGGCAATCGGCGGCGAGGCCGGGGGCGAGGCGACCGGTCCGTTGCCCAAGACCCAGGACACCCGCCCCGCCGCTGGTGGCCAGCCACAGGGCCTCTCTGGCCGGCAGCACGGTGGGGTCCAGGGTGGCCACCTTGTGGAGCTTGGCCAGGGAGTCCATCTCGTTAAAGAGGTCAAGGTCGTTGTTGCTGGCACAGCCATCGCTGCCCAGACCCATGGGGATGCCGGCCGCCAGCAGCGCGGGTACGGGGGCGATACCGCAGGCGAGCTTCATGTTGCTCTCGGGGCAGGTGATCACCCCGACCCCTCTCTCCTTGAGGATGGCGATGTCCGTGGTGTCCAGGTGGACCCCGTGCACCGCCACCGTGTCTTGGTCAAGGAGGTGGAGACGATCCAGATAGGCGGCCGGGGAGAGGCCATGCCGTTGGCGGATCAGGGAGACCTCCTCCCTGGTCTCGGCCAGATGGATGAAGAGCGTGCACTGTTCGCGGCGGGCAAGCTCCTTGGCCCGCTCCAGGGTCTGGGGACCACAGGTGTAGGGGGAGTGGCAGAAGAGGGCGGGGAGGATGCGCTCCTCTCTCAGCCCCCGGCAGCGGGCGATAAAGGTGGCGGCGGCCTCGATATTGTTGGCCGGGTCCGGGACCCCCGGGGCCGGAAAGTCGATGATCCCCTGGGCGACCACCGCCCGCAGCCCGGTCTCGGCAAAGGCCCGGGCCGCCTCTTCCTCGTAAAAATAGCTGTCCGCTACGGTGGTGATGCCGGCCAGGATCATCTCGGCGGCGGCCAGTTTGCTGCACCAGTAGACCATCTCGGGTGACCAGCCGGGCCTCGGCCGGGAAGATATGGCGATGCAGCCACTCCATCAGCGGCAGGTCGTCGGCCAGACCGCGAAACAGGGTCATGGCGGCGTGGCAGTGGCCATTGACCAGCCCCGGCATGACCAGACAGCCACGGGCATCAATGGTCCGCGTGGCCCGCAGGGGGGCGGGCAAGCTGGTCATCGGGCCGACGGCGTGGATGGTGGAGTTGTGGATGGCGACAAAGCCGTCGCTCAGGGGCTCTCCTTGGCCAGGGGCGGTCAGGATCAGGCCGTGGGTGATCAGCAGGTCAATGGTCTGGGTCATGGGGCGCGCGCGGGGTTTGACAGGTGATGGCTGGTGGACAGGGGGATAGAACCATAGATTCGGCCATGATGCAAAGGAAAGCTGTCGGCTTAAGGCTTGACAAAGAGGGGAGGGCGTGGTGATTATGAAGGGCGCTCCTTCTTTCCAAGAGCGTATTCTTCTTCCCCCCCCCACGAGCTGATGAGTAAAAAGGGATCCAACCACCAATACGCCCTGGACAACTTTGCCCACCAAGGGAAATGCGCCTTCCTGGCCGGTGATTATGGCCGGGCCTTGGAGTTCTTTGCCCAGGATTTGAAGCAGCACCCCGAGCGGGTGGAGAGCCTCTTTCATGTGGGCTACTGTCACAGCATCCTGGGCCATTGGCAGCAGGCGATTGATGCCTATCTCGCCCTCATCGCCCAGCAGCCGGACAATGCCCATGCCCATGACCTCTTGGGCACGGCCTACCAGAAGATCGGGCGTTTTGACGAGGCGGTCATCACCCTCTCCCGGGCGGACAGCCTGCGACCGGGGGATGCCCTGACCCAATGCAATCTCGGCATGGCCCTCCGGGAGAAGGGACGTCTGGCAGAGGCGGTGGTCGTCCTCAAACGGGCCGTGGCCGCGCGTCCGGAGTTCGCCTTTGCCCATTTTGAACTTGGGGTCACCTTGGTGGCCCAGGATGCCTGGACCGAGGCCCAAACCGCCTTTGCGCGGGCCATCACCATTGAACCGCAATTCGCGCGCGCCCACTTTAACCTGGGCGTGGTCGAGGTGGTGCTCGGCAGGTGGCGGGAGGCCCGGGTCATCTATGAACGGCTCCTGGCCCTTGACCTCCATCTGGCGGCCAGACTTTTAGATGCAATCGAAGGAGAGCGATGAAGCTACATATTGACTCATGTCCTCGGCAGGTGAGCCGTCATGCTTAATACCGTCTTTTTTAAGAAGAAGGAGAAGATCGGAGAACTCCTGATCAAGAAGGGCAAGATCTCCAAGGGCGAGATGGAGCGGGCCTTGGCCCACATGGAGACCGTGGCCCAGGGGTTGGGCGAGATCCTGGTGTCGCTCGGTTTCATCAGCGAGCTGGACCTGGTGGAGACCCTGGCCGAGCAGGTGGAGGTCGAGGTCTACAAGGCCGATCCCATCGATGAGTTCCTCCCCTTGGAGATCTCCAAACTCTTCCATCGCGAGCACCCCTTTGCCATGCTCAAACGGGGGGAGGCGCTGATCATGGTGGTCAATAACCCCTTGGACGGTGATGTCCTCTCCACGGCGGAACTGCTCTTCTTGGAGCGGTTCGAGGTCCAGGTGGCCACCGAATCGGTGATGCGCGCCATTGTCCACGAACACTACGGCCTGAGCATGGATGAGGGGGTGGAGGACGAGGCCCTGGGCCGGGAAGAGTCGGATATCGACAAGTTGAAGGACATGGCCTCCGAGGCCCCGGTCATCAAGTATGTCAACAATCTGATCGATACGGCGGTGAAGAGGCGGGCCAGCGATATCCACATGGAGCCCTTTGACGAGGGGTTCTACATCCGCCTGCGTATCGACGGCATCCTCCATGAGTATGAGATTACCCCCAAGGCCATGCAGGCCGCCATCGTCTCCCGCACCAAGCTGTTGGCCGCCCTCGATATCGCCGAGCGCCGCCTGCCCCAGGACGGCAAGATCTCGATCCGCATCTCCGGCAAGGAACTCGACCTCCGGGTCTCCACCATGCCCACGGTCTACGGCGAAGGGGTGGTCATCCGTATCCTGGAGAAGAGCAACATCATCCTGGAGATGAATCAGCTGGGCATGCAGCCCGCCATGGAGAAGAGCTTCAAGGAGATGATCACCATCCCCGACGGCATCATCCTGGTCACCGGCCCCACCGGCAGCGGCAAGACCACCACCCTCTACTGCGCGCTTAACCACATCAACTCAGGCTCCAACAAGATCATTACCCTGGAGGACCCGGTGGAGTACCAACTGCGGGGGATCAACCAGATCCAGGTGCGGCCGGAGATCAAGCTCACCTTTGCCAAGGGGCTGCGCTCCATCGTCCGCCAGGACCCGGATGTGATCATGGTGGGCGAGATCCGCGACCTGGAGACCGCCGAGATCTCGGTGCAGTCCTCGCTCACCGGCCATTTGGTGTTCAGCACCCTGCACACCAACGACGCCATCTCCGCCGTGGCCCGCATGATCGACATGGGGGTGGAGCGCTTCCTGATCGCCTCTTCCCTCAGGGCCATCCTGGCCCAGCGCTTGGTGCGTTGCATCTGCAAGGAGTGCAAGCACCCCCACGGCAAGATCTCGGAGTACCTCTCCGTCCGCTCCAAGGAGGATGACTTCACCATGTACAAGGGCCGGGGGTGCGAGGCCTGTTCCGGCACCGGCTTCACCGGCCGCATTGGGGTCTATGAGTTTTTGGTGATCAGCGATGCCATGGGCAAGGGGATCTCCCAGGGGCTTGACCTTCTCGATCTCCGCCGCATTGCCGATAGCGAGGGGTTCTTCACCATGTACTCCGACGGTATCCAGAAGGTCAAGTCCGGGACCACCACCTATTCCGAGGTCATGCGGGTGACCAGGAGCGTCATGAATGAGCTGGTATAGCTATTCGGCCATGGATAGCGCCGGGGCCGTCAAGCGGGGCACGGTGGAGGAGATCGACAAGGCGGCGGCGGCCCGGCGTCTGATGGGGCAGGGGTTGCGCCCCCTGGAGATCAAACCGTACCGGGGGCCCAGTAAGCAGGGAGCCCTGTCGTTTAAGATCTTCCGCAAAAATAAGCTTACCCGCACCGATCTCGACTTTTTCACTACCCAGATCGCCCTGTTGCTGAACGCCGGTCTCTCCCTCGACGCCGGGCTCAGGACCATGAAGCAGAACAGCCAGAAACCCGCCTTCAAGCACTTCACCGGCGAGATCGAACGGAAGCTCAAGGAGGGCAAGTCATTTTCCGAGGCCTTGGCCGATTATCCCATGTTTTCGCCCATGTACATCAGCATCGTGCGGGCCGGCGAGGAGGGTGGCATCCTGCCGGCCATGCTGCTCCGGATCTCCGAGTACCAGAAGACCTTTCAGGAGCTGGGGCAGTTTATCGTCTCGGCCGCCATCTATCCGGTGATCCTGCTGGTGGTCGGCATCGTGGCGGTGGGGATCCTGGTCACCACCATCCTGCCCCGCTTCGAGGTCCTGTTCCAGGGCATGGGCCAGCGGTTGCCCTTCCATGTCAAGATCTTGATGGATGGGGCCGCCTTTGTCTCCGACCACCTCTTTCTGACCCTGGTCGCCTTGGTGGCGCCAGTGGCAGGGGCCATCTATTACTTCAAGACCGAGCAGGGCAGGCTCTATCTCGACGCCAAGGCCATCACCCTGCCCATCATTTCCGGATTTATCCGCGAACTGGAGACCACCCGCATCTTCAGGACCCTGGAGGTGCTGGTCAAGAACGGGGTCCATCTGGCCACCGCGCTCAAGATCTGTAGCGGGGTGGCGGCCAATATCGAATACCAGCGGCTGTTGCAGAATGCCACCCGGGCCTTGAAGGAGGGGCAACAGATCGCCCCCAAGCTCCAGGGCAAGGGGCTCTTCCCCGATCTGGCGGTGGACCTGTTGGCCATCGGCGAGGAGTCGGGGAGCGTGGGCGAGGTCTGTGGTCAGGTGGCCGACCACTATGACAAGGAGCTGAGGCAGCGGGTCAAGAGGATCATCGCCCTGATCGAGCCGATCTTTATCCTGGTGATCGCCCTGGGGGCCGGTTATATCGTGGTCTCCATGCTGACCGTGATCATGAGCATCAACGACATTGCAGGATGAGGGTTCTGGATCGTAAACTTCCAAAACGCCCCCTCCCCCCCTGCGGGGGAGGGCAGGGGTGGGGGGGTAGTCCATCTCTCCCTGCACTCGGCCTTGGGCTACCTTTCGCCAAGAAATCAGTTCCCCCCCCCCCC
>CAYSFY010000099.1:10723-15784 GCA_964430285.1 uncultured Desulfobulbia bacterium
CCCGTCAAGCGGGGACTGGACAGAGCCCGCAAGGGGGGAGGTGAGCTGTGGAAGTTTACGATCCAGGGGCTTCTCCCTCATCGAACTGTTGGTGGTCTTGATCTTGATCGGTATCATGGCCGGGGTGACCGGCCCGGCGGTGGGCCGTTTTCTCGATAGTCTGACGTTCAAAAAGGAGACCGAGAAGGTCATGGCGGTCATCCGTTACGCCAGGCTTACCGCCATCTCCCGGGGGCGGTATTTGGTGATGACCGCCAGCGAGGGCGAGGGTGATGGCGGCACTTCGCTCACCCTGAGCGGGGCAGTGGATGAGGTCAAGGCGCTCGGTTTGGATGAGGAGGCCACCTTGGAGCTGGATCCCGTGGAGCTGGTCTTTCTACCGGAGGGGTATGCCACCCCGGGGACCTTGACCCTGAAGAGCGGCGAGCGCAGCGAGACCATCGTCATCGACCCCCTGACCGCCCTGCCGATGCTGGAGGAGCAAGAGGATGAGTAAGCCGCTTGGACCCGGACAGCGGGGAGGGGCCGGGTTCACCCTGTTCGAGGTCCTGATTTCCATGATCTTGCTCTCCATGGTGGCGGTGATGCTCTATTCGGTGCTCAACGTCGGCATCAAGTTTACCGATCGAGGCGGCCGCAAGATCCTGGCCATGGAGCGTAAATACGGGCTGTTGACCTTGGTGCAGCGGCAGATCACCAGCGCCGTCTATGACCCCAAGCTGAGACGGATTTTGATGGTGGCGGACGACGACATCTTCAAGTTGGTGACCAGAAATCCATTTGTCTACCCCGAGGCCGGGGTGGTCTTGGCCATCTACCGCTATCACGCCGCGGAGCGGGCGATCTACTATGCCGAAAAGCGGGATTACTACAACACCGACTATGATGATGAGTATGTGCCGGACTTTACCGAGATGACGGTCCTGGCCCGCGATGAGGACGCCTTCTCCGTGATCTACGATGGGGAGACCAGTCCCGAGGTCACCTTTACCTTCCGGGACGAGGAGTATACCCTGGTGCCGAAATGCGCCGACTCCGAGGCCTTGAACAAGCTGGCGCAGTAGGACTCTCAGGCGGTTCAGGCGGGAGGCCGTTGGGCCAAGGCCTGGACGCCAAGGGCTCGCTATTGCGTGGATCTCATTTGCTTGGTTGCCAACAGGCTAAACACCGACAGCCCACAGACTTAAGTACGTTACTCTCTATGACTACAACCTCCCGGCAGCAGGGGTTTTCCCTGATTGAGATCTTGGTGGCGGTGACCATCATGGGCTTGGCCTATGTGGCCATCCTCCAGAATTTTTCCATGTCCTCCCGCAGTATTTTTGCCATGGAGGAGGGGCGGGCCAAGACCCTGGCCACCTCCATGGCCTTTGAGCAGACCCTGTTGTTCATGGACGTGGAGGGCCAGGATGATGCCGCCGGCGCCGAGATTGTGGCGTCTGGCGGTCGCTACGATCTGGCCCTGGTGACCGATGAGGAGGATGAGTTTATGACCTTGAAGTTGAAAAAGAAGTGAAGCGGTTGACCGGATGCCATAGGAGACGGTTGATACTTCCACCCCCGGGAAGAGGGTGGGGTGCGGCGCTTGGGCAATTGACGGGACAGGACAACAACCGGGGTTTTGCCTTGGTGGTGGTGATTATCGTCCTGCTGCTGGCCAGTTTCCTGGCCTCGCAGCTGATCATGCAGGTCAGGACCGAACTCGTGGTCTCCCATAACATCAAGACCCGAGTCTCCGGCCACTTCCTCGCCGAGGCGGGACTCAGCCTCGGTCTCTTTCGGCTGCTGGACCGACCCATTGATGTCCCCCCCCTGGGAGCGGAGGAGGATTGGGACGGGTTTTACGAGGGCTATGAGTACAAGGTCTTTCTGCCCAAGGGCAAGGTCACCTATTATGTGACCAGCGAGGCCGGTAAGATCGATCTGAACACCTCGCCGCAACCCCTGGTCGAGCTGTTTTTGCAGTACCAGCTCGGCGAAGAGAACGAAGAGGCGATCGCCACCGTCATCGACTCCCTGCTCGATTGGAAGGATACGGATAACGACCACCACTTGAATGGCGTGGAAAATGACTTTTATGAAGGGTTGCAAGACCCCTATATCGCCCGCAACGGCAAGATCGAGGACCCGGCCGAGTTCTTTCTGGTCAACGGTACCCGGCCCATGATCGGCAAATTCTCGGCCAGCGAGGTGTTCACGGTCCACAACCCGGGCGGCAAGATTAATTTTAACAGCCTCACCCCGGCAATGCTTGATTTTCTCACCGGAGGTGATAAAGAGAAGGCGGCGGCCTATCGCGAGGCCAAAATCGAATTCAAGGGCCAGCTGAACGCGGCCATCGCCGCCGAGATCCTGGGGGAGCAATTCGAGAAATTTCAGCCCTATCTTGCCATCGGGACCAATAGCAATAGTCAGTTCTACATGGTCGTGGGCACCGGCTATGCCGGGGTGGAGCAGGATGAGGCGGAAGAGGGAGGGGAGGAGAGTGTGGCCCCCAAGACCCCTGGCACAGAGGAGAGCATGATCATCAAAAAGGATGTCAACGGGTTTACGTGCCTGGCTTGGCAGGAACGATCCACATGAGAGAGCCCCTGGAAATAGTTATCCATAAAAACGGTCTGGCCCTCTGCCATCCCACGGATTGCGAGGCCACCGTTTTCGTGGCGCGGGAGGAGAAGGGGATCGCCGGCCGCATCGCCGAGTTCATGGCCCAGGTCAAGGCCCATCCCACGACCCTGCACCTCTTTGTCTCCGAGGATCTCCTCTTCTTTAAGGCCTTTGATCTCCCCCTGGACACCACCGATATCGCCGAGGCGGTGGGCTATCAGCTGGAGATGGTCACCCCCTTTGCCGACGAGACGACTTGGCACAGTTTCGCCCTGCAGAAGGGGGACGAGGCCTACAATGTCACGCTCTACGCGGCCCAGAGCGGCTACATCGATGCCTATATCCAAGAGATCATGGAGGGTGGCTTCCAGCTCTCCGGCCTCTACCCCGAGAGTCAGCGCTTCGTCAATAAATTGAACCGCAAGGGCAAGTGGGGACTCGTGCTCCCCGGCCGTTACGTCAAGGCCTTTATCTTTAACGGTTCCATCATGGTCGATCGCTTGTACTGCAGCGCCGCCCCCTCATTTGTCGAGGCGGTGGCGGTCTGTCACTCCGATATGATCTTCAGGCTCGATCCCGACCGCGTCCAGCGGCAGGTGGTGGATGCCCTGCCGCCGAAGCCCTACTTTGACTTTCTCGATGCCTGTCTGCTCCTGGCCCACCGGCCACACCTGAAGACCTACAATATGCTGCCGGCCTCCTATCAGCGGCCGGACTATATGAAGATCATGATCGGCGTGCTGTTGGTGGTCAATGTCCTAACCTTTTTGTGTTGGGGCGGGGTCAAGGTCTACAAGCTGAAGGCCTTGAACTATCAGGTGAACCGGGAGATCGAGGCGATCATGCCGCTGGTGACCGAGATGAAGGATCTACGCCAGCGCGAAGAGGTGACCCTCAAGGCCATCGCCCAAATCGAAGGGATCGGTAAAAATTTTGACCTGATCAATTTTCTTACCCACCTGACCCAGGTGATGCCCTCCACCTCCTACGTGGACCAGCTCCGTCTGGACCAAACGAACAATATCGTCTCCCTGCAGGGGTATACCACGGAGGTCAGCAGCCTGACCACCAAACTCCAGGAGATTGGCCAGGCCCAGCTCAAATCCACCAGCTTTAGGCAGAATAAGACCTACTTCAACGTGGAGATCTCTCTGCCGTGAACAACATCATGCACCATCTCACCAGGCTCGTGGGTCTGGCCCGGACCCGCAACGGTCTGTTGGTCATCGTCGGCGCCCTGCTGCTGCTCAATGGCTTTCGGTTAATCAACGGTAAATACGCCGAGATCCTGCAGGCAGTGACCAGCAAGCAGGCCCTCTTGGGCCAGTATCGCATGTCAACCAAGGACATTGAAGCGCTACGGGCACGGAGCCAGCAACTGGAGGCCCGTAAGGCTCAATTCGAGAGCAACCTCTTCTCTGCCGCCACCGAGAAAGATGCGACCTCCGCCATGCAGATCAAGCTGCAGGAGGTGATGGCCAAGGTGGGCATGAACCCCGAGTCGGTCAGCGCGGTCGGCAAGGGGGGCAAGGATAGCGGCAATCCCTATGGGGCGGTGAGCATCAAGGTGAGACTGGGTGGCAACCTGGATAGTTTCGTTAAGTTGTTGGCGGAACTCTATAAGATGAACACCCTCTTCCGGGTGGAGAGTTTTACGGTGAAGCCGTTTAAGAAAGAGGAGTTAAAGATATTTCTGGAGTTGAAGGGGTACTACCGGCTCACCGAGCCGCCAGCGGACAAGGAGATCCCTAAAAAAGAGCCGGCAAAGAGAGCGCTTCAGAAAAAAGGAGACTCTGGCCATAAAGGTGATGAACAACCATGATGCGTCCAGCCCTCATCCTAATCTTGTTGCTGACCACTGCCATCATGATGCGTGGGGTCGCCTCCGACTGGCGGCAGGGCCAGGTGCTGCCGCCCGAGAGTACCGCCAAAAAGGGGAGTGCCGTCCCCGCCGAGAGCGTGGTGCCCCTACCCCAGGTCAAGGATCTGCAGCCCGTGGTGCCGGGGATTCTTCCCGATCTCAAGGAGGGGTATCTGTTTAATCCGGAGAGGACCCTGGTGGAAGAGAAACCCCAGGCAACCAAAGAGGAGACGGCCTCGACGGATATCAAAGCCCTTGGCGTCGATGCCAGCATCGACGAAGTGACCTATGAGGGCTCCATCATTGCCGATGCCTTTAGCCAGGCCATCATTATCTATCCCGCGGGGCAGAAGGCCAAGGAACCACCTCAGCCTGCGTCCCGGTCATCCAGGAAAGCGGCGGCCCCCCAGGCCTCCGGGCCCGAGGAGCATGCCCGGCTCGAAGTTGGGGATATGCTTGATGGCTATGAGCTGACGGAGATCCTGCCCGAGAAGCTGATCTTTAGCAAGGGGGAGGAGAAGGTGGAGAAGTTGCTTCATGACCCGGACAAAAAGAGGATTGATGCCCCCCGTGCTGCCGGGCCCATGCCCGGC
>CAYSFY010000100.1:0-3270 GCA_964430285.1 uncultured Desulfobulbia bacterium
AGCTCGGGTACTTCTTCTCCAGAAAGTAGTCGCGCTCCGGCTCGGCGATCTGGCTGGGCGGCCGCCGGTCCCCTGGGCGCGCCGGCACCCACACCCGGCCGTCGTTCCTCAGGCTCTCGCTCATCAGGGTGAGCTTGGACTGGTAGGCGCCGTGCACCGGGATACAGGTGGGGTGGATCTGCACAAAACTGGGGTTGGCAAAGCCGGCCCCGCGCTTGCAGGCCCGCCAGGAGGCGCTGACGTTGGCGGACATGGCGTTGGTGGAGAGGTAGTAGACATTGCCGTAGCCGCCGGTGGCCAGGACCACGGCATGGGCGGCGTGGCTCTCGATGGCGCCGGTGACCAGGTCCCGGGTGACGATGCCCCGGGCTCGGCCAGCCACCACCACCAGATCCAGCATCTCCCGCCGGGCCATGACCTTGACCCGGCCGGCCTTCACCTGGCGCATCATGGCGCTGTAGGCCCCGAGCAGGAGCTGCTGGCCGGTCTGGCCCCGGGCGTAGAAGGTCCGGGCGACCTGGGCGCCGCCGAAACCGCGGTTGGCCAAGGTCCCGCCGTAGTCCCGGGCAAAGGGCACCCCCTGGGCCGTGCACTGGTCGATGATGGCGTTGCTGATCTGGGCCAGGCGGTAGACATTGGCCTCCCGGGCGCGGAAGTCGCCACCCTTGATGGTGTCGTGGAACAGGCGACGGATGCTGTCGCCGTCGTTCTGGTAGTTCTTGGCGGCGTTGATCCCCCCCTGGGCCGCAATGCTGTGGGCGCGGCGGGGGGAGTCCTGGATGCAGAAGACCGTGACGTTGTACCCTAGCTCCGCCAGCGAGGCCGCGGCCGAGGCCCCGGCCAGACCGCTGCCCACCACGATGATCTCGAACCGTCGCTTGTTGGCCGGGTTGACCAGGTTAGTCTCGAAGCGGCAATGGTCCCACTTCTCCGGGAGCGGGCCTGGGGGGATGCGGGGGTCAAGCTGCATGGCAATGGTCCTCTATCAGTTAGCTAAGGAAGGAGGCGGAGAGCAGGGAGAGGATCACGATCAGCGCGAAGACCCCGCTGATCAACACCCCGCCGCTCAGCCCCGAGAGGCGGAAGAAGCCGTTATAACGCGGGTGGTTGATGCCAAAGGTCTGCAACAGGCTCCAAAACCCGTGGCTCAGGTGGAGCCCCAAGGCGATGAAGGCCAGGAGATAAAAACCGCCGATGGCGGGCTGGGAGAGGGTGGCCTTGACCAGATCGGCCAGTGTGGCCGTGGAGGTGGCAAAGTGGAAGTGAAAGAGGTGCACCGACACAAAGAGGAGGATGGCCAAGCCGGTGTAGGGCATGGTGGCGGCATTGACTCGGGCGGGCAGCGGGGCGCTAACCGCGTACCGGCTGGGCCGGGCGGCGCGGTTGGCGATGAACAGCAGCAGGCCGGTAAGCACATGGACCGCAAAGATCAAGGCCAGCACGCCCTCCGGCACCTTCAAAAAGGGGCCCAAGGCATGGAGATGGGCGGCATAACCGTTATAGGCCCCACGCCCGAAGAGGGTGGCCGCATTGCCCAACATGTGGACAAAGAGAAAGACACCCAACAGGAAGCCGCTGGTGGCGGAGATGGTCTTCTTCCCCACCGAGGTTTGGATGAGGGAGAGGGTGTAGTCCATGGCGGTTATATTTTTGATTGTAGTTTTCCGGTGCCGATCGCGAGAAAGCACATTCAGTCATCGAGTCATCGCTCCCGCGTGGGAACGTAACCGCCACGGACGCTCCAGCGTCCCGTCCCTTCCGGGTAAGGGGATGAGGACTCGGAGACAGCCGCCTACTCTTGGACGCTGGAGCGTCCACACCAGTCGTTCCCACGCTGGAGCGTGGGAACGATATACAAAAAGGAAGCCGGTGCTGGCGGAGTTCGTAGGGTGGGCTAACGTTTCATCAGCCCACCGGTTTCTGGTGGCGATCGCGAGAGAACAACTTCACCTCGATGTGCACCGTAATCGGTGGGCAAGGTGAACCGTTTTGCCCACCCTACCTCCACGCCGGAGCACCTTCCAAGGCCGCCGACTGTCACCGCACCGTCCTCCCTTTAGGGCACTCAACTATACGCAACCCGCCCCCTGAAATAAACAGAAATGAGCGCTTTCACGAAATAATTTTATCGTTTCGCCACGGCCGCTCAACCAACGCCGGCACCCCCGGCATCCTATTGTGGCGCAGCGAAATTACGGGGCGGATGGTGGGTGCATGGGCTGTTGGCCAGGGCGCCCATTTTCCATATTACCGCCACCCTTGACATCTCGTCCTGGGCAGGGTAATCGAAAAGGGCCATAGGTACAAACCCGTAGGACACCCTGTGAGACCAAACGGTCCCCGACAACAGCAATCCAACAGGCATGGAGGTGCAAGGGATGGGCAGGCATCAGGAAATTTTCGCCAACAGCATCGAGGAGCCGGTAACCTTTTGGGCCAAGGCGGCGGAGGGCATCGATTGGTCCAAGCCCTGGGAGCAGGTCTCGGACGCCGGCCAAGCCCCCTTCTCCCGCTGCTTTGCCATCGACGCCCCCACCATCCTCGACGAGACCACCGCCACCCTGCACGCCATGGGGTATGCCAAACGATGAAGATCCACGAATACCAGACCAAGGAACTCCTGGCCCGCTGCGGGGTGCCGGTGCCGGCAGGCGAAATGGCCGAGGGCCTGGAGGCAGTGGCTGCCATCGTGGCCCGGCGTAATCGCTTCCCCCTGGTGGTCAAGGCCCAGATCCACGCCGGCGGCAGGGGCAAGGGGGGCGGGGTGCGGCTGGCGCACACGGCGGCGGAGGCCTTGGCCGCGGCCAAGGCCATCCTCGGCATGCAGCTCGTCACCCCCCAGACCGGCCCCCACGGCCAGACCGTGCGCAGGCTGTTGATCGAAGAGGGGGTCGAGGTCCGCCAGGAGCTCTACCTCAGCCTGGTGGTGGACCGAGCCCAGGCCGCCTTCACCTTCCTGGCCTGCGCCGTGGGCGGCATGAATATCGAAGAGATCGCGGCAAGCACCCCGGAACAACTGATCCGGGTGACCGTCGCCCCCTTGAGCGGCCTCTCCCCCCACCACCTGCGGCAGCTGGCCTTTGGCCTGGGGCTCGCCCCGGCCCTGCACCAGGAGTTTACCGCCCTCTGCCAAGGGCTCTACCGCTGCTTCACCACCTACGACTGCCTGCTCCTGGAGATCAACCCCCTGGCCGTGACAACGGATGGCCACCTGCTGGCCCTGGAGGGACCAGGCGCTGGTCTTCTCGATGCGCACTGCCACGATATCGC
>CAYSFY010000100.1:3280-15686 GCA_964430285.1 uncultured Desulfobulbia bacterium
TGCTGGCCCTGGACGCCAAGGTGGAGTTCGACGACAACGCCCTCTTCCGCCACCCCGGCATCCAGGCCCTGGCCGACCCCAGCGAGGTGCCGGAACTGGAGCGGGAGGCCCGGGCCGCAGGCTTGAACTACATCGGTCTGGATGGCACCATCGGCAACATGGTCAATGGCGCCGGCCTGGCCATGGCCACCATGGATATGATCAAACAGGCCGGCGCCGAAGCCGCCAACTTCCTAGACGTGGGCGGTGGCGCCAGCGCCGCGATGGTGGAGCAGGGTCTGCGCATCATCCTGAAAGACTCCAAGGTCAAGGCCATCTTCATCAACATCTTTGGTGGCATCCTGCGCTGCGACACCCTGGCCCAAGGGGTAGTGGAGGCGGCCCGGCGCACCGCCATCGAGGTGCCGGTGATCGTGCGCCTGGAGGGGACCAACGTCGAGGAGGGCCGCCGCATCCTGGCCGCGTCCGGACTCAATCTGCATATCGTCCAAGGGCTCGGCGAGGCCACCGCCGCCATTGCCGCCATTGCCCAAGGAGGCCGGCCATGAGTATCTTTGTCAACGCCGCGACCAGGATCCTGGTCCAGGGGATCACCGGCCGCGAGGGCCAGTTCCACGCCCGCCAGTGCCTGGCCTACGGCAGCCAGGTGGTGGCCGGGGTCACCCCGGGCAAGGGTGGGCAAGAGATGGACGGGGTGCCGGTGTTCAACACCGTGCGTGCCGCCCGCCTGGCCACCGGCGCCAACTGTAGCCTGATCTTCGTGCCGCCCCCCTTTGCCGCCGATGCCATCCTGGAGGCGGCAGACGCTGGCCTGGCGCTGATCATCGCCATCACCGAGGGGATCCCGGTCCACGACATGCTGCGGGTCAAGGGGGCGCTGGCGGGCGGGCCGTCGCGGCTAATCGGCCCCAACTGCCCAGGTGTCATCACCCCCGGTGAGTGCAAGGCCGGCATCATGCCCGGTGCCATCCACCTCCCCGGCGGCCCCATCGGCGTGGTCTCCCGCTCCGGCACCCTGACCTACGAGGTGGTCCACCAGCTGAGTGGGCAGGGGATCGGCCAGACCACCTGCCTGGGCATTGGCGGCGACCCGGTGAGCGGCACCACCTTCATCGATTGCCTCACCGCCTTCGAGGCCGACCCCGAGACCCGTGGGGTGGTGCTGGTGGGCGAGATCGGCGGCAGCGCCGAGGAGGAGGCGGCCAGCTTCATTAAAGAGCAGATGACGAAACCGGTGGTGGCCTTCATCGCCGGCCGCACCGCCCCCCCTGGCCGGCGCATGGGCCACGCCGGGGCCATCACCAGCGGCACCTCCGGCACGGCCCAGGGCAAGATCGCCACCCTGCGCCACCACGGCGTCCAGGTGGCCGAGGAGCTCGCCCGCGTGGGAGAGTTCTGCGCCCAGGTGTTTGCGGGGTGCCTCAAGGAGGGCGCATGACGGAGAGAGCTCCTACCAACCAGTACTACCGGGTGCTGATCGCCAACCACCCTTGCCACGTAAACACGGGGCGCGGCAACAGACCATTCGGCGCCGCCGTCAACGTCAACACCGGCGACCAGTTGCTCGCCTGTGGCGAGATCGGCCGCGAGGCAGCCGAGTAAGACGACCACGGCGGCGATCACCTCTCACCTCACCGTGCCTCCCCTGCCCGGAGGCAAAAAAACGCCTCCCAAACGGCAAATCACGCCAAAAGCGATTTTTTTGGGGTCAACATATCCCACAATGCAGGACCAAATCCCATGCGTTTCTCTGTTTTTTCAGCGTGTTGATGTGCAGCGGGGAGAACGCAACCCCGGAGAACCGCTGGACTATTTTGCGAAAATCCATCATGCCGGCGTTGGCTACCCACCCCTGCCGTGCACAATCCCGGACCGCGCCCAACTTGAGGCAAGAAAAATGCATATTGCCATGCCCGGCATGGGCTGACCAGGCTGACCAGGGAGAGGCGACCAAGTTCTCGACCCCGGCCATCGGCAGAGGCATGAGCCGCGACCCTCGGGGAGGGAGATGGCCCGAGTGGCACAGGCTGGGTAGCACCAGATTTTTTCTTCAGCATCCCAAGACATGGCCGGCAGGGGGACCGTGATAGATGAACAGTAGATGCCGAATCCTTATCGTCGATGACGACGAGACCAACCGCGAGATCATCCTGGAGATCTTGGCCGAAGTCGACACCTATCGGTGCGCGACGGCCACCAAGGGCGAGAAGGCGTTGGCCATCATCAACCGCTTCCGGCCGGACATCGTGCTGCTCGGCGTCATGATGTCCGGCATGAACGGCTACGCGGTCGCCAAGCAGATCCGCGACAGCTCGCGCCACAAGTACATCAAGATCATCATGATTTCCAGCAGGACCACCACTCTGGAGCGGCTGCTGGGATACGACTCCGGTGCCGACGACTACCTGATCAAACCGTTCCATGGCTTCGAGTTGCTGGCGAAGATCAAGGTCTTTGCCAAATTGAAACTGACGGAAGAGGTTGAGGAGATCAAATCCTCGGTGGCCTCCATCTCCGCCCATGAGACCAGGACGCCGCTCAACGCCATTTACATGTCTTGCCAGCTCCTGCTGGATGACGGCACCCTCACCGCTTTTCAGCGAAATGCCGTCGACAACATCTACCATTCGGCGCAACGGCTGAAGCGACATGTGGACAAGGTGCTACGCCTCTGTCAGTTGAAGAGAGGGGTTGGCCTAGAGGTCTCGCCTCTCTCCGTGCAGGAGTTTCTGGCCTTTGAGGTCACCACCTTGCAACGGGAATTTCGCGGAGAGGTCATTGTGCACTGCCCAGAGCCCGGCGCCGAGCTGTGCGTGGACGGTCATCTGTTCCGCGAGGCCTTCAGGGGCATCCTCGAAAATGCGGCCAAGTTCTCGCCGGAAAATGGCGCAATCACCATCGCCAGCAGGGTTGACAAGGGCATGACCATGATCAGCCTTGCCGACCAAGGACCGGGAATCGCCCCCGATCACCTGGACTCGATATTCGATGGCTACTCGGTGGGCAATTGTTTGCACCATCATGAAGGCTCCGGTTTGAGCCTGGCCATCAGCCGCACGATTATTGAACAGCATGGCGGCGAGTTGACGTGCGCCAGCACCCCCGGTTGCGGCGCCACCTTCACCATCGCTATCCCGCGGCAGGCATGATCTCCCCCGCCTACACCCCTCGGTCATGATCGCCATCCCCTCCCGGGTTGTTCCCCTGCCCGGGGGGCGCTCAAGCCATCGCATTCTCCCCTCGCCCCTACCCTACCCCCAGCCCGCACATTAGTATTGCATCCCCCGGCAAGTCGGCCTATGTTTGGGAGGTAATTTCCCCGTGGCCCCGGTGAGCGGCAAGGGGTGCGCCCTATCAGGGAGGGCAAGGCCTTGCCACTTGCCCACGTCTTACGAACACCGTTACCAACAAGAATTGCCAATCAGAGGAGGACGCCCCATGGCAGAGGAATCAGAAAAATCCGTCCGGCAGCGGCTCAGGGAGTTCGCGGCCATGGCCCATGAACGGGAACTGGCCATCGCCCTGCGCAAACTGCTGCTGCTGTTTGCCCAGTGGCAGGCCAAAAAGATCAACGCCTTCGAGTTGAATGACCACATCCATCAGTATCACCAGCATGCCGCCCAGGCCATCGCCAAGATCTACACCGGCCCCGTTGACCCCGACATGCTGGTGGCCAGGGCTCTGCGGCTGGGGCTGCTGAGCGCGGCGGAGGTGGGGGAGGAGTTGGCGACCCTGCTCGCCCCGCTGACCAGCTTTTTTGAAGTCAATAGTCCGGATGCCGAGTGATTGGCGACCGTCCCTGATCGGCGCGCCCCGGCCCCAAGGAGTGCAACCCGCGACAGGCAAAGCGAGCCGACTCAAGACCGGATTCTGCCCTCTCCCTTCTTTCCCCAACACCAATGGAGTTCACCATGATGACCGTATTCAACAAGCCCGGTAGGGAGAATACCGATGCCGCCCTGGACGTTTTACAGCAGGGCATCCGCCACTACGCCTGCAAGCAGGTGGTGATCGCCTCCACTTACGGCGACACCGCCCTCAAGGCGGCGCGCCTGCTCACGGGCATGGCGATCACCCTGGTGGTGGTCACCCACAACGTGGGCTTCAAGGAGCCCGGCAAGCTGGAGATGACCGCCGCCACCCGCCAGGAGCTGGAGGCCCAGGGGGTGAAGGTGTGCACCGGCACCATGCCGTTTAGGAGCATCGGCACCGCCATCCGCGAGAAGCAGGGGTATTCGCAACAGGACCTGGTGGCCAACACCCTGCGCCTCTTTGGCCAGGGGGTCAAGGTGTGCGTGGAGATCGCCCTGATGGCCTCGGACGCCGGCCTGATCACCCCGGACGATGTCCTGACCGTGGCCGGCACCGGCCGTGGCGCCGATACCGTGCTCCTCCTCTCCCCCCGGCCCTCGAACCAGCTCTTTGACGTCAAGGTCCGCGCCATCCTGGCCAAACCGGCCACCTGGTAGGGAGCACAGCGCCATGGCAACACCCCACGAGATCTGGGATGCCCTGGGCGAGGTCCCGGAAGAGGAGCTCCTTCATGTGCTCACCAAACTCTTTTTCGCCTACGAGGCGCAACTGACCAGAAACCCTCATGACCCGGAGGCCATCACCTTCTTCCAGCGCTTGGGCACCGCCCTGGAGCAGACCGCCCAGTGCAATTTGAATCGGCGGTAACGTATATTCCGTGGTCACCTTGACAACACCCCCCACCTCCAGACTTGCCCCGCCCAGCGAGGAGTAGACAGCGCCTTTGGAAGGGGGGGGGGAAGACCTTCTTCCCCTCCCCTTGCGAAGGGGAGGGACAGGGTGGGGTTGAAATTAGGCAGAGAAGGATGCGTACAGGGTTACCGTGAACACAGGAGGGCAAAGAGACCCATGCAAGAAGAGGAGCAAGCATACGCCCCACCCCTGACGATTACGCCGCTGATGGTTGACCGGGTGGCACGGATCGGCGAAGCCCTGGGGCGGATCCATCCGGCCGGGCATCCCCCGGCCGCACCCCGGCTACGGAGGGAGAGCCGCATCCAATCGGTCCAGGCCTCACTGCATATCGAGGGCAACACCTTGAGCCTCGAACAGGTGACTGCGGTGCTGGATGGCAAGAGGGTCCTGGGCACGCCCAGAGAGATCCAGGAGGTGCGCAACGCCTTTGCGGCCTATGAGCTGCTGGAAGATCTTAACCCCACCAGCCGCGAGGATCTGTGCCGGGTCCATGGGGTGCTGATGCAGGGACTGGTGGATGGGCCCGGTCTCTTCCGGCGCGGCAGTGTCGGCATCCGGCGCGGAGATGATGTGGTCCATATTGCCCCCCCTGCCGAACGGGTGCCATTCCTGATGGCCGATCTCCTGGCATGGCTCGACAAAACGGACATGCACCACTTGATCGCCAGTTCCGTGTTCCATTACGAGTTCGAGTTTATCCACCCCTTCATGGACGGCAACGGCCGTCTGGGCCGCCTCTGGCAGACCCTGATCCTGGGGCGCTGGCGGCCGGTGTTGCTGCTGATGCCCATGGAAATGGTCATCCGCGACCGCCAGACCGAGTACTACGCGGCGCTCAGGCAGGGAGATGCCCAGGGCAACGCCACCCCGTTGGTCGAATTCCTGCTGGACGCTATCCTCACCGCCTGCCAGCAGCTCACAGGTGAAGTGACAGGTGATGTCACGGGTGAAGTTGGCAGACTGCTCAAGGCCCTGACGGCGCCGATGAACCGGGCAGAGTTACAGGCCAAACTGCAACTGAAAAGTCAGGCCAACTTCCGCGACCGCTACCTGCAACCGGCCCTGGCCGCGGGGCTGATCGAAATGACCATTCCGGACAAACCCCGGAGTAGCCGGCAGCAGTATCGGCTGACGGAGAAGGGGAAAGCACGGGTGCAAACAACGTAAGGCGGATTTCCCCTCTGTTGTTTTTCCGGCATGAATAGTAAATAGAGTGCTGTCAGCACGATACAACCTTGCATAATCCCCATTTCCATTAAGAAGGAGATCCCGTGGCCGACACATTACACCCAGATCTACTCCGCGCCGTTCAGGACAACACGTGTATCCCCGTTGTCGGCGCCGGTGTGTCCATGTCGCTGACCGACGAAGCAGGGGAAAGGATATTCCCCAGTTGGGGAGAGCTGTTAGCCCATGCCGCCGATGAACTCGACCATGCGGGCCAGGGCAAGCTTGCCAACGGCATCAGGGCCATGCTGGCGCTGGAAGATTTTCAACAGGCTGCCAAGTACGCTCGGCAAGGACTGCAAGGGTCGATGTGGAGCCAGTTTTTCAGGAAACATTTTGAAGAGCCCTTGGCCAAAATCTCCGAGAACAGTAAGACACTGCCCAAGGCGATTTGGGGGCTGGGCAACAGGATTCTGACCCTCAATTATGACAAAGTCTTGCGTGGGGCCTGTCCGAATTTTGCGCGTTTGTGTGAACTGGATAACAGCAATCAGGCAGCGTTGGCTGACTTTAAACGCGGTACGCTTCAGGCCCCGGCCATTTGGCACTTCCATGGTCGGGTTGACAATATCGGCACCCTCATCTTTACTCCCGAGAGCTACTGCAAGCTCTACGCGGAAACCGATACCAACTATCAAGCCGCCTTGGTGGTTTTCAGGGAGCTGTGCTGCAATCAACGGCTGCTGTTTGTCGGGTGTAGCCTCGAAGATGCCGAACTGCTCCTCGAAATGGCCAAACAACACCAACTGTTTGGCGGCAACACCGGGCCCCATTTCGCGCTGGTTCATCAGAAAGTTCATGACGCCATCAAGCAAAAAATCGGCGGACTACCGATTGTCTTGCTGACCTTCACAGACTTTGGCGATCCCCTGGTGGAGTTAATCAACGCCATTGCGCACCATGCCCCGCAGCGCCCCAATGCCGTCCAGGTGATGGGCCAGCAACAGGCCGACCAACACCCGCAACAAGTCAAGGAAGGTGGCAGAAAAATTGCCTTGCTCTCCGCCAGCCCCCTGAACGAGGAGCAGCAGTATCCCCGGCTGCTTAAAGAGTTCAGAAAAATTGCCTGCCCCATTGACCACTTCAGTCTGAGCATCGACAACCTCAACAACCTACAAGGGTATGACTACCTGTTGATCCTCTCTAAGGTGATCAAGAACAAATTACTGATCGAGGATGACCATCTCTGTAGCCGGCGGATCAGCTTCGCGGATCTGGAAGGGGCGATCGGTAATGAACAGAGCGCAGGGGTCTTTATTTTTGTCGATCAATTGCCAGACCCCGCCGCCACGGCAGAACTACGCCTGCCCACGCTGATCCTGGCGGAACTGGAAAAAAAGCAGCTCGACAGTGTTGCCTTTCAGCTATTCAAGAAAACCAACCCCAAGCTGGACCAATTCGCAAACTGCCTGTTGCTTAACCCCTCGGCCTTTCAACTCACCCCGTTGACAGAGAAGATCAAGGGCGACAACAATATCCGCCAACAGACCACGCCGCTGCCGGACAGTATCGACCCCAAGACGGTGCGCAACTTCATCGGCCGGGCTGGCGACCTCGAACAGATCTGCCGCAAACTTTTGTCCCTGGAAGAGGAAGGCGGTGTGCTGACCATCAAGGGCTCCGGCGGTATCGGCAAGACTGCCACGGTAAAAAAGATCGCTGTGGCCCTGGCTGAGCGGGGGTATTTTAAAGGCGGTATCAGCTTTGTCGACTGTGAACCGATTACCGACTGCCAGCAATTTAAATATAAGGTGGCCGGGGCCTTTAACCTGGAGCAGGCCGAGGACCTTCGGCAGCACCTCCGTGACCACCACGACCGGCAGTCCCGGCTGATCCTTCTCGATAACTTCGAAACCCTGCTCTACCTCAACGACCACCAGGCGATCCAAACCTTGCTGAGTGCGATCTGCGACTACGCCACCATTGTGATCACTTCGCGCGAGCTGCTACAAATCGAGGGTGAAGTCGTTTATGAGATGCGCCCGTTCACCACGGATGAGGCAGTCGAACTCTTTCGCTTCGGCTTGGGGCAAAGGGAAATCGCCGATAATGAGCTAAAGTTGTTACGTCAAGATATCCTCGAAAACCTGTTGGACACCAACCCGTTGGCGATCAAATTGATCACCGGCAATATGCCCAAGGGCAAAAGCTTTGCCGCCTTAAAAGAGGAACTGGAAACCGATCTGTTCAGCAAGATCAGCGACAGTGAACTGAAGGTCTTTGACGATAGCTCCGATCTCAATATTGCCCGAAAAAAATCGATCTATGGCTCGATCCTTTACTCCTACAAGCATTTGCTCGGTGATGAGCAGATGGCCTTTGAGTTACTGTCGCTCTTTCCCGATGGGATCGAACTGGAAACATTCAAACGGCTGACCCAGGGCCAGAAACACAAAAAAAGCAACGGCTACAGCGAGCTACAACAAACGATGATCACCGACACGGTCATCAAGGCCCTGGAAAACAAGTCGATGATCGAGAACAACAGCGGCCAGATCAAGTTGCAATCGATTATCGGTAAGTTCGCAGAGGCGCAGCTCCGCCAACGGGGTAACCTTGCCCGTTTTTATCGCAACGCCTTTGAATACAACAGATCGCTTGTCAGGGCCTTAGTGGAACTCCGGGATGACAATGAAAGGCATGCCCTGGAAATTTTCAATAGCCAGCAAGGTAATTTGTTAAAAAGCATCACCTATTGCGATAAATTTGAGGCTGAGAGTGATGAGCTATGTGATTATCTGAGTCATTTAGGCTGGCTTTTTATTGCAATTTGCTCATTGGGTGGCTTAATCCGTGAACTCTCCGCCAAGGTCAATACTTTCCAGGGCAGCAATAGGCAATATATTGATGCGCAGTTGCTTATTGCTAGATATTATGACGGAGATTTCGACCACGCCTTTGCAGGGATTAAAAAACTGGCGCCCCTTGAGAAATTGACCAACCTGGAAAGGAGAATAAGCAGTGAACGTCATCTGGCCAACATTGCGTTCGATATCTACCTGATGGAAGGCGAAGCGCTATCTGTCGCCAAATATAATGCCAAGCATAAACGATCCTGGAGACATTATCCAGACGCACTATTATATTTGGGAGTATACAATCAGCAGTTAGCAGAGAGCAATAAAAGCTCTTTTTTCACCTTGGAAGTCCTGGCCAATATGGGCGTGGTGTCGGTTCTCGGAACAATCGATGCGTATCTGCTGGGGCTCTATGACAAAGCCCATCTGGAGCTGATGCAAATGTCGTACTCCCGGTCCAAGCTGGCACCACTGGAGCGGCAAGTGATTGAGGTCTTGGTCACGGTCAACCCCTACACCAGAGGACTCAAAGGGCTGATGCTGGCCTTTATCGAACCAGACACCATCAAGGCCAGTGAACTGTATCAAGAGGCCATCGGCCAACTCGAGCACATCAAATATTATTATGTCGAAGCCCTGTATCTTTACGCTAAATTTTTACAACCCCATAACCAGGAGGAGTTTGATAGCCTCTATCACCAGGGCCTGGGGTTGGCGCAAAAACACCACTACCGCTTTTTACAGTACCGCTTCGAACAACTGCTTCACTCCACGGGTCTGGCCTATGATCCTCGCGACTATCCGCTACCCGACAATGAAAACTTCACGGAGTATGTCCAGTTTTTGATCAAGGAGAACAAACAGCGGAAAGGCAAACAATAGCACACAGACGCCTGGTTGGGTTTCGCTACGCTCTACCCAACCAGGCTGCCCTGAAGGTACCAACTACAGCGTCCAGGGATTGAAGAGTTGCGGGGCGGGGGTGAAATCCTTCTCGTTGCGGGTGACAATGGTGAGGCCGTGGCATTGGGCCGTGGCCATGAGCAAGGCGTCCAGCAGCGGCAGGGGGTGGCCGGCGAGTTCCGCGTGGCTGGCGATCTCAGCCCAGACGTGGAGTTCGGCCACGGCGAGGGGGAGGATGCGGCCGGTGAAACGCTGCTCCACCTGGCCCAGCCAGGCAGTGAGCTTCTGACTGCGGCGGGGGTCGGTGGCGGCAAGTTTAAGGATGCCCTTTTCGATCTCCCCCAGGCTGATGACGCTGATGAAGAGGCTCTCTTCCGCCTGTTCGTCCAGCCAGGCGATGACTTGCGGCGCCGGGGCCTTACGGGCGTATTCGGAGAGTACGCAGGTATCGAGCAGCCAGCTCATAGGTCGAGATCGCGGCCGGTGTCGCGGCTGCGGGAGAGGTCGAGGTCGTCGATGGCGAGGTCGGGGCGCAACAACGCGCTGGAGAGCTTGCCCCGCTGGGTGAGCCGGGTGTACTCCGCCACCGAGACCACCACGGCCATGGGTTTGCCGTGCACCGTCACCACCTGGGCGTCGCCCTTGGCCGCCCGTTTGATGAGTTGGCTCAGGTTACCTTTTGCCTCTTGCAGTTGCCATTCACTATGCATGGAAACACCTCCCTATTCTGGTCTGTCTGGTCAGAATATAGCACCGATCCGGCAGGGAAACAATGTCTAACTCCATCGGCGGGGAGCGCGGCGCGGTTGCCGCCACTGGCCTCTTGTCAAGCCATCATCAGATCGGTACGATAATCGCCGTCACGGCAGACCACTTCACCACCATACCTTCACCCTAAACCTCTCCGCCCAGCCCACCATGATCATCCTTCTCCACGGCGACCTGCCGACCCTTCTGCCTCGAGCCCTGCGGGGAGAGAGCCGCATCAAGGCCCCGCTGCAACGGCGGGCCTCCATCAAGGACGTGATCGAGGCCCTGGACATCCCGCACACCGAGGTGGAACGGCTCCTGGTCGCTGATCAGGAGGTGGGCTTTGATCACCTCTGTGACGAGGAGGAGCGGATCGAGGTCATCCGCCCATGGCGCCGCTGGATCTCTTTCAGCCCACCCTGCTGCGGCCGCAACCGATCCCGCGCATCGCCTTTGTGGTGGACCAGAATGTCGGCAGGCTGGCCCCTTTGCTGCGGCTGGCGGGCTTCGACGCCCTCTACCACCACGGCATCTCCGACCCGGAACTGGCGGAGTTGACCCGGCAGACGCGGCGCATCCTGTTGAGCAAGGACCGGGAGCTGTTGAAGCGCAAGGCCATCGAGTTCGGCCACCTGGTCAGGGAGATCATCCCCGAGCGGCAGTTGGCCGAGGTCCTCACCCTCTTCGGCATCCAGGCCCAGGCCCAACCCTTCAGCCGCTGCCTGCGCTGCAACGACGGCATCCTGGAGCCGGTGGCCAAGGAGCTGATCTTGGAGCGGCTGGAGCCGTTGACCCGTCAGTATTACGATGAGTTCTTCACCTGCAACCGCTGCCACCGCATCTTCTGGGAGGGGACCCACCTGCAGCGCATGGAACAGATGCTTTCCCGGTTAGGGCTTGGATAAACGGCAAGCGCACCACCTGACGAACTCCTTCCCCCCCTTTCAGCTCCCCTCACCTCCCTACCTCCCCTCAGTGCTGTTGGTGGAGAATTCTTTGTAGCCACGAAAGAAATTGACATCCGCGGGCCAACTCGCTAGATTGCGGACCACCATTTAACTAAATTCTAAAATACTTCCTTTTCAGGGTGGCAGCCCCTCTCCCGACTACTGTGCGCTGGTCCCCATGACCGGCCCCTCACCCCCGTGCCCACAGCTATGAACCTCTCCGTCAACACGCTCTCCCTGAAGCAGCGCATCGCCATCCCGCCCTTTCTGATCCTGCTCTTCCTGTTGCTGGTCGCCCTCTTTTCCTGCCGCAACTTGATGCTTTTGGGCGGCGTGGTCAACGATCTGATCGAACGGTCCGAGCGCACCACCGTTGCCGAGACCACCCTGGCCACCCTCATCGCCGAGACCCAGCTGACGGTGAGCCGCTACTTCAACGAGGGTGGCGAGGCCAATTTCACCGCGGCCCAGGCCGCCTTGCAGCGGATCGACCAGGCCCTGACCGCGCGTAACAATCAACAGGTCACCAGCGCCATTGCCCAGTTGAAGCAGCTGACCACGGCGGCCCAGGCCCGCTTCGCCAACCTCGACAAGGAGAAGGCCTCATTTTTGACGGCCCAGACCGCGCTCTATTTGCTGGCCGCCGGCAGCGAGCAGGCAACGGCCATCCTCGGACTGATGGGCAGGGTCGGCAACGACATGACCGCCCCGACCCCGGAGAACCAGGCCTCCCTGGCCCAGGAGTTCGAGGCCCTGACCGCACGGCTGGCCAAGGGTGACCTCAAGTTCGCCATCGAAGACTATTGGGACATCTGGACCGGCTACACCTCGGTCTATCTCAAGCTGGAGCAGGACACCACCCTGGCCTTGAGCACGGCCATGCAAACCCTCTACACCTTCCAACAACAGGCGACCGGCCAGGACCAGATGGCGATGCGGGCCGTCAAGGCCGCCACCCTGGCCAAGATCGGCCGCGCCAACGCCCTGGTGATCGTGGCCAGCTGCTGCGCCCTGGTGCTGGGGCTCATCCTCACCTTCTTCCTCGGCCGCAGC
>CAYSFY010000101.1:0-1542 GCA_964430285.1 uncultured Desulfobulbia bacterium
CCTGCATCATCTTCATCGACGAGATCGACGCGGTGGGCCGCCACCGTGGCGCGGGCTTAGGCGGCGGACACGACGAGCGGGAACAGACCTTAAACCAGCTGCTGGTGGAGATGGACGGCTTCGAGGCCAACGAGGGAGTGATCATCGTGGCCGCCACCAACCGCCCGGACGTCCTCGACCCGGCCCTGCTCCGCCCCGGTCGTTTCGACCGCCAGGTGATCGTGCCGGCGCCGGACGTCAAGGGCCGCGAGGCCATCCTCCAGGTGCACGCCAAGAAGGTCCCCCTGGCCGAGACCATTGACTGGAAGATCATCGCCCGCGGCACCCCCGGCTTCACCGGCGCCGACCTGGAGAACATGGTCAATGAGGCCGCCCTCCTGGCAGCCAGGAACGGTCAGCAGAAGGTGACCATGTCGGATCTCGACAAGGCCAAGGACAAGGTGATGATGGGAGCCGAGCGTCGCAGCATGATCATCACCGAGAAGGAGAAAGAGATCACCGCCTACCACGAGGCGGGCCACGCCCTGATCGCCAAGCTCTTGCCGGGCACCGACCCCCTGCACAAGGTAACCATCATCCCCCGGGGACGGGCCTTGGGTCTCACCCAACAGCTGCCCACCGACGACAAGTACACCCATGCCAAGTCCTTCCTGTTGAACAACATCTGTATCCTGCTGGGTGGCCGGGTGGCGGAGGAGTTGATCTTCAACGAGATCACCACCGGTTCCGGCAACGACATCGAGCGGGCCTCGGACCTGGCCCGCAAGATGGTCTGCGAGTGGGGGATGAGCGACTCCCTGGGCCCCTTGACCTTTGGCAAGAAGGAGGAGCAGATCTTCCTCGGCCGCGAGATCTCCAAACACCGCGACTACAGTGAAGACACCGCCATCAAGATCGACGGCGAGGTCCGGGAGATCGTGGTCACCGCCAACACCAAGGTCAAGCAGATGCTCACCGAGCATCTGGCCGATCTCAAGGCCATTGCCCAGGCCCTGCTGGAGAAGGAGACCCTGGTGTTGGACGACATCGAAACCCTCATGTTGCAGAGCCAGGCCGCCCCCCCCCCGGAGGCTGCCGCGCCTGCCGCCTGAGCGGATGCCCCCCCCAGTCACAGTCACGCCCGTTCATGAACATCGTTGCCGGCACGCATACCCTGGACCTAGGCAGCAGGGTCCACATCATGGGGATCTTGAATGTGACCCCGGACTCCTTCTCCGATGGCGGCGCCTTTACCACCCAAGACGCCATCCTCCGCCACGCGGAAGAGATGATTGCCGACGGGGCCGACATCATCGATGTTGGCGGCGAATCGAGCAGACCCTTTGCCCAACCGGTCACCGAGGATGAGGAGATCAACCGGGTCATTCCGGCCATCCGGGCCATGCGCGCCCGGTTTTCCATCCCCATCTCCATCGATACCACCAAGGCCGCCGTGGCCGAGCAGGCCCTGGATGCCGGTGCCGACATCATCAACGACATCAGTGCCCTGCGCTTTGACCCCTTGATGATCCCCCTGGCCCGGGAGCGCCGCTGCCCCATCAT
>CAYSFY010000101.1:1552-5649 GCA_964430285.1 uncultured Desulfobulbia bacterium
TGCAAGGCACCCCCAGGGACATGCAGCTTCGCCCCAGCTATAGCGATGTGGTTGCCGAGACCATCCATTTCTTTCAAGAACGGCTACAGGCCCTGACCGCCGCCGGCATCGATGGTCAACGGGTGATCATCGACCCGGGCATCGGCTTTGGTAAGTCCCTGGAGCACAATCTCGCCATCCTGCGCCACGCCGCGGAGTATCAGCGCCTGGGCTGCCCGGTGCTCATCGGCCACTCCCGCAAGGCCTTCCTCACCCGCCTCTTGGGAGAGGGGCTCACGGACCGGGACCAGCCCACCGCCATCATCTCGGCGCTGCTGGCGGCTCGCGGGGTGGCCATCCTCCGCGTCCACAACGTCAACGCGAGCCACCAGGCCGTGCGCTTGGCTCAAGCCCTGGCCCGGGCCTGAATCCGCCCCTTCTCTTCCACGTTCCCCTCCGCCACCAGCGAGGACTGAACCAGGCACCATGTCAATCAAAGAAAGAATCGACCGCTACCTCGCCTATAACCGTAGCCGCATCCTCAAGGCCGTCAAGTTCAAGGAAGAGAAGGCCACCTGTCTGTTCAAGGTCATCCCCCTGCTCTTTCACCTGAACCACCCCGACCTCCCGGGGTATGTCGAGGATAGCGCCTGCCCGTGCGGCATCATGAAATTCAATCCCCAGCAGGCCATGGCGCGGTCGATTTTTAGTCGTTACTTTCCCCACGCCGCCGACTACAGCGAGGTGACCAAGCGTCCGGCAAAGGACCGCCTCTATATCCACTCCTTGAAGACCATCGGCAGCATCGGCACCATCGCCCAGACCGAAAAATCCGACTGCGACTACTGGCTCAGCGTGCGGCTGGCCGACTTCCCGGCAAACGGCTTGGCGCTCTTGCTGCAGAAGTGCCGGGCCATCGAAGAGTGGGCCATGGCCTTGGGCCACGAGGTCCACTTTTTCCTGATGGATCTCGACCAGACCAGGGACAACAGTTTCGAATCCCGGGCCGATGAAGAGTCGGCCGGCTCGGCCATCAAGCTGCTGTTAAAGGATGAACTGTTCCGGACCCATATCCTGGTGGCCGGCAAGATGCCCATCTGGTGGTTGACCCCACCGGGACTCTCCGAGGCGGAATACCGGCGGTTTGTCAAGGCCATGCCGGTCAAGGAAGGGGTGGACATGGAGAGTTTCATCGATCTTGGCTACATCTCCAACCTGCCCAAGGCCGAGATCTTCGGGGCCTGCCTGTGGCAGATGAACAAGGCCTTGGACAGCCCCTTCAAGTCGGTGCTCAAGTTCGCCTACCTGGAGCTGTTGATGAACGATCAACAGACCTTAAACCTCTTCTCGGACCGCATCAAACAGCTGGTCACCTTCCCCGAGGAGCTGCCGGCCGAGCACCAATTGGCCATCGACGATATCGACCCCTATCTCCTCCTGGCCCGCGAACTGGTCGCCTTCTACCAAAACGAAGAGACCCCCAACAAACGGGATGAGTTCATCCGCGCCTGCCTGTTCATGAAGACCCTGGAGGACATCAACAGCCGCAAGGGGCAGCGCGGTCCCAATCCCCATCTCCAGGACGCGGTGGCCTTGATGAAACGGTGGGACCTTCTCCCCGCCGATGCCGACCACTACCTGAACTTCCGCTCGTGGAGCCACCAGGACCGCTTGACCGCCGGCGCCATGGTCCACAGCTACCTGGGCGACACCTATAAACGGTTGAGCTGGTACCTCTCCTCCTTCCGCCAGGAGGACAGCAAATTGACCATCACCGAGGAGGATATCGCCATCCTGGGGCGCAAGCTCTCCTCCTTTTATGCCAAAAAGCCAAACAAGATCGAGTACATCCAAAGCCTGTCGCGGGAGATGATGTCCCAGGCCCACATCACCCTGCACCTCACCCGCATGGAGGGCAAGGATACCTTCTTCGCCTTCCAGGGTGAGGGTGACGCCGTGATCAAGGACCCCAAGACCCTGCTGATCAAGCGCGAGGAGCACCTTATCCGGCTCCTGACCTGGATGATGGCCAACGGCATCCTCACCCGCTCCAGTCGCCTGTACATGACCAGAAACTCCCTGGCCATCGACATAAACGACATCCAAAGCCTGGTCGCCACCATGCTTACCGCCTTCCCCTTGATCAAGTTTTCCCATATCTCGGCCAGCCAGCTCTTGGCGGGCGAGGTCATTGTCCGGGCCTTGGCGGTGATCAACTTTGACAAGGCCCCGGTGCGTGGGGCCAAGGCCATCAAGTCGACCATCATCTCCACCAACAGTTATGGTGAATATTTTCTAAACGACTACGATACCATCGCCCAGTACAAGAGCGCCCTGCGCCTGCTGCTGGTCAAGCATGAGATCAGCCGTTGGCATAAAAACCTGACAGTCTTCATCCCGCCCCAACCGGAGCAGCACGCCTTGCAGGCCTTGTTGGATCAGTAATGGGGGTAAGGGTGGTTGATTTAAGCTCCCCCTCCCTTGATGGGAGGGGGTTGGGGGGTGGGTGAAGTGTGGACCTGACGGGCAGGAGACGTTTTGGAGGGTTACTGTTGGGGTGGGTAAGTGGTGATGCGCCTTCCCCTCGTTGTGGACCCCGCATCGATCCGGGCTTGGGCGATGGTTACTGTAGGATACGTGGTAATGCACCTTCCCCCCCACCCCTGCCCTCCCCCGCAAGGGGGGAGGGGGCGCTTTGGATGTTGACGGTTGAGAGGGTTTCCCATGCATGAGATGTCCATGGCCATGCGCATCATTGAGATCGCGGTTGCCGAGGGTCACAAGGCCGAGGCCATGGCCATCGACGAGATCGAGGTGGAGGTGGGCCAGTTGGCCGGGGTCATGGCCGACTCCTTGGCCTTCTGCCTGGACGCCGCTGCCCGAGGCACCATGGCCGAACGCGCCGCGTTCACCCTCATTCAGATAGCGGGCCGGGGCCATTGCCTCGGCTGCCAACGAGAGGTAGCGGTCAGCGAGTTTCCGGCCGAGTGCCCCATCTGCCACGGATACGGAGTGAAGATCGTGAACGGCACCGAGTTGAAGATCCGCTCCATCAGTGTAGACGAGGGCAAAGTTACCGCTTAAAGGTGATCCATTTTCACCTTTCAACCTTCACCTTTCTCTGCCCGTAAACTTCGTAGTCAAGACAGTGACCTTGGTTCCCCCTGCTAACCTCTTCCCTTGGACCTAACCCCCATGTGTGACTCCTGCCACTGCGACGATGATGCCGCCTCCCATGTGACTATCCGCAGACCTGGCCATGACCACCCGGACCATGACCAGGCGGCCAAGGGCCGCAAGATCATGGTGGAGGTCGATGTCCTGGCCAAGAACAGTGCCGCGGCCGACGGCAACCGTGACCTCTTTGCCCAGCAGCAGATCCTGGCCCTGAACCTGGTCAGCTCCCCCGGTTCCGGGAAGACCTCCATCCTGGAGCGGACCCTCCGCGACCTTGCCGCTGAACTGACCATGAGCGTCATCGAAGGGGACCAGCAGACCATGCGCGACGCGGAGCGCATCCACGCCACCGGGGCGGCGGTGGTCCAGGTCAACACCGGCACCGGCTGTCACCTGGACGCCGAGATGATCCACCGCGCCCTGCCCCAACTGCGGCCCCAGCCGCACTCGCTGTTGTTCATCGAAAATGTCGGCAATCTGGTCTGCCCGGCCCTCTTCGATCTGGGCGAGGCCGCCAAGGTGGCCATCATCAGTGTCACCGAGGGCGAGGACAAACCCCAGAAGTACCCCCACATGTTCCGGGCCGCCTCGATCTGTCTGATCAACAAGATCGACCTGTTGCCCTATCTCGATTTTGACCTTGCCCTCTGCCGCACCCTGGCCCTGCAGGTCAACCCGGATCTCCTCCTGTTCGAGGTCTCCGCCAAGAGCGGCGAGGGTCTTGCCGCCTGGTACCATTGGCTACGCCACGCCTTTGCCAGCTGCCACCACCATTGATGTCCTTGGAACGCCGCCGGCTCCTTGTCACGGGCATCGTCCAGGGGGTCGGTTTCCGCCCCCATGTCTTTCGCCAGGCCCGCCGCCAGGGCCTGAGCGGCCGGGTGGCCAACTCCTGCCACGGCGTGGAGATTGAGGTCCAGGGGGAGAGCGAAGCTCTGAAC
>CAYSFY010000101.1:5659-9072 GCA_964430285.1 uncultured Desulfobulbia bacterium
ATCACCGCCCTGGCCGACGAGGCCCCGCCCCAGTCGCTGATCACCGGGTTGCACACCGAGTCCATCGGGCTTATACCGGAGAGCGGGTTCACCATCACCCAGTCGGAGAGCACGGGGCCGGCCGCCACCCTGATCGCCCCGGACCTCGCCCTCTGCGCCGACTGCCTTAAGGAACTCTTCAACCCCCAAGACCGCCGCTACCGCTACCCCTTTATCAACTGCACCCAGTGCGGGCCACGCTTCACCATCATCCGCGCGATCCCCTACGACCGTCCGACCACGGCCATGGCCCCCTTCACCATGTGCCCCGCCTGCCAGAGCGAGTACGACACCCCCCTTGACCGCCGCTTCCATGCCCAACCCAACGCCTGCCCCGCCTGCGGCCCCCGGGTGGCGCTGGTGGATAGCTTAGGCCACCCCCTGGCCGGCGACCCCGTGGCGAAAGCCGTGGAGCTCTTGGCCCTAGGCCAAATCATCGCCATCAAGGGGTTGGGCGGCTTTCACTTGGCCGTTGCCGCCGACAACGCCGCGGCCGTCCGCCGCCTCAGGCAGCGGAAAGGCCGCGCGGAGAAGCCCTTTGCCATCATGGTGCCTGATCTGGCCATGGCACGCTTGCTGTGCACGCTGAGTAACGAGGGCGAGACCATCCTCGCCTCCCCCGGCCGGCCAATCCTCCTGGCCCCCAAGCAGGAGCAGGCGTTGGTCAGTGAAACGGTGGCCCCCGGGGTTGCCGATCTCGGCCTGATGCTCCCCTACACCCCCCTGCACCACCTCATCCTCCGCGCCTACCCCCACCCCCTGGTGATGACCAGCGCCAATCGGAGCGAGGAGCCCATCTGCATCGATAATCAAGAGGCCATTGACCGGTTGGCAGATATCGCCGACGCCTTCCTGATCCATGACAGGGCCATCCTCTGCCGGGCCGATGACTCGGTGGTGATGATGAGCCAAGGCAGGGCGCGCTTTCTCCGCCGCAGCCGCGGCCAGGTGCCGGCCCCAATCCTGGTGGCCGGCAGCGGACCGCAGGTCCTGGCCGTGGGTGGCGAGTTAAAGAACTCCCTCTGCCTGCTGAAAGAGCGCTACGCCTTTCTCAGCCAGCATCTGGGGGATCTGCAAAACCTCTCGGCCTTCGCCTTTTTCAAAGTGGCGGCCCACCATCTGCTCACCATCTTTGCCGGCGAGCCGCAACTGGTGGTCCACGACCTCCACCCGGCGTACCTCTCAAGCCGGTGGGCCCTGGAGGAGAGCGGCCTGCCGGCCCTGGCGGTGCAGCACCACCACGCCCACCTGGCCGCCTGCCTGGCTGAGCATCAGCACCCGGGCCCGGCCATCGGCATCATCCTGGACGGCACCGGCTACGGTCTTGACCACACCATCTGGGGCGGCGAGGTGCTGATCGGCGGTTTTGCCGGTTATGAACGGTTTGCCTTTTTGGAACCCATGCCCCTGCCCGGGGGGGAGGCCGCCATCCGCGAACCCTGGCGGGCCGCCATCGGTTACCTAAGCCAGGCCTTTGCGGCAGGGATCCCCGCGCTCCCCTTTCTGGCGGCACACCCGTGGCAAGCGGTGGCGGAGATTGCCGGCCGCGGCCTCAATTCCCCCCGCACCAGCAGCTGCGGCAGGCTCTTTGACGCGGTGGCCGCCATGACCGGCGTCCGGCAACGCATCACCTACGAGGGCCAGGCCGCCATCGAGTTGATGCACGCCGCGCGCGGCAGCGTCGGCCAACGGGGCTATGAGGTCGAGATCCGGGAGACCCCTGCGGGCCGGATGATGATGGTTACCCCCCTCCTCCGCCAGCTGGTCGCCGATCTGCATGCCGGGGTGGACGTAACCGGGATCAGCCGGACCTTTCACCGCACCCTGATCGCGCTGCTGACCCTGGCCGCCCGGCAGGCGGCAGCCCACTCCGGCCTCGCCACGGTGGCCCTCTCCGGTGGGGTCTTTGCCAATCACCTGCTGCTCGCGGGCTTAAGCGATAGCCTCTCCCAGGCCGGCCTCACCGTGCTCAGCCACTGCCAAACCCCGTCGGGAGACGGTGGCCTGGCCCTGGGTCAGGCCATGATCGGTCGCCACCAGCTGGCCACCCACGGCTAGTGTGACCGAGTGCCCTTGGCGAAGCCCCGTCCCGTGGCTGTTGCCCAACACCCCTCTCCCGGCCTCCCCAGGCACTCTCCGCCATCGCCCAGGGCCAGGGGGGGCGACACTGCTTCACTTGGTTATGATTCCTAGTTGTTAAAATTGACCAGGTAAGGTATAAATACGGACAAAATGATCTACAGTCTGATCGATAAAATGCCGATACAGACGCAAATGTATAGAAATGACCATTAAATTCAAAAGAAGAAGAGAGTTGTTCGCCTGAGGAAAAAGGCACCGACCCTGTCCCCTTCGCTCTGCCCGCTCCACGAACCGGACCGGAACGCCCCTTGACTTGGGGCCGCCCGCAGTGGCTTCCTCGTTCCCAGCACCAAGCCATGGGACGAATGGACAAGCCCAGAGCCCCACGGCCTCTCTCTTCAGGAAACCACCCCCAATGCTGACCCCGCCCCCCTATCCCGGTCAGGAGTTGATCGACTCCACCCCCGGGACCCTACTGATCGTCGATGACGATCCCATCAACCGTCAAGTCCTCCGTTGCCTCTTTGAGCAGGAGAAGTACTACGTCATTGAGGCCACCAGTGGCCAACAGTGCCTCTCCCTCGCCTTAAGCGAGCGCCCCGACATCATCCTGCTGGACGTGATGATGCCGGGCATGGATGGTTTTAGGGTCTGCGAGGCCCTGGAGAAAAACGAGGAGACCGCCGCCATCCCGGTGATCCTGGTCACGGCCCTGAACAACCCCCAAGACGAGGCCAGGGGGCTGGCCGCCGGTGCCGTCGATTTCGTCACCAAGCCCTTCAATCCCAAGGTCATCGCCGCCAGGGTCCGCGCCCATCTGCAGTTGAAGCGGGACCGCGACATCCTGGCCAACCGCTCAGCCCGTCTCGAACTGGCCAACCGGCTGTTGGAACAGGAGATCGAAGACCACCTGCAAACCCAACAGGCCTTGATCAATGCCAAAAATGAGATCGTGCAGATGAACCGCATCAAGGAGGGGGTGATCAAGGAGCTGTTCCAGGCCATGTGCGAGATGCTCTCCTCCCGCGACATGTACACCTTTGAGCACGGCCTCAGGGTCGCCTCCATCGCCCGGCTCATCGGCGAGGAGATGGGCCTCTCCGACCACGATATCGACTCTCTGGAGTTGGGGTGCATGCTCCACGACATCAGCAAGGTCGCCATCCCCGACGACGTCTTGTTGAAGCCGGGGCTGTTCAATGCCCAGGACCGGCAGATCATGATGATGCACCCAACCCTGGGGGCCCGGATCTTCTCCCGCCAGTCCTGCGACCCGGACATCATCGACATCA
>CAYSFY010000101.1:9082-15681 GCA_964430285.1 uncultured Desulfobulbia bacterium
TTCTCCCGACCCGTGGCCCTGATGGTCTTGCAGCACCACGAACGGTTGGACGGCAGCGGCTATCCCGACCGCCTCCAGGGGGACGAGATCGGGCTGTTGACCCGGATCGCCATGGTGGCGGACAGCTACGAGGCCATGATCGCCCGCAGGCCCTACAAGAAGTCCCTCTCTCGGGCCGATGCCTTGGCCCGACTGCGGCAGGAGGTGGAGAACGGCTGCCTGGACGGCAAGATCGTCAAGCACCTGGCCCAGGTGACCGAGTCCTGGGACCCCATGGAGATCCACCATGACTTCCATGACGACAGCACCCGCGAGTTGGAGCTCTTCCGCAAAAAGACCTACTTCAAGGAGCCGTTAAGCGACCTTTACAACTACCGCTACCTCTTCTACCTGGAGGAGGTGGGTCTGTTGGAGAGTCATGGCCAGGGCTACACCCTGACCCGCATCACCTTCACCAACCTGGAGAGAATCAATAAAGAGCACGGCTATCTGGTCAGCGATCAGATCATCGACGAGGTGGGCGCCACCCTCTTTGAGACCATCGAGGCCTTGAGGGAGACCGAGGCCGCCGACTGCGTCAATATCCTGCTCAGAAAAGGGACCACCTACCTCATCTACTCCAACTGCCCGCAAACGGTCCTGGACACCCTGAGCCACGAGTTCAACGCCTGCTTCGAACGGTTGGCCCAGGAGTGGCACGGCGTCACCGCCTGCTGCACCATGAACTTCGCCAACCACCACCCCATCCAAGACGCGGTCTATCAGATCCTCGATCAGGTGTGAGGGGTCAAGTCCATAGGCTGTAGGCAAAACAGTGGCACATGTTGCTCCACCACCCTTGATGCAGTCCAAATACCCTCTTGCGGGGGGGGGTGGGTGAAGAGCCAACCTGCCGAGCAGAGGCCAACTTCCCCCCCACCCTAACCCTCCCCCGCAAGGGGGGAGGGGACATTATTCCCATCCTATCCCTGCAAGCGCTGCTGTTCCACCAACGTCCTGAAAAGCCCCCCTTGCGCCAACAGTTCCTGGTAGCTCCCCTGCTCGGCGATGCGTCCGTGGTCGAGGCAGATGATGCGGTCGCAGTCACGGATGGTGGAGAGCCGGTGGGCGATCAGGATGCTGGTGCGGTTGGTGATCGTGGCCCGCATCGCCCGCTCCACCAGCATCTCGGTCATGGAGTCGATGTTGGCGGTGGCCTCGTCCAGGATCAACACCCGGGGGTCGCGGACCAGGACCCGGGCCAGGGCCAGGAGTTGCTTCTGGCCGGTGGAGAGTTCATACCCCCCTTCGCCGATCACCGTCTCGATCCCCTCGGGCAACAACCGGCACACCTCGGTGAGCTGGGCCTTGGCCAGGACCTCGGCCAAGGCCTCCTCGCTCACCTTCTCCCCAAAACAGATGTTGTCGCGCAAGGTCCCCGGGATCAAGAGCAGGTCCTGGATCACCAGGCCGATCTGACGCCGCAGCCACCCCAAGTCGAATTCGCTCAAATCGCGGCCATCCACGGTGATCCGCCCCCGATCCGGGGCATAGAGCCGCAGAAGCAGGTTGATAATGGTACTCTTGCCGGAGCCGGTGGCCCCGACGATGGCAACGGTCTCCCCCGCGCGGATGGCAAGGGAGAAGCCGGCCAGGATCGGCTCGTTCCGCTGGTAGGCGAAGTGGATATCGCTAAAGGTGATGGCGCCGGCCATCCTATCTTGCCGTACCTCGCCACCCAGGATGGCCGGCTCCCGGTCGAGGAGCTGGAAGATGCGCTCCGCCGAGGCCATGGCCGACTGGACAATGGAGTACTTCTCCGAGATCTCGCGGATGGGCTTGAAGAAGAGGCGCATATAGGAGATGAAGGCGGCCAGTTCGCCAAAGGTCATGTGCTGGCGCAACACCTCGCCACCGCCATACCAGATGATCAGGGCGATGGCCACCGCGCTCAGCACCTCGATAAACGGCACAAACAGGGCAAAGATCCTGATCTGCCGCAGGTTCTCCCGGGTGTAGGCCTCGTTCTGTTGGCGAAAATTCGCCACCGTGTCCACTTCGCGGCGGAAGTGTTGGATCAGGGCCATGCCGGAGAGGGCCTCCTGGAGAAAGGAGTTGATCCCGGCCAAGCGGGTGCGGATGGCCCGGAAGGCGTCGCGGGCCAGGCGGCTGAAGAGCAAGAGGTTGAGGATGATCAAGGGGACCAAGGCCACCATCATCAAGGCCAAGCGCCAGTTCATGAACCAGAGGATGATCAGGATGGCCACGAACTGGACGCCATCGTTGAACAGGGTGACGATCACCGAGGTGAACATCTCGTTCATGTTCTGGATATCGTTGGTGAGCCGGGTGACCAGCTTGCCGGTGGGGGTGTTGTTGAAAAAGACGAGGTCCAGCCGCAGCAGGTGGGAGAAGAGGTGCTGGCGCAGGCGGTGCATGATGTGTTGGCTGCTCCACTCCAGGACCGTCACCTGAAAGAAGTTGGCCATGAAACTGATCACCACCATCCACAGAAAGGTGGAGCCCAGGTGGCGGAGCCCGTGCAGGCGGGCAGCCCGGCTCAACTCCTGGTCCATGATGAAGCGGTCGATGGCGATCCGGGTCAGATGGGGGAGGGCCAGGCTGGTGGCGATCACGGTCAGGGCCAGGAAGACGGCCAGGATCAGGCCGTGGCGTTGGGGCCAGCCATAGCGCAGGATCCGACGCCAGAGCTGGAGGTCCTTCAGGTCGCCCAGCTTCTCCTCCTCGAAAAAGCCGAAGTTAGGCTGCATGGCTTGACCCTCCGCCGGCGGGCTCGGTCTGCTTGTGGAAGATGGCTCGGTAGTAGGCGCTCCCCTGCATCAGCTGCTGGTGGCTGCCCTGGGCCACGATCCGCCCCTCCTCCAGCACCATCACCTGCCGGGCCCGGGCCAGGGGGGTGAGACGGTGGGAGGTCATGAGCACGATGTGGCCGCGGCCGTACTCCTCGATGGCGGCCATGATATGGCGCTCCGTGCCGCTATCCACGGCCGAGAGGCCATCGTCAATGATCAAGATGGGGGCGCGGGCGAGCAAGGCCCGGGCCAGGGAGATGCGCTGGCGCTGACCGCCGGAGAGCATCACCCCCTTTTCACCGATGCGGCTCTGATAACCCGCCTGGAAAGCCATGATCTCGTCATGGATGCCCACCGCCCGGGCGACCTCCTCGATCTCGCGAGCTTGGGCCTGGGGCCTGGCAAAGGCGAGATTGGCGGCAATGGTGTCGCTAAAGAGAAAAGGCTCCTGGGGGGCAAGGGCCACGGCCCGGCGGTAGGCATTGAGCTCGATGCGGGTCAGCTCTTGGTTGTTGACAAAGATGGTGCCCTCCGCCACCGGGTAGAGCCGGGCCAAGAGGTGACAGAGGGTGCTCTTGCCGCAGCCGGTGGGTCCCACCAGGCCGTGGAGACCGGGCCCCAGGGAGAGGGAGAGGTCGTGGAGGATGGGGGTGGTCTGGCCCGGGTAGGTGAAGCCCAACCCCCGCACCTCGATGGTCGTCACCGGCCCGGCAAGGGGGGTGCCCGTGCCGTCGGCGAGCAACAGCGGTCGCTCGTCCAAGATAGCCTGGAGGCGAGAGAGGGAGGTCAGCCCCCGCTGGAAGAGCGAGGTCACCCAGCCGATGGCCATCATCGGCCACACCAGCATGAACAGGTAGCTGATAAAGGCCACGAAGTCACCGATGGTGATCACCTTGTTGATGGCCATGCGGCCGCCGACCATCACCACCAAGAGCAGGGCGAGGTTCGCCACCAGCCCCGAGACCGGAAAGAGCAGCCCCTGGACGGTGGCCACCCGCAGGTTGTGACGGATGTAGTCGCGGCCCATCTCGTCGAAACGGGCGATGCGCTCCTCCTCCCGGGTGTAGATCTTCACCAGCCGCATGGCATTGATGGTACCGCGGGCCAGTTCGGTGATGGTGGAGAAGGTCTCCTGCACCCGGTTGAAGCGCTGATGGAGCATGGAGGAGAGAAACTTGGTGAGAACGGCCAAGAGGGGCAGCGGGCTCAAGGCGATCCAGGTCAGCCGCGGGTTAATGGCGAGCATGAACATGAGCACGGCGCCGGTCATAACCACGGAGTCGATCAAGGCCACCAGCCCCATGCCGCTGGCCATCTGCACGGCGCTTAGGTCGTTGGTGGCGATGGCCATCAGGTCACCGGTGGTCCGTCGCTGAAAAAAGGGGCGGTCCAGGGTGAGCAGATGGCCAAAAAGCTGGTCCCGCAAGTCGCGCTCCATGAGCTTGGAGAACCCCAGCACCAGATGGCGCCACAGGAAGCGGAACACCGCCACCCCGATGGCGAGTGCTATGATCGTCAGCCCGTGATGGACCAAGGCCTGCTGGGTCGCTGTCCCGGCCTTCAGGCCATCAATGGCAAGCTTCACCACCCTGGGGATCAGCAGCTGGCAGAGGTCAACCGCGAGCAAGGCCAGGATGCCGCCGCCAATCCGCAGCCGGTAGCGGCGAAACAGGGGGAACACCAGGGCCAAGGCGCGAAGGTGCTGCTTGGGGGGGATCGGGATCAAAGGGGTCACGGGGGGACTCGTCAAGGTGAGAGGAGAAAAGTTACTACAACGTCAAGATATTGGATCGAATGTCATGGGCGTAGAATGAAGGGCTCGACCTTTGCCGCCCGGCCTCGGGCGGGCGGGGTCCAGAACGGCGGGAACTGCCTCGCCCCAAAGTGACGCTTCCCTGCTGGTAACCGGCGAAAACCGCAACGTCAACGATATTGCTGGTGAACTTGGCGGGCGGGGGCGGCACCCTCCCTCGCCCTCACTTCCCCCTATTCGGTGGCCTGGCCGACAATCTCCCGCACCCGACCGACCTCGCCGCTTTGCAGCCGGACCTTGATGCCATGGGGGTGGGTGGCGGAGTTGGTCAGGATGGTCTGCACCACCCCCGGGGTGAGGAGGCCGCTACGCTGGTCCTCCTTGCGCACGATCAACACCGCCAGGCCTGGTCGGATCTGCCGACGCGCGGGGCAGGTCATCGTCGCTTACGGTTGGCGCGCAGGTAGAGTCTCTCCACCTTGGTCCTGGCCCAGGGGGTCCGGCGCAGGAAGTTCAAGCTGGACCGGATACTGGGGTCGTGGCTAAAACATTTGACCTTAATCTTTTGGGCCAAGGCCTCCCACCCGAATTTTTCAACTAGCTGGCTCAGCATCATCTCCAGGGTAACCCCATGCAGGGGGTCGTTGGATACAGGTTTAGGGGTCGGATCCAGATCAGCCATTGTTGTTCTCCGCCCCGCTGTTGGAGGCCGTGCCAAGTTACTTTGCGTTCCGCCGTGAGTGAAGGAATGCAAGGGATGTAACCGCTGGTGCGGTTTTTGTCAAATCCCTTGCGGCACAGGGGAGAGAAACAGCTCGCGCGCCACGCCCCGGCCCGGGCGCAAGCGGCAGGCCGGTTTATTTGCTTGACCATGGGCTCGCCTGCTGGGTATCACTCTGGCAAGGATCAACCCTTACCCCTCTCCCCCACTTAATTGCTACCCATGCCGATGCGTACCTTCCTCTGCTCCTTCCTCTTCTGCTCCCTGCTCCTGCCGGCCCATGGTTACAGCAAGACGCAAAACGCCAGCAACGTCATCCTGATGGTGGCCGACGGCATGGGGTTGGCCGATGTCACCGCCGCCCGCATCTTTCGCGGCGGCCAGGACGGCCCCCCTCTCACCTTCGAACAACTGCCGGTGATCGGCTACCAGAGGACCTATGCCGCCGACAGCGTGATCACCGATTCCGCCGCTGCCGCCAGCGCCTTTGCCACCGGCATCAAACACAGGAACGGCCAGATCTACTGCGACAATCACTCACCAAGCCGCGGCCCCCCCCCGCCAACCATCCTCGAACTGGCCAAGGGCGTGGGCAAGGCCACCGGTCTGGTGGCCACCTCCGCCATCACCCATGCCACGCCGGCCGCCTTTGCTGCCCATGTCTCCTCCCGTTTGTGCCAGGGGGAGATCGGCCGCCAGTTGATCATCAACACCGGAGTGGATCTGCTCATGGGCGGGGGGATCGATGTCAACGCCAAGCTGCCCCCGGAGGTGTGCCAAGGGTATGCGGACCCCACTGCCCAAGAGACCATCGCTCTCGCCAAGGCGCGCGATTATGCCGTGGTCACCAGCAAGGAGGAGATGTTCGCGGCGGTGAAAGAGTCACGGCGGCTCCTCGGTCTGTTCGCCAAGACCGCAAAGACCCTGGAGACCTTCCGCCTGGACGGCAAGACCCCCTACCCGCCCCACGAACCGACCCTGGCCGAGATGACCCAAGCCGCCCTTACCTCACTGGCCCACGATGGGGACGGATTTTTTCTGCTGGTGGAGGGGTCGCAGGTGGACTGGCGCAAGCACAACAACGACGAGCCCGGCATGATTGCCGAGGTGCTGGGCTTTGATGCCGCCGTGGCCGTGGTGCAGAGACAACTGAGCCAGTGGCGGCTGGACCCCAAGACCCGCGACCAGGGCACCCTGCTGATCGTGGTGTCGGATCACGAGACCGGCGGTTTTACCATCACCGGACCGCACGGGGAGCCGGCCAGCCAGGGGATGGTAGTCGCGCCCGGTTGGACGGCCAAAAACCAACCCGATATAGACACGGTGGAATGGA
>CAYSFY010000102.1:0-3943 GCA_964430285.1 uncultured Desulfobulbia bacterium
GCCTGGGTGGCGGAACTGGTAGACGCAAGGGACTTAAAATCCCTCGGTCCTCGCGACTGTACGAGTTCGATTCTCGTCCTAGGCACCAACAAAAAAACAAGGGGCTTGCCAAGAAATTGGTTGGCCCCTTTTTTTTGGTCTACTGTGTCAATGAACGCCCCACCCCCCTTGCGAGGTACATCAATGAACCTTAGCCCCTTCCTCTTTCTCTGCATCACCGGCCTGCTGGCCATCTTCAGCTCCACCCTCTCCAAGAGCCCGGTGTTGCCGCTGTTTGCGGCTCATCTCGGGGCCGATCCCGCCGGGGTGGGTTTGGTGGCCGCCATTTCCGCCTTTGCCGGGGTCGCCTTCAGCGTCCCGGCCGGGATCCTTGCCGATCGCTTCGGCAAGAAGCGAGTGCTCCTGGTCTCGGCCATCGTCTTTGCCACCGCGCCCTTTGGCTATCCGTGGGTGACCACCATGTGGCAGCTGGCCCTGGTCCGCTTCTATCACGGCTTGGCCACCGCCATCTTTCTGCCGGTGGCCATGGCCTTGGTCTCCACCCTCTCCCACAAGGAGCGGGGCGAGAAGTTGGGCTGGTTCTCCACGGCGACCTTGGCCGGACGGTTCATGGCACCGGTGGTGGGCGGCAGCATCCTCGGCTACTTTTCCCTCGCCTCTGCCTTCAGCTACCAGGTGGTGTACGGGGTCTGCGGGGTCGCCGGGGTGATCACCCTGCTGTTGGCTCTCTGGCTGCCGGTCCCCGAGGAGGCGGAGGGGCCAAGCCAATCCTGGGAGGAGACCTTTCGTCTCTTTAAGGCGGTGGCCGTAAACCGCAAGATCCTGCTCACCTGTCTGGTGGAGGCGGCCATTCTCTTTGCCTACGGCACCTTCGAGACCTTCCTGCCCCTCTATGCCGTCAAAAACGGGCTGACCGCCGCCCAGGTCGGCATCTTTCTCTCGGGCCAGATCATCGTGCTGGCCCTCAGTAAACCGATCATGGGCCGCTTCTCCGACACCCATGGTCGCCAGCCGCAAATCGTAACCGGCGGCGTGCTCGGCGCGGCCAGCATCGCCGGTTTCGCCTGGGTGACCTCGTTTATCCCCCTGCTCCTGTGCAGTATCGCCTTCGGCCTGGCGCTGGCCATCGTCACCTCGGCGACATCCGCCTATATCGCCGACCTCAGCAGTCAGCAGGCCCGGGGCTCGGCCATGGGCATCCTGGGCGCCATCATGGACATCGGCCATACCAGCGGGCCGTTGTTGTCGGGGGTAGTGGCGGCCTCCTTTGGCTATGAACGGTCATTTTTAGGGGCAGGGGTCGTGCTGCTGGCGGTGGCGGCGTTGTTTTTCCTGACCATCGGCACAGCGCAACGGAGCTAACCCCCTTAAGCGGCCAAGGGTAGCCAGGGGTTTGACCAGTCAGGCCGGCCTCGTTTCGCATGGGGAAACGCAAATAACCCCTTGCGTAATTTTAATTTTGCGCAAAAGCTAAAACCATGACCGTGCTTCTCTCAATGAAGCCGCTGTCCCAAGGCAACCAACCGACTCCCCGGTTTTCATACACCATGCAGTGAGGAGGCTCCTCCGTGTAGGTATCGCCGTTTCCGGCACCTGTAAGCAAATCTTCAGCAACGCTATTCACCTGCACCCACGAGGCCTCCATGAATGAACGAATTGACCAGCTCATCAGCAAGATCAAGGAGCTGGAGCACGAACTGCGGCAGGAGCTGCAACAGAAGCAAGAGGCCTTCCTCTACCGCATCGAGCGCAACAAGGTCCGTTTTGAGGCGGGAGTCAAGGAGCGGCACCGGAAGCTGACCCTCAAGCTGCACCGCTACCTGTTTGACGCCTCGCTGCGCACCATCCTCACCGTGCCGTTCATCTGGGGGTGTCTGGCCCCGGCCCTGTTCATGGACCTGGTGGTCACCATCTTTCAGGCCGTCTGCTTTCCGGTCTACGGCATCCCCAAGGTCAAGCGGGGGCACCACATCGTCCTAGACCGCCACGCCCTGGCCTATCTCAATCTGATTGAAAAGATCAACTGCATGTATTGCAGCTATTTTAACGGCCTGATCAGCTACATCCGGGAGATTGCCGCCCGCACCGAGCAGTACTGGTGTCCCATCAAGCATGCCCGGCGCGTCAGTTCCCTGCACAGCCGCTACCGCTACTTCTTTGACTATGGCGATGGCGAGAACTACCGCCAGAAACTCGAAGAGGTCAGGCGGGCCTTTACCGACCTCAAGGATGACGATTGAGCCATGAGCCACAAAGCAAAAGGTCACCACCCGCACCCCCACCCCGTCGGCCCGCTCACCCCACCAGCCCACTCCCGAGCGGCAGAGCCGCCGGCCCTGGAGCTGGTCATCAAAAGTGACAGCGACGGCGTGGAACAGGCGATCCGCGAGATCATCGGCAACCACGGCCACGGCGACGACGGGGTCCCCATCACCATCATCCACCACGGGGTGGGCGATATCTGCAAGACCGACATCATGACCGCGGCCACCGGCAGCAGGCTGATCCTCGGCTTCAATGTCACCGTCCTGCCCCGGCTTGCCGAACTCTGCCTGGAGCAGAGCGTGGAGGTCCGCCTCTACACCGTGATCTACCAACTGCAAGAGGATGTCCGCGAGATCGCCCGCAGCCTGCTCCCCCGGACCACGGCGGAGAAGATCCTGGGCAGCGCCACCGTGATCGCCCTGTTCAAGGGCGGCAGGCGGGGCATTATCCTCGGCTGTGCCGTGGACCTGGGCCGGATGCAACAGGGAGATAGCTTCCGCATCATTTCCGCCATGGGCCCTGTCTACTCGGGAAAAATCACCTCGCTGCATATCGAAAAAGAACAGGTCAACAAGGCAACCCCCGGGCAACAGGTGGGGGTGAAGATCGACGACTTCAAAAATGTTCATGTGGGTGATCTCGTTGAATGCTATCAGAACATCGCCCCGCGCACCCCCGCGAGTTGGCGGCCAAGCGGCAAGATCCTGAGCCGCTAAGGCCGTGTCGGGCCCACGCCCTCACGGCGGCCAAGGGGCGCGTGTTACCGCCCCCCACCTCTCCTCCCTATCCCCGCTCCGCTCAATTTTATCCTTTCTGAAGTATGATCAATATGATAGTTTACGCTTGATCCCTCTCCCCAAGAGCGCCTGCCCGCACCTGGCGCGCGGAGGCCATCGCCAATCCACCACCAGATTCACTCGGGCAACGAAGGGCAGGATGCCGCAACCATGAACCGTACCCCAGGGCCACACCGAAACCTCCTTCTCCTGCTGATCGTTGCCTCCCTGCTGCTGACCACCGTCCTCGCCGCTGTGCGCCAGCTCTCCTGGCCGGCCCTGGCCTTACTACAGCCGGGGCACTCCCTACCCGACCAAGCCAAGGGGTTCGCCCTGCTCTTGCTCTTCTCCCTGCTCTGGGTCTCGGTCTGGTCCGCGCTGCTGCTGCGGATCCGGCCGGGGGTCTCGGGCAAACTCATCCCCCGCCTGCAAGAGCTCCTGGAAGGGAGAGCCACTGCCGCCGCCGTGGAGCCCCCCCTCCCCGGCCTCTCCCCTGGGCAGGCAGACCAGCTGCGCGCCATGATCCGCCGCTACCGGGAAAAGATGCAGGCCCTGGAGGAGGAGAACTCGGCGATCCACATCAGCCACCAGGTCTCCCTCTACACCAAGCACCGCTTCGAATCCATCTTCGAGGAGTTTCCCGACGGCATCATGCTCATGGACGAATCGGCGGTGGTGACCTATGCCAACAGCAAGATCGAACTCTTCCTGGGCCGGCCCAAAGAGGAGATCTGCGGCCACAAGTTCCATGACTGGTGCCAGGATGAGACCCTAAGCGACTTTTTCGCCCGCTTTCAGACCCTACAGAGCCGCCTGCGCCGCAAAAAGGAGCTCACCTTCACGCCCGCCGCTCTGGACAACAGGACCTTTACCATCGGCGCCTACCCCCTGGAGAACCGCGA
>CAYSFY010000102.1:3953-5248 GCA_964430285.1 uncultured Desulfobulbia bacterium
AGGCCCTGGCCAAACAGGCCCGGGGGGACTTTGTCGCCCACGTCGCCCATGAACTGAAGTCACCCTTGAATGTCCTGAAGATGTACAGTGAACTGCTGCTGGGGGAGGAGGGCAATGAGGAGGAGATCCGCACCGAGGCGGCCAATGTCATCTCCGACGAGGTGGAACGGTTGGCCCTGTTGATCAACAACCTGCTCAGCATCTCCAAGATCGAGATGGGCAGCATCGCCCTAGAGCGCCAGCGGGTGAAGGTGCTGGAGCTGCTCACCGATGCCTTCAAGACCGTCTCCCGCGGCGGCAAGGGGGAGGGGCTGGAGTTTAAGTTGGAACTCCCCCACGAACTGAGCCCCCTCTCCCTGGACAAGGATCTCTTCCGGGTCGCCTTAAACAACCTACTCACCAACGCCATCAAGTACAATCGCCCGGGCGGCAGCGTCACCCTCAGCGCCGAGGAGAGCGACAGCCAGATCATCATTGAGGTGAAAGATACCGGTCTCGGCATTGGCGAACAGGACCAGGCCCGCATCTTTGACAAGTTTTTCCGTGCCGACAACGACGAGGTCCGCCAGAAACCGGGTCATGGCCTGGGATTAGCCCTTGCCAAGAACATCATTGATGTGCATCATGGCAAGTTGCGGTTGGTAAGCACCCTGGGTCAGGGGTCAACCTTCACCATCATCTTTGACAAAACCGCGGGCCTGGTCCAGGAGGGGTTGTAGCATGGAGAGCAAAACGATCCTGATCGTTGATGATGACGCCCACGTCAAAAAGATCCTGGGCCTGACCCTCGGTCGGGCCGGCTACACGGTGCGCACTGCGGCCAACGGCCTGGATGCCCTGGCCATGATCCGGGAGGAGCCACCCGCCGTGCTGATCACCGACGTCGAGATGCCGAGGATGTCGGGCAAGGAGCTCTGCCAAACCCTCCTCCGCGAGCTCCCGGAGCGTGAATTCTTGATCATCATCATGACCTCGGTCACCGAGCGCGACGCCAGCAGCTGGTTGCCAGGCATCCCAAAGATCGAATTTTTAGAAAAACCCTTAAGCCCCAAGAGAGTCGTGGAGCGGCTCAATGCCTATTTTCAAGCGGGCCGTTAACAGATACCACCATGGCAGATAAATACCTTCAGGAAATCGACGAACACCAGAACCTTGAGGTCCTGCTGAACCTGGACCTCTCTTTTTTTGCCAGGCTGTTTGGCAAGATAACCGGGGCCGAGCAGCAGCTGATCATCTTTGACACCGAGCTCTCACCCATTACCAGCAGCGACCAGGCCTTTCAACAGTGCGTGGTG
>CAYSFY010000102.1:5258-15624 GCA_964430285.1 uncultured Desulfobulbia bacterium
AACCAGGGCATGAGGTCGGCGGTGGATCTGGTCTTTGCCGATTTCCTGGACCTGGGTGCCCTGGGCCAGCTCTTTGTCATCCCTTTGGAAAATATCGAAAACGCCGGCACCGGCCTCCTGGCCGCCCTGGCGCCGCCGGGATACACCGAGGAGCAGACCCAAAAGATCAAGGAGGGACTCGCGGATATCGCCGAGGCCATCAATCAGTTGTGCCGCAAGGAGTTTGAGCTCAACGACATGACCGAGGAGGTCTCGGTTCGCTACGAAGAGTTGAACATTGTCTATGATTTCGGCAACATCATCAAACAATACCTGCGGGGCGAGAAACTCTACAAGACCCTGCTGCAACTCTGCGTCGACCGCCTGGAGGTGGACCTGGCCGTCTTCATCCATCCCGATGAAGAGTCCACCACCTATATCGTCAACCCCAACAAACAGTTCGAAGAACTGGACCTGCTGCTCACCCGCATGCGCAGTGAGGTCTTCCGTTTCGTGGCCAGCAGCAAACAGCCCTTGATCTTGAACCGCATGGATGACCCGCGCCGCAACTACCTGTGGTCGGGGATGCCCTATAAATTTCTGGCGGCACCGGTGGTCTTTCAAAAGAGGATGAAGGCGATGCTGGTGATCTTGCGGGACTCCGACTGCGGCGACTTCTCCAACAGCGACCGCAAGCTGATGGGAGTGGTGTGTGAACAGGTGGGCACCCTGATCCACAATGGAGAGATGTACAACGCCCTCTTTGTCTTTACCGAACAGATGGCCGGGGCCTTGATCGAGGCGGTGGATGCCAAGGACCCCTATACCCGGGGCCACTCCGAGCGGGTCAACTACTATGCCATGCAGCTCGGCAAGGCCAAGAAGCTGCCGGAGGCGGAGTTGCAGACCCTGTACTGGGCCTCCCTGCTCCATGATATCGGCAAGATCGCGGTGCCGGACATGGTCCTCTCCAAGCTAGGCAAGCTGGACGAGGATGAGTACACCCTGATGAAGACCCACCCGGAGCGGGGCTTTGATATCCTGAAGAACATCGAGCAGTTGCAAAAGTCCCTCCCCGGCATGCGCCACCACCACGAACGCTTTGACGGCGATGGCTACCCCCACGGGCTGGTGGGCGAGGATATCCCGCTCCATGCCCGGATCATCGCCATTGCCGATACCTATGACGCCATCACCAGCTCCCGCTCCTACCGGCCGGCCCGGGGCCATGATCAGGCCATGGCCACCATCAATGAGGTGGCGGGCAGCCAACTCGACCCGACCCTGACCGCCCTGTGGAACCAGCTGATGGACACCTCTCCCGAGATCTACCAGAAGAAGCTTACCTTCCCTGGCCACCATGACTGAGATCATCCACAGCCGCATCGGGGTCCTCACCTACCTGGCGCCCAGCGGCCCGCTCCTGGAGCACGAGGGGTTGACCCAGCTGAAAAAGACCACCGATGCCTGCATCGCCGCCCGGGAGACCGACCTCATCCTCGACCTCTCCAAGGTGCCCCTGCTCAATGGCGCGGCCCTGGACACCCTGCTGGAGATCCAGGAGAGCCTCACCCGCTATGGCGGCAGCCTGCGCACCGTCAAGGCCAACGCCCTGATCACGGACATCTTCCGCATCTCCGGCTTCAACGACTATGTGGACACCATTGATGAAGCTTAATAAATTAGGTGGGTTAGGCTATAGGCTGAAGGCTGGAGGTGGTGGCACGGCACGGCGCCCGACAGCAACGATTTCTCTCCCGCAACCTTCTCCACCTACAGCCTACAGCCTAATCCCCTACAGCCTAGCCCCCTTATGACCAGCATCCTGCGACCGCAAAAAAAACTGGGCGAGATCCTGCTGGCCAAAGGGATGGTCACGGAGGAGCAGATCTCCGAGGCCGTTGCCTTGCAGCGGCAGCACGGCAGGCTCCTGGGCCAGGTGCTGCTGGACAAGGGGTGGATCTCCGACCGCCAGATGACCGAGGTCCTCTCCGAACAGTTCGCCATCCCCTCGGTGTGGCTCAGGCCCGGCCTCTACGACCCGGCGGCCATCGCCCTGCTGGACAAGAATCTGTTGAAGAGGCTGGAGGTCCTGCCCTTGATCAGGATGCGCGACACCCTGGTCATCGCCACCGCCGACCCCCAGGCCATCCCCAAATTCGACGAGATCGAACAACACACCGGCCTCACGGTGAGGGTGGTGCTGGCGCCGCTCAGCGACATCAAGAAGAACCTGGCCGAGGCCGCCTCCGGCCTTGGCGCCATCACCGACTTCGTGGACGACCTGAGCGATGACTTCCAGGTGGTGGATAGCCAGATCCCGGACGACTACACCGAGATCGATCAGATGGCCGAGGGCAGCCCGGTCATCAACCTGGTCAACTCCATCATCCAACGGGCGGTGCGCGACGGGGCCAGCGACGTCCACATCGAGCCCTCCAAGAGCAAGTGCCGGGTGCGCATGCGCATCGACGGGGTCCTCTACGAGGTCATGACCCCCAAGATCGAGATGCACTCCGCCCTCATCTCCCGCCTCAAGGTCATGGCCGGCCTGGACATCGCCGAGCGCCGCATGCCCCAGGACGGCCGCATTCAGGTGCACACCCAGGGCCGCACCGTTGACCTCCGCTTCTCTTCGATGCCGACGATCCACGGCGAGAAGATCGTGCTGCGGGTGCTGGACAAAAACCAATCGATCCTCGATCTCGACAAGCTGGGCATGACCAGCGCCAACCTGGACAACCTGAAGCGGCTGCTGGCCAAGAGTAACGGCCTCTTTCTGGCCACCGGCCCCACCGGCAGCGGCAAGAGCACCACCCTCTACGCCGCCATCAACCACTTGAACAGCCTGGAGAAGAACATCGTCACCATCGAGGACCCGGTGGAGTACCAGATCGACATCATCAACCAGAATCAGGTGCGCGAGTCCATCGGGCTCACCTTTGCCATGCTGCTCAAGCATGTGCTCAGGCAGGACCCGGACATCGTCATGGTGGGTGAGATCCGGGAGCGGGAGACCGCCGAGATCACCGTGCAGGCGGCCCTTACCGGCCACCTCGTCCTCTCCACCCTGCACACCAACGACGCGGTGGGGGCCGTGGTCCGCATGCTGGACATGGGCATCGAGCCCTACCTCCTCTCCTCCTCCCTGATCGGCGTGGTGGGCCAACGGCTGGTGCGCACCATCTGCCCCCAGTGCAAGAGCTCGTTTCTGCCGGACAAGGAGTTGGCGGCCAGGCTCGGCCTTGACCCGACCAAGACCATCCGCCTGGCCAGGGGCAGGGGGTGCGCGACCTGCTACGACTCCGGCTATAAAGGGCGCATCGGCATCCATGAGGTGCTGGTCACCGACAGCGCCTTGCAGGCGTTGATGAACTCCAGCCCGTCCCGCGAGGAGATTGAGGCGTACATCAACAAGAGTGGCATGAAGACCTTGACCGACGACGGCTTTCTGCGGGTGATCATGGGCCAGACCACCATTGAAGAGATCGCCCGCTCCATCAATCTGGGCTAAGAGCTGCCATGGCCATTGAACTGCGCACCCATCCCGCGACCACCGCCAAGCCCAGCCACCGCGGGCAAGAGCTGGCCGCCCTGTTTGGCCAAGCCAAGATCCCGAGCAAGGAGCGAATGTTCTTCACCGAACGGCTGGCCCTGCTCCTGGAGACCGGCAACTCCATCCACCCGAGCCTGGAGGCCCTGCGCGAGCAGACCGACAACCCCAAGATCACGGCCATCATCAACACCCTGATCGAGGACGTGGTCAGCGGCACCTCCTTCTCCGCCGCCCTGGCCAAACACCCGGCCATGTTCTCGGCCACCTATGTCACCCTGATCCAGGCCAGCGAGCAGGGCGGCTTCATGGCCGAGGTCCTGAAGCAGTTGCAGATCATGGAGGAGAAGCAGGACCGGCTCCAATCCACCCTGGTGTCGGCCTTTGCCTATCCCGCCTTTCTCTCCGCCTTCTCCGGGGCGGTGGTGCTGTTCATCCTCATGGTGGTCTTCCCCAAATTCGGCCCCCTGTTCAAGTCGATCCACGACCAGCTGCCCATCACCACCCGCATCCTCATGGCCTTTAGTGCCTGGGCACTGGAGTTTTGGTATCTCCTCATCCTGGGTCCCGCCGCTGCTCTCTATGGCGCGCAACGCTGGCTCCGCTCCGAGGGGGGGCAGGAGAGCGTTGACCGGCTCAAACTCAGTCTGCCCGGGTTGCGCGAGATCTTCATCCAAGTCTACCTGGTGAATTTTTTCCGGGTGATGAGCCTGGCCCTGGCCAACGGGGTCAGTGTCATGGAGGCCCTGAGCTCCTGCCGGGAGGTCATCGCCAATCGGGTCTTCGCCCGCTTCATCCAGGTGCTGGAACGGAATGTGGGCGAGGGCAAGGGGCTCTCCACCGGATTCATGGAGACCGAGTTCATCCCCTCCATGGTCCGCCAGACCATCCGCACCGGTGACCAGACCGGCAACCTGGCCCTGGTCATGGGCAAGATTGCCGACTTTTACGAGCGGGAGATCGAGCGCAAGATCACCATGCTCTCCAAGATGGCGGAACCGATCATGCTCCTGGTCATGGGGGTGGTGGTGGGTGTCATCGTCTCCTCCCTCATCCTGCCCATCTTCAAACTGGGCCGGGCCGTGCAGTAGCTTGAAAAAAACTTTTGCAAAAACATGGCGTAACGGTATAATCAGGCCGCTTTCCCCTGGCCTCAACGCATCGTGCCGGTCGCGCAAAAACGCGTGCAGCCGACCATCCGCCGATGTAATGTCAATGTGTTACGGGGCGTGCCAGCGGCGGGTGAGCGGTTTTTGCGCCACCGGCCATGTTCCCGTTAAATAAATTATTGTAAGGAGTTACCCATGACAGATTCCACCAAGGCGGCGAAACGGTTGGGCCACCAGGGTTTCACGCTGATCGAACTGCTCATCGTCGTCATCATCCTGGCCGTGTTGGCGGCCATCGTCATCCCCCAGTTCGGCTCCTCCACCGAAGACGCCAAGGTCAGCACCCTGAAATCGAACCTCTCCTCCCTGCGCAATGCCCTGGAGGTCTACTACCAGCAACACGACTCCCGCTATCCCGGAAAGTACAAATCCATTGATGGCACCACCGCCTCGGCCGCCACCGGCGCCGGCGAGTGCCCGGACTCCTTCGTGGCCCAGCTCACCCTCTATACCGACAAAAACGGCAAGACCAGCGGCACCAAGAGCGACGTCTTCAAGTACGGCCCCTACGTCAAGGACGACGCCCTGCCGGCAAACCCATTTTTAGATGCCAACGCCACTGTGGTGACCTGCGACATTGCCACTGTTGACCTGTCCACGGCGGTCAGCGCCTCGGCCACGGCCAGCGGCTGGAAGATGTATACCGGCACCGGCCGCCTGGTGGCCAACGACGGCAAGACCTTGAGCGATGGCACCACCAAGACCATCGACTTTTAACTGGTGGTCACGGCCTGAACCCAGGGTCTGACCGTGGGCAGGGCGGGCCGGGGGCTTCGGCAGTTGCCCCACGCCCGACCCCGTTCTCTCCGCCCTCCACCCAGAGCTCCCCGCGCCGCAGATCCGGCTTGCTCCCACCCTTGATGGCCCCCCTATGCACTGGAGCGCGTATGCCCCGACAGGACAAAGGGTTCACCTTTGTTGAGGTCATGATCGTGGTCTTTATTGTCGGCACCCTCGCCCTGATCCTGGTCCCTACCTTCTCTTCCCACCAAGACGAACAAAAGTTGATCGGTGCCTCCACCGAACTGGCCTCTGTCCTGCGCTTTGCCGGCAGCGAGGCCAACCGGACCAAGACCCCGCTGCGCCTGGAGATCACCCCGGCCAGCGAAGAGTACGCCCTGAAGATCAACAGCAGCGGCGCCCTGCTCTACCACCCCCTTGACAAATGGCCGTTCCAGACCTCCTTGCGCACCCCTTCGCCCTATGCCGGTGTGGATATCGTCACCGTCAACAACAGCGCCGCCTTCAGCGCCATCATCTTCAACGCCAGGGGCACGGTGGCGGCCGACACCACCATCGTCTTGCAGTATGCCGGCCACAGGCGGGACCTCCTCCTCTCCAGCGCCACCGGCCGCATCGCCGTGCAGTAGAGACCCCATGACTGATCAACGCAGAGAGAGAGTCAAACCATCCCCAGCTGCCGGTTTCACCTTCCTGGAGGTGATCATCGCCATGGCCGTGTTGGCGGTCTGCCTGGTGCCGGCCCTGGAGGCCTTGCGCGGCAGTCTTGGCCTGCTGGGGATCCAAGAGGGCATGGGCATGGATGACTATGCCCTGCTCGCCAAAAGCGAAGCGGTCCTGGCCGAGAGCTTTACCGCCCTGGACAACGCCGCGGCCGCCGCGGGCGGGCCCACCACCCCCACCAGCTACTCCGATCTCTTCACCACCGCCGAAGGCAGACAGTTGACCCGAAATGTCTATCTCTGGCCCATGGATGGCGACAACGCCGACCTCGACGCCGATCTTTTCACCGGTACCGACGCCGGCATCCTCTATGTCAAAGTGGCCCTGGCCAACACCCCCCTGTACCATGAAGCCATTGCCGTCCGTCAATGAGCCCACGCCCAGCCAACCATGACCAGGGAGTGACCCTGACCGAACTGCTCTTCACCATGGCCCTGGCAGGGATCATCATGCTGGGCATTAATGGCCTGGTGGGCCGGGTATACGACCAGTGGCGCTACCACCACGAGCGTCAGGAGCTGTTGGCCCAGGGCAACTTCGCCATGGCCCGCCTCATCCAGGCGGTGAACGCCAGCCGCCGGGTGCTCATCCCCTTGCCGGAGAATCCGCTCACCCCCTCTTCCGAGTCCCAGCGCACCCTGCTGGCCGTGACCCTGGACCCGGGCCTGGACCGGGACGCCGACGGCTTTGCCGATGGTGACAATGACAAGGACGGCCTGATCGATGAAGACATCCCGGCGGACAACACCTTTGACGGCTTTCCCGGCATCAAGGGCGTTGATGACGACCATGACGGGGTGGTCGACGAGAATATCGGCGGCGCCGACTGGTACACGGACAACGACGAAGACGGCGTCAAGCGGGAAGATCAGATCAACGGCATGGACGATGACCTGGACGGCGCCATGGATGAGGACATCCCCAAGCTCAACTCCACTGCCGGCGGCGATGCCAACAACAATGCCGATAACGATGGCGATGGCCTAAAAAATGAGGACTGGCTGGACCCGGTGCTCTATCGGCTCAGCGCCGACGGCAAACAGTTGCTGGAGCGGTTGCCCAACCAGAACCCCAGCGACGGTGCCGCCTACACCGAGCAGCCCCTGGTCGAGGCAGAGACCATCACCTTCACCGTGCAGCGGCTCCCCCTTAGCCCCGGGGCTCGGACCGAGTTGCTGGAGGTTACCCTGCTCCTCTCCGGCAAGTACGGGGGCGATCTCCGTTTTGCCACCCGCCTGCGCACCGGGGGCGGCCAATGAGCCGGGCAACGCGCCACCTTCAGCAGGGTTTTATCCTGCTGCCGGTCCTGACCCTACTGGCCCTGATCGCCCTGTTCGCCTATATGCTGAACCGCAGCGGGGGCATGGAGGGCCGCGTCACCGCCTCCCGGGCCACCGCCATCCAGGCCCGCTACTTGGCCGAAGCGGCCATGCGCCATGCCCAATGGTTCTTGACCGCCGACTGTAGCTACCGGGCCGCCTTGACCGATATCCCCTTTGGCGCCGGCCATACCTATGGCGCGGTGCTCACCGACAACTCCGACGGCACCATCCACCTGGTGGCCACCGGGGTGGTCAATGGCCAGAACCCGGACCCCAGCACGCATTTCACCGAGATCGTGGTGGATGATTATCGCTGCGTACCCCTGGTCCCCAAGGCGATCTACTGGAGTGACTGGGGCGAGCAACGCATCCGCCGGGCGGAACTGGACGGTTCCGGCATCACCGACCTGCTCTCCGCCACCAACGGTCTGCTGCTCCCCAAGCCCCTGGCCCTGGATCAGGAGAACCGCGCCATCTACTGGGGGGATGGCAATCTCATCTCCCGGGCCGAGGTGGATGGCGGCTCGACCCAGCAGGTAATCGACTGCCTCACCTGCATGGTCTCCGGCATTGACCTGGACCCGGCAAACTCCCTCCTCTACTACACCGACAGCACCAATAACCGGGTCGTCAGGGCCACCCTGAACGGCAACAACCCTACTGTTCTCATCGACACCTTGATCACCCAACCCAGTTCCATCCGGGTGGATCTGGTCAATGGCCGCCTCTATTTTGCCGATGGGGGCAACCAGGAGATCAAAAGCGCCTTACTCGATGGCACGGATGTCAAGACCGTCAAGCCCGCTGTCGCGGCCCAGGCCCTGGCCCTGGACCCGGTGGCCAAGCGGATCTACTACTTTGACCGCAACACCAGGGAGATCGACCGTATCGACTTCAACGGCGGGGGGCTGGCCACCATCATCGCCTTGCCCGGCGGCAGCGACATCAATGGCCTGGACCTGGACCCGGCAAACTCCCTCCTCTACTGGTCACGCCTCGATACCCGGAGCATCCAGCGGGCCCGCCTGGACGGCAGCGGCCTCACCGACCTGGTGGTGTCGGGTGGGGTCAGCAAACCGTGGGGCCTCAGGCTGGGTCCGGCCCAGCCCATCGTCCTTCCTCGGAGCAAAGGCCCCTATTGGACCGAGGACCAGGGGAACAAAAAACAGGTGGTGCGCCGCGCGGAAGTGGATGGCAGCAACATCCAGACCCTGGTGTCAGCCCAGAAGACCACGCAAGCTATCAAGTTCGACCTGCCCAGCGAGTACCTGTATTGGGCCGGTGACCAACGGATCATGCGCGCCACGGTCAAGGGGGCCCAGTTGACCGTGGTCCACGACTGCGCCACCGGCACCTGCGCCAGTGTCTTCGGTCTGGCCCTGGACTCGACCAACCAGCAGGTCTACTGGGTCGATCAGGCGGGCAAGAAGATCATGCGGGTGAATTACAGCGGCGGCAATGAAACGACCCTGGTGACGGGGCTGAACAAGCCCTGGGACATCGACCTGGATCTGGTCCACGGCAAGATGTACTGGGTGGACGAGGGCACCAAGAGCGTAAGCCGCGCCAACCTCGACGGCAGCGGCGTGGAGGTGGTGCTCGCCTATGCCCTGGGCGCCCCGGTGCGGCAGGCATACGCCATCGCCGTGGACGCCAGCCACTCCTTGCTCTACTGGTTTGATAACGATACCCGGATCATCTACCGCTCCACCCTCACCGGCACTGCGGTCACCCCGCTCATCGGCCCCTCCGATGTGAATGAGGCCCGGGCCCTGGCCCTGGACTTGGAGGGTGGCAAGATCTACTGGAGCGAGAAGGGGCTAAGGAAAATCAAACGGGCCAACCTCGACGGCACTGCCCCCGAGGTGGTGGTGGATCTCACCCTGGAGAGCAACAAGCCCCCCTGGGGCGTGGTGGTGGTCCCGGCATCCTTGTAAACCAAAGGCTTGAGAACCATAGGCTGTAGCCTATTAGGCAGTAGGAGAGAGATCGTGGGAGGGATCGTGCACCATGGCGACACCCTTCGGCCTTAACAACCTCCACGGTGTCCATAATAACTCGTGGAAAAAACATGATTTTCATTATATGGTTGTAACGCATCAGCTTATTGACCGCATCGCTCTTGGCAAACCACGCATCTAGGCCATACCCATGATCCAACTCTCAGGACTGCTGAGGAGCTATACCCCCATGCCCATTGGTTTCGACCTGGCCCATGAGAATCTCCACATGCTGCAGCTGGAGAAGAACAGCCGTGGGGAGCTGCGGGTGCGGGCCGGGATCACCGTGCCCTACCCCCTGCCCCGGGAGGAGTTGTTCCGCTCCGCCAAGCAGTTTCACGCCTTTGTGCACCAGGCCTTGCAGCAAAAACCCTTCAAAGGGAAGACCATTGTCTCCTATCTACCGGGCAACCTAACCCGCCTGCTGCACCTGGAGTATGAGGCCGGCCCGCAATTGACCGCGGACGAGGCCATTGCCAAGGGGGTGGTCACCCGCTTGGGGGGGCAGCAGGATGATTTCATCATCGATTATCTCCAGGTGCGGACGGAGGATATGGAGGCCAAGAAACGGTCGGCCCTGGTGGCGGTGGCCCCCAAAAAGGATGTGCTCGCCTTTTTAGCCGTGCTGACCAGCGCGGGCCTGGAGGTGGCCCATCTGGAGATAGGCCCCGCGGCCCTGCGCCGCTTGCTGGCCTCCCTGGACCAGGAGCAACGCTACCCCTCCCTGCTGCTGATCAATTTCGGCCGGGCCAAAAGCTTTCTCACCATCCTCTCCGGCCGCTTCAGCCAGAAGGATTTATTGGAGTCGATTGTCGATCCCAACAAGACAATCTCCGATCAGTACGCCGCGATGCAGTTTGAATTGAATGATGGCCGCGT
>CAYSFY010000103.1:0-6416 GCA_964430285.1 uncultured Desulfobulbia bacterium
CCATCATCCGCTGCTGAATCCATTTTTCGCTTCGGCCGTGCTGTTGCCAGAACTCCCGCGCCCGATCGAGCGAGCGGGCCGGGTCGGCCATGTCCTGCATCCGTTCGTAGCCGACCTTGGCTAGCCAGAGCTTGATCGGTTCCGCCTTGGGGCTGGGCACGGACTGGATAAGGCGGAGCAGGGTCTCCGGGTCGGCAACATCGGTCAGTCGCATCTTGCCGTCGGAGGCCGTCATTTTCAACCGGTTACATTTTGTAACCGTTTCACTGCCCTCCTTGTTCAAGCGGTTTTTCAATACCTTCCAGTAATTGCGGGCGGCCTGATAGTCGGGTTGCTGGATCAGCACTTGCACAATATCCACTATCGAAAAGTACCAGATTCCGGTCTCTTCGTCGTAATGGCGGCGAACGTGCCTCCCTTCAAAAACAGCCAATGTTTTTTCCGTCATCGTCTTACCCCTTAGACCGTGTTGAAGACAATCCGGTTGGGTTGCAAATCTTTCACTCTGGTGATCAACACCAGGTTAGAGGCAGTTATTTTTCTTCCTGCGCCGCCACGGTCCAAATTCGCTTTAGCGGCAACTCTGCTTTCAGCTCTTCATCCAGGTGGTCATAGTGGGCGAAGAGTTGCTCCAACAGTTCCTTCTGGCTCCACAAACGGACCCGGAAGAAGCTGGCCGCCAGTTCCTTCTGCACCTTACTCTTGAATCCACTCCACGAAACAAACAGGCCCTCGTCGGCGCCGAACTTGGAAACCGCCCCCAAAAGCTTATCCACTGTGGGCCGGTCGATTGGACTGCTCTCTGATTTCACTTCAACGCATAAGCGAGGTGCACCGAAGCCCAGCGGACCGGCACCCGCGAGGATGTCCGCGCCGCCGTCGGCGCCTTCCGGGCTGCGGTAGGTGGTGTACCCTTGGGACTTGAGGATGGCCTCCACCAATCTGGTCAAGCCGTGGCCTTTAAAGCGGGCGGCGATTAGTTGGGCAATCTGATCCTGGGCGAGTTCTTCAAGGTTGGTGTCTTCGCCGGCGTCATCAGTGACCGGTGAGGTTGCCTTAGTCGCGGCGGCAATGGTTTCCGGTTTCCAACCGCTTGCCCGCATGGCGGCGATACGTTGTTCAGCATTGTTGCGCTGGACGCGACAGATCGTTTTGAAAGCCCCAAAAGAATAGAGCAAGTCTTGACCGAAATTGATACGCGGCACGGCCTCGGCAATCCATTTCACTGGTCGCCAGTGAAAATAAGGGTCTGGCCCGGCAGATTCAAAGTGGTAATCACCGGTGATTTCGCCAATCTGGATGGCTGGCTGTGACTTGAGCGGCAAGACAACCAAATCGCCTTTCTTGATTTCATGGGCAAATGGCCACACCTGGCTTACCCAATTTGAAATCGCCTTGGGTTTGGTGTCCGGGTAACGCTGGGTCATCGCCGCCACCAGCGCGGGCCGGTCGGCCAGCTTGGCAAGATTTACATCGAGAGCGTCCCAAGTAACATAGACCCGGTTCTCCTGGATGAACTTCTGTTAGTTTTCGCCGTGGGAACCGGCGCAGATTAGCCAGATTGCCATTACGTGCCTCCTAAAGTTCAATCATCGGCAGGTGTCTCGTTGCCCAAAAAATCCTCCAACCGTTCCTCGTAATCCATAAGCACAGATTCAAGAACGCCGTATTCGTCGCATTGTTCGAGGAAGGCACCGTCAGCTCTGGGCGCATTTGCATAAAAAGCGCTAGATGCTATCTGTGCCAAATAATTATAAAGTTCCTCTCTGCTGCCGACCGTCATGTGGATACGATTATCGTCAGCATCAAACAGCGTAATCTGTCGTGCTTCTTCGTCCCATTGGGCATCTTGGATCACACGCTCCACTGCCTCACGCGCCGCTTGATCCCAAAGGTTTTCTTCCACCGGTTCTTGCCACTCCCAACGGGCGAGGTAGCTGTCCAGGAGTTGGTCGAGCAAGGGGCGAGCGTTGAGGTAGTTTTCTTCTACCTTTTTTGATGGCCTGCGGCTGTGGGCGCAGCAGTTTCGCATGGCCTCGATAGCGTCCATTCGTTCCTTGAGTCCTGCGAGCAACACGGCATCGTCTTCATCCGCGACGGGAACGCGGGCAAGCTCTTCGCGAAAACCGTCATAAGCCTCCTTATTGCGAACCAAGTCCAGCAGGTCGGAGAGCTTGAACTCTGGCCGGCGATTTAGCCCAACATACTGGCTGAAGGTCAGATAGAAAAACTGGTTCTCGGCCCTTTCCTTCATCTGCTCGGACTTGGGCCGCTCCTTGTTCATCGGCTGGACAACCTCTTCATGCAACAACTCATAAGGGTCACCGTCCTGATAAGCGTGCAGATAGACAAACGTCAGCACCCGCCGTAATTTCATTTCCAGGGCGTAGATTTCTTCAGCCCAACGAGCCAGCTCGACACGGATCAAGGGATCATCGAACTTGACCAGATGTACGATAGGGGCCGTGTTTAAGGCCTCCGCGAATTCATCCACCACGGTGCGCGGGGATTCGGTCTCCTCTGGCAGATTGAGCGCGAAGCCGAACAGTGTACGGCGGTAGGTATTGCCATCCTCTCCTATGGCAGCCTCGCCCACCCGTTCCACGCTGGGGATGACCATCCGCGCTACTGCCTCATGATCAAATTCATTCAAGTTGTCTTCCAAGACCTTAGCAAGGCAATCCCGAATACTGCCAACGATCTCGGTGTTTGCCGCCCGGTTGTAGGCAATCAAGAACTCACAAATCATGGCGACGCTGGCCCCAACAGTTGTTCCTCGAACCAGTGTCTCGCGGCCTGCCAACCTGTCTCGGCTTGGGCACGCAGTCGGCTGGCTTCTTCACGGCGACGGCGGGCTTCGTTTGCAATGACATGCTGCGTCTGAATGCTAGGCAAAGGAACAAGGATCGTTTGTATAGACTTTATTTGTAACTGGGGTTGTGCAGCTCCAGTAAATAAACGATTAATCTGATTTTTCCCAAATGTGCTTATAAGAAATAGCTCAACAAATTCTGGCACCGCTTTCGTTCTATCTATTATTAATCTAAGGGTGTGAGATGAAACTGCAAATTTATGTGCTAGAGCTGGAACAGCGCAAACAGAACCAGCTTTCGCGCCAGTTCTTGTAACCAATAAGTTTCCCTCATCAATAAAAGACTGCAGTGATCGTTCCAGTTTTTCAGTGGCGACAAAAAGATGGTCGTTCAAATCAAGATGCCCATCACGGACACTTGAGGCACGTAAAAATCTAACCGCATTTTCATGTGCATCTTCATATTCTCGAATAAACTCGGCAGGCTGTACAATTTTGCTACACAACTCACCTAACCCGATAATTGAAAGGTCATCTCTGGAACAAGCGTGTTGAAGCTGCCTTTCAATTTCAATATGTTTGGGGTGAAAAAATTGCGGGTCGAAACGTCGTGCTGCTAGGGACCGAGTGATACCAAAAACCTTGCGCTCGTCCTTGGGAGGTGAGGTGAGGCCGAGGGTGGCAAGGAGATAGTCGTCGAGTTCGGCAAGCAATGCATCGGCTTCCGCCTGCTTGGCACGACGCTCCGCCCTTGCTGTTTCCATCGCGACAATGAGTCTTGTCTGTTCCGCTGTTCCCGGTAATGGAACCTCAACGGTTTTGAACTCTTCCTTATTGATATTCGGCTGACCGGCGGGACGCTGGATGGTCGCAACCCACCGTGCATAGGTCTCCGTTTTGGTGAACCAATAAATAAATTTTGGAAGAGCAACACTTTGGCGAAAGCGAAAACGGATGCAATAGCCTGCAAACAAGGCCGGTTCACTGACATCTTCGTGAAGGTAAGTCTTGCCAACCGTTGCACCACTCCGGGCAAAAAGCAGGTCGCCTTCTGTTAGCTCGCAACCCGGCTCAATCGGATCTGCCGTGACGTATTCATGGCCTGGCTCGATACCGTCTTCCCCGAAGTCCGTGATACGGATATAACGCGGCTGTCCAAAAACTGTCCGAGCTATCGCACGCGACCCTGCCCCGTAGTTGGGTTCTTCACAAACCAACTCACCTAGTGATTTAAGTGGGTATCGGGTGGATGCGAGCGTCTCCCGGAGTGCAAAATATTTTACGTCAAAACGATTTTCAATATCGCCCCGTCGGATGGCAAACCAGCAAAGTTTCCCATTAGCGGCGGGGCTCAGACGAAAAAAGGCGTCGGGTCTCTTTGAAACTCCCGCCATTGGGCGACCAGCCCGGTGTTGGGGATGATCTCTCGGTGGCGCTCGCTCCAGCCTGGCTTCTTGGGGTTGGTGGTGCTCCACTCGTAGAAGACACGGTAATCGAATAGGTCGCTACTCAAGATTTCAACCTTTTCCTTTTCCGGTGTTTCGCTCACCGGCGTCACAGCAAAGGTCTTACGCCCGGTGGCGTCATAGCCGATGTTCTCGGCTAGAGCCATAAAGATAGGTGCGTCGTCGGGAACAGTCTCCCCCTCAGCCAAGCGGCGCATAAAGACGATGCTGGCCTTCACCCCGGCGTCGTAATGGGCAAAGGCGAATTGCGGTAGGGAGACCACGGCCAAAAGTTGGAAGTGGGCCAGTATCCAGTCTCGCACTCCTTGCAGCGAAGAGTTGGTAAGAATGCCGTCAGGAAGCACAATGGCAACACGGCCTTTGCCGGGCTTGAGGAAGGAATGCACCCGCTCTAAAAACAGGATTTCGGTTTTGATGCTGGCGCGGGTTTTAATTGACTTGGCTCCTTTCTTTGCGTCCGCAAAAGTCTCATCCCCTTCACCATCGGGTGCTTCACCTGTAACGCCTTTGCCCAGGAAATTTCGCAGCTCAAACTGCTCCAGGTAGCCCTCGGCCTTTTCGGTGCGCTTGACCACGGAGCCGAAAGGCGGATTGGTGAGGATGAGGTCAAAGCTGCCGGGCTTGAGGCCCTTGTTCTTGTCGAGGAGATATTCGCGGATCTGCCCCAACGGCTTGCCGTCGGCGGACATGGGCTGAACAAAGAAGTCCAGCGCATCGTGACCAACGATGTTGGTGTGACCGTCATCGTGGATAATCATATTCATCTTGGCGACGCGGGCCAGTTCTTCATTGATCTCCAGGCCGAACAGCTTTTTTTCGGCAAAGTCGTGCCAAAACCGGAAGTGATCAACGGAGCCAGGCTTTTTCTTGCGGTCGGCCTCGCGGCGGACATGATCGAGGGCGTACAGTAGGAAGCCACCAGAACCACAAGCCGGGTCGAGTGTTATATCTTTCCGGTCTGGGTTGAGGACTTCGACCGCAAAGGCAATGAGTTCGCGCGGGGTGAAATACTGACCAAAGTCACCTTTGAAGAAGCCGCCCATGAACTCCTCAAAGGCAACGCCCTTGGTGTCCAGTTCGGTTCGATCAAGCGAAATGCCTTCCAGGTGTTCCACGCATTGCGCGAGGATGGCCGGTTCGATATTGATCTTGCCCTCGAAAACGGTTGGATCGGCTGATTTCTCCGCATCGTAAAGACGATGAATGCGCAACGCGAGTTCTTCAGCGGTCTCGCCGTCGCGGCGCTGGAAGGCGTAGGGATTTCCGTCTTCACGGTCTTGGTTCTTCTCGTCACGGTGTTTGACGAAAACGAGTTTGCAGAACTCGCCAAAGGCGGCAATGGGACTACGACGGCCACCTTCCCAAAGGGTCTGATGGCATTTGCGAATTGCCGAGCGCAACGCCTCGCGCGGAATGGCGGCAAGGTCTTTGCCGGGTTCGTTCTTGTAAAAACGCCATTCAGGCGGCTTACCATAACGAACAGGGATGTCCGTCATGATGTTTTTGTCGCGTTCGCCGGCTGGGAATTTATCGAAGCGTAGCAGGCGGCGGGTCAGGCCGGCAACTGTTCCGGCATAGGTCGCACCGAGGCTTGCGCGGTTACCGCAGGCTTGTTCTATGGCTTGAGAGAATGCAGCATCACTTGTATCGGCGCGCTTGCACTCGAACACGAACCACGGGGCCTTCAGTTCATCGTCATCCTGCTTGTAGATGACAATGTCAGCAAGGTCATTGGGGGTACGGCGCGGCACCTTCACCTCGAAACGCATTCGTTCGGGTCGGTATTCGTATTTGTAGATCAGTTCCGCCCAGAACTCGGCCCGTACCTTTTCCTCTGGGTCGGACCAACGTTCAGAATGGCTCGCCGCGACGTAGTGAATCCGCTGGGTCTTGCCTTCACCGGTGATTTTGGCAAAGCCTTCTTCGATAGCTTGTTCGAGGTATGTTTTAGTGGTCATGGGATTACCTTTTGTTTTTTACAGACTCGGACATCGATCCACTTTTCAACTAGCGAAACTTTTTACTTCGAAAATTCAACAATGTACAGTAATGTCTTGCATCATCCAAATTAGCTTATAAATACCAAAATCGAGGGAGGTAATAGATGGCCAGACATTACTCTACCAAGGATTTTTTCC
>CAYSFY010000103.1:6481-15544 GCA_964430285.1 uncultured Desulfobulbia bacterium
ATTCACCGACCTCGATTTCGCCGCCATGAAGGAGGGCAAGCCGGACGCGCTGTTTACCGGCTGGCTGGAACTGGCGGACGACCGGCGCCATGCAATGGATGCCGAGTTTCGGGACATCTTCGAGATGAGCTGTGAAAAGGGCTTCAAGGCGATCATTGACGTGCAACCGGGTGCTGACGAGATTGCAGAGGCAGTGTTCAAAAAATTGCGTAGGGCTGGTGTAGATATGCGGGCTTAAGGGGCCGGGGGGGGGGTGAATCTCTGACGCTTTTGCACCATGGGACCGCTCGGCAAATCGAACGTGTTTGCTTGGTCCAGTTTTTCCTCCTAAATCGGCGGGTCCTTCCGCCAGGTTGATGAAAGGCGGGGTGTTCAACCTCCGCTGATATTCTATTCACAACTCGCTCCATGGGGCTACTACTACCATTGGCAACTCTACCGTTGGCCAGCTTCACCAAATCATATTGATTTATTCTTCGCGATTCTTTATTTTACGATACATGATTAAGGTAAAATAAAGACGAATCTTATTTTAGTTCGAGGCAGGCAGGATGAAGCGAGAGCTTCAAGGCAGATACGTGATCATATCGACAGTGGGAGAGAGGGCTCAGGCCTTCGTGCCCGCGCCACTGCCGCCGCGTCCGCCCATCGACTGGACGCCTGAACTGCGTAGCAAGTTCGACCAGGCATTGCTGGCGCTGGGACGGCTGGACAGCGTCTCGACCCTGCTACCGGACACCTCACTATTCCTTTACATGTACGTCCGCAAAGAGGCGGTGCTCTCCTCCATGATCGAGGGGAGCCAGTCTTCGCTGTCGGACCTGCTCTTGTTCGAGCTGGATCAAGCGCCGGGCGTGCCGTTGGATGACGTGCGGGAGGTCAGCAATTATGTTGCCGCCCTCGATCATGGCTTGCGTCTATTGAAGGAGGGGCTGCCACTGTCGCTACGACTGTTCCGGGAAATCCACGGCGTGCTGTTGACCAAGGGCCGGGGCAGCAACCAGGCCCCGGGCGAGTTCCGGCGCAGCCAGAACTGGATCGGCGGCACCCGGCCGGGGAACGCGGCCTTCGTCCCGCCCCCGGCCGATGAGGTGCTGGAGTGCATGAGCAAGCTTGAACTCTTCCTCCATGATCTGCCGGAGCCGGCCCCGGTGCTGCTTAAGGCGGCGTTGGCCCATGTGCAATTCGAGACAATTCACCCGTTCCTCGATGGTAACGGCCGTCTGGGGCGCCTGCTGATCACCCTGCTGCTGTGCGAGCAAAAGATTCTGCAGGCGCCAATGCTCTACCTCAGCCTCTACTTCAAGACGCACCGCCAGTATTACTACGAGCTACTCAATACCGTGCGCCTCACCGGCGACTGGGAGGCCTGGCTCGACTTCTTCGCCGAGGCAGTGATCGTCACCGCCACCCAGGCGGTGGAAACCGCGCAGCAGCTTCTCAACCTCTCTCATCAGGATCACGACAAGATCATCGGCCTGGGCCGGGCAGCGGCATCCACCCTGCAAGTCCACCGGGCTCTGATGGAGCACCCCATCGCCACCTCGGGCTCGCTGGTGGAGAAGACCGGCATCACCCCAGCCACGGTCAACAAGGCACTTGGCCATCTGGAGCAACTCGGCATCGTGAAGGAACTGACGGCCCAGAAACGTAACCGCTTGTTCAGCTACGCGGGCTATATTGAGATCTTGAGTCGTGGCACCGAGCTACCGGGTATAGGGTAGGGGACTTTTATTTTTGGGGGTCGTTTTGGGGGTCTTTCGTTTTTCGCCTACACAATAAATCTATCAAATACAAGTAATTATCCAATCAGTTTAATGGACGGCGCCCCGGAATTCATAACTGCCCGATATTATTATATCGGCAAAAAATGAACGGCTCCGGATTCGACAACCTGGTCATCAGGCGGGACAATCCGGAGCCGTTTTTGTTTTTGTGGCGAGTGTCGATGGTCGTGGCAAAATGTACCAAAAGTGGTCGTGAAAAGTGTACCACCCGTTGAGAAGTTCCCGGTGATTACATTCAAAAAAACCGCTGCAAACGATTCCCTGTTGACATCCGTAACGTTACGCTATACAATTTCAGCATGATCAAATCATTTCGGCACAAAGGACTGCAAGTATTTTTTGAGACTGGCAGCAAAGCAGGCATACAACCTCATCATGCCCAAAAGTTGAAGCGACAGTTGATCCGCCTCGACTTTGCCAAAGGCCCAAACGACATGAATGTGCCGGGTTGGAGGCTACACCAGTTGACCACTGGACATTGGTCGATATGGGTGAATGGCAATTGGCGATTGACGTTCGATTTTGATAACGAGGACGCCGTGCTGATTGACTATCAGGACTACCACTAGTAGTTCGTTTCGCTAAAACCATTACCGTTCACAGTGAGCTTGTCGAACCGTGATGGCCGCGCCAATACTGGCATTCGACAGGATCAGGCTGAACAGAAAAATGTAAATGTTTTAATGAAACGAACTACTAGGAGTGACGACTATGACCCAAATGCACAACCCACCACACCCAGGCGAGACATTACGAGAGGACATCTTACCAGCTCTCGGTCTGACAGTTACCGAAGCCGCCAAGCAACTTGGTGTCACCCGTGCCGCTTTATCCCGAGTCCTTAACGAACATGCCGCAATCTCTCCGGAAATGGCCTTACGCTTGGAAGGCTGGCTTGGGACTGAAAACGGTGGTCGTGCTGATCTGTGGCTCGGCCAGCAGGCCGTGTACGACCTCTGGCAAGCTCGCCAAGCTGGTGCACCCAAAGTACAGCGCGCCGAATTATTGGCAGCATGACGCTTTTCTTTAACAAGATGGTGCGAGTTAGAAGGCAACGGTTCCACGGTCACTTTTGGAAAGGATAGCCTCCGCGCCACCTTCCATCGTCCCCACCCAGACAAGGCCGCGCTCCGGTATCGGGTGAAGGACGCCCGTCACTTTCTCTCCGAGTTGAGGATTACGCCATGAACGCTATGACCTACAAAGGCTATGCCGCCCGTGTCGAGTTTGACGCCGGAGATCATATCTTTGTCGGCCATATTATCGGCATCAGGGATATTGTCAGTTTTCACGGTGAATCGGTCGGCGAACGGGAAAACTCCTTCCGTGAAGCGGTTGACGGGTACCTTGATGCCTGCGCCAAACTTGGCCAGCAACCCAACAAACCGTATTCCGGTAAACTCCTAATCCGGGTCAATGCTGAACTACACGCCGCTATCGCCGCCTCGGCCGCAGCGGCAGGGAAAAGCCTGAATCAATGGGCCACCGAAACACTGAACAAAGCCCTCCATGCTTAAGGTGGAACTTTTTATGTTGGGGGGTCGTTTTGGGGGTCTTCTGATTTTGTCCATCTGAACAAAACGTTTAAATACAAAATGTTATGCCATCAGTTTAATGGGCGGCGTTGATAAAACTGCCTGATATGCCACATATCAGGCAACGAGCAACGGCTCCGGATTGTCCAACCTGGTCAACAGGCTGGACAATGGCGGGGCCGTTTTTTTTTTTGGAGAAAGGCCTTCACCTTGTGGCGATCAGCAACCTGCATGCGTCATTGACAATCGGAACGTCACATCAAAAGTTAGGTTGCCCTTAGCCAATAATCTCCCCGACCATTTTTTTTCACTTAATTTTTTCGCCACGACCAGCAATGCCTCGAAGGTGTTTTTTGACTAATCGTAGGCGTAAAATGAAAATCTGTTATGGCAACTAATCATATCCAATCTCTTATTTTAAGTGTGCCAGCTCTTGGTCATTTGATACACAAATCCCGCATTGTGGTAGCTGTTACTCAATAACACCCTAGTTTTCATACTAATACTATTCTGTATTTTCATATCACGATAAGCTCTTAAGTATTTGCTTATTGCAAAAAATGAATTGACATTCATAAAAAGAATAGCCGAAACTACAGTCAGTCGGAACAAAAAAGGGACGGATCCAAATAATGATGGCATCGCAATACGTCGAGAAGCTGACCATCTGCCAATGCAATTTCAATGTGATACGGGATGTACCAGTGGTGGTTTGAGAGGTTTTTACGAAACCGTCAAGTAAAGGACGATAAGGGAGCAATTTTTCTAGTAATTACAAGAAAATGTGGGGGATGATCCTGATAGTGATTTAACTGGTGGGGGAGATAACCGATGAGAGTATGGGGCAGAAGATCAAAGATGGCATTTACTCTTTCTTGTTGCATTTTTTTGGTTGGATCAATGGCAGTGAGAGTGCAATCAGCGGTGACTGATGCCCCGCACAACGATACCTTCGGCATCAGTTGCTCGTCCTGTCACACCTATTCGTTTTGGTGGCAGTATTCACCGGCTCAAGAGCAGTCTAACTTCACAGCCGTTGTTGATGCCCTGTGTTTGAACTGTCACGCGGATGCTGGCCCCGGGCCAAAGGTCTTGACCCACTCCTCAGCGGTTATTGGCTCCAATAGTCATGGCAACTGGATTAGGGCTTGCACCGCCTGCCACAACCCCCACTACCAGGATCAATTAAATTGGGCGAACAGCGAGACCTCTCCGTATTTAACCACAGGGACTATTTCCGGAATTTCAGCTATATATGATGGCGTTAACAAGGAAACCACCATCACTTACTCGGCCACCGATAACCCAAATTGGCCAGCGGTGGGGGATAGTGAGGATGCGCTTTCTTGGGTTAACAAAAGCAGGGCCACCCCTGGCCGCGGTTTGATTCTAGTGCAGGATACGGTTAAGAGATCAAACACCTTCTCCATCGTTGCGGCAAGCGCTACCGAAGTTACAGTAAAAGGCGAAATCAACGCCAACATGATCAACACCAGCTACAGAGATCCGCTAACGAACGAACTCAATTCCGCCACGTGCAATAGCTTTGGCCTGATCTATGGCGGCTTGATTCGAGACTCCATCAATGCAAGGTCTGTCAAATTTTTTGATCCCAATGGCGGGTTTGTCAGGGATGAAGGGTCAACCACGACCGGCATCTGTCAGGTATGCCATACCCTCACAACTCACTATGCCAATACCGGCGAGATGCCTGCTGGTGCCGATACCCACCTCGATCGTAACGGCAGAAACTGCACGATATGCCACCAACATTTAAAAGGCTTTAAAGGCGAGGGTCACGATGACACCAGTTTTGCCTGGGCTGGAAACTGTGCTACCTGCCACAACCCGAACAGTACCGATGTCAGTATCATCAATGTCATCCATGGCGCGAAATGCGGGTTGTGTCATGTGAGTTCGGCCGGCGGTGGCCTTCGCAAGAATGGCGATCCCGCTAATGGCATTGATGGCGCCGCTGATTTCGTGGGTGCCACCAACAGCTCGACCTGTATTGATTGCCATGCCACCGAGCTGAATCTTACCAGCGCCACCATCCATCACGATTCCGAGCATCATTATGCCGCTGATGGGAGGTGCATCCAGTGTCATGACAGTGGCTTCGGCAAAAAGACAGCCAACCACAGCGTTGCCGTTGCTGATGATAACGATTGCTCACTCTGCCATCTTCTCACCGCCGGCACCATAACCGGCATGCCTATTAGCGCCACCGACAGTATGGTTCATGATGCCTGCACGACCTGTCACAATACCGACGGCACATTAAAGACGGCGTACGGCAAGGCGATCGCCATGCCTACCCTTGGCGGCAGCTGCATTGCCTGCCATGGAAGCCGGGCACAGACAGGCGGCACCATCCATCACGATTCAGCGCACGGCTACGCCGCTGCCGGCGAGTGCGACCAATGTCATGGAGACGCCCCTGAGAAATTGGTCGCCCCTCACAACTCCTTTGTGTCTGATGCCCCGGAATGCTCATGGTGTCATACTGCAACCGCTGGTTTGGCCAACGGGATGCCAGTGAGTCCTACCGATAATAAAGTGCATGACGCCTGTATTACCTGCCACAACAGCGACGGCACACTGAAAGCAGCGTACGGCAAGGCAAGTGCCATGCCTGCACTTGGCGGTAGCTGTACCGCATGTCATGCCGATTATTTCCTCAACCATGTCAATGTCGATAGCTATCACAATACCTTCCTGCGCAAAAATGGCACTTCCTGTGAATCCTGTCATAATCAGTCAGGAGATACGGCGACCAATGTCGTGAGCACTATCCATAAAATATCAGAAGACAAGTTAGGCGCGGGAGGAGTGAGGGAGGGACAGGTGGTCTGTGAACTTTGCCACCACCGCAGCACCGGGGCTTTGGTCAACGGTCTAGTCGGGGGCGCTACCAAAGGTGGTGTGGTCTACATGACCGGCGATGCCAGAAAACACACCTTAGGAAGCACTTCGAGCTGCAATGTTTGCCACTCATATACTTTCCCGGGCGGAGGAGGCATGACCTTCACCAGCACCCATGCAAGCTATGGGGATCACTACAATAATTTGAGGGATGAGGAGAGTTGCCACAGGTGCCATAATGCGCTATTGGCCCCCTTTGACGCAAGTGATGAATTCGGCAATCCCGAGGTCCATAAACTAAGCTGTAAGCCCTGCCATAGTGGAACAGGATGGGCACTGGGCGGCAGTGCCTTGAACCATACGGTGTTTAGTCCAAGTACGTGCTCCACCTGCCATCCTTCCACCAATGCATCCCAAACTTACCATGGCTTCAGTAAGGCCTCCGGAGGCTTGACCGGGGGCTACATCAACGGCTCATTTACCTTTAAGTCAGTTTTTGCCGGGACAGCCGCTGACATCGATAGTTGCATGAGCACCGCGGACAATGGCGCGACTTGGACGACAGGGAACTTTTTGGACCTTCCAGAGAGTAACCCACCCGCGTTTACCTGTGCGTATACCTATTCTGCCCTGCCTAACGGGCCGGTGACGATGAAGATGAAGGCAACGACAAAGCTTGGTGTCGTCATGAACTCGGATGTCGTATGGGCGATTGTTGAGAGTGGCCCCGTGGACGGGGCTTCTTTGACGGTAACTCCTGGTGTCGGTCAAAACACCTTAACCTGGGACGCGGCAACCGATACCCACCTTGGACTCCGAGGAACCGACACCTATGAGGTTCGGTGGATGTCGGGCGAAATTCCGGCTAACCACCCATTTGCTTGTACCGTCAAGACCGTGGAAGACCCGGCAGGCGGCTACACGCAAACCACGGCAGGGACTTCGGTCTTTACTGGCACGGCTACCAGCTTCGTGCATAACACCGGACTCCCCGTCAACCTTAAGGCCAACTACCGGGTATGCGCGTATAACACTAAAGACCTGGTCTCCGCCGGATTGGTTGGCGCCGCGACAATCACCTCTGGCCCAACACAATTTTACCTTAAGGGTACTTTTTCAAGTACCGTTGATCCTCCACTGACATCGTTGACCTTCGCTAACGTCAACAATACTTTTCTAGACGCGTCCGCTATCTATTATCAGCCTGCAAATCCTATTGGCACTGGCGCAAAGACGCTTGTGACTGTTTATAGTGGTGTGATCAATAGCACTATGGAGCAAACGATTACGGCCATGACTTCTAAGTTCTCCCTAAAAAGCACCACCGCCACCGACCAGTGGACGTTCGATGTGTATGCGTACGATCCGGCAACGACAAATAAAGTGCTGGTGGCAACTTCTGGGGAAGTTACGGCCTCAGTCGTGCAAAAGGATTGGTACCCCACGATGACTATCCAAAATGGTGGCACAGTTCCCATGGGGAACAAGCTGCTGCTCGAAGTTATCTATAATGCGCCATCGGGAGACCCCAGACCTACCATCTACTACAATCATCAAGGCCAAGTGTCCGAATCGAGGATCAGCGTGACTTATGCCCCATAAGGAGATACGAAAAACAGATAGAGTTGCCATGTCGGCTTAAAGGACGGCGCCCCGATACTCTCCTAAAAGGCCTGAGAAATCAGGCCTTTTTCTTTTTGCAACTGTCCACTTTGCGGAATCGAGTCGAAAGAAGCCCTGGAAACGGCCCACCGGGTGAAACAGGTATGCGGCCAGGTCTTCAGGCTGGAGACCACAAACAAAAAGGCCCGGAGCATTGCGCTCCGGGCCTTTTTGTTTGTGCAAAGACTACACGGCAAGGATCATCAAGGTGTCAATCCCTGGAGGGATAATGCTTCATGCGCCCACCTTACTTCGCAGCCTTGGGGGCAGCTTCATCCGGCACCGGTCTTTGCCGACAGCCGCCAGGAGGGACACCATCAGGCGTTCCACAGACAGGGCCACCGCATCCAGGACCGCCGCATCCAGGGCCAACTCCGCACCCTTCACCCAAGGCCTCGGCCTTTGCCTGTTGTTCCGGGGTCAAGATGGCGAAGATTTGGTTTTTTTCCCGAATCCGGGAGACCATCATCTCACTCATGAGCTTGGCCTGTTCGTCCGCTAAGGCCGTAACCTTGGCCTCGTCCAGCTCGCTGCTCCGCCCTGCCTCCCAGAGCTGTTGCCTGCCGGCGGCAATCTTCTCCAGCAAGGGGGCAATGTTCTCTTGCTGCGTCGTCATCACCGCCTCGATCTCCTGGCGCTGACTGTCGCTTAAGCCGAGGACCACAACCATTTTATCCAAACGCCCCCCATCTTCCTTACAGTTCATCCGCGACCGGCAGCCGTGGCCACCCGCCTCCCCATTGTGGGTGCGGCATCCCGCACCCATGGGACCGGCCTGTACCGCATAGCCCCCTGCCAACAACACTGCCAACAACGCACCCACTGCAATCATCTTTCGTTTCATGACTTGTCTCCTTATGGTGAGAGTCCCTCTGTTCCGGGGTCAGCCCCGCTTGCCATCCACTAAAACAGACCATAACCGAGAAATGTGGATAAATTAGGGAGGAAATGAGGAAATAGCGTATGACGGAAAAAAATCCATGCCCCGGGAGGGAACGCTATGCTAGAAATGAGGGCGGACCTCCGTTGATGGACCCACTGCCCGGTTGGCTTTCGTTCTTCTCCCCAACCGGCAACGCGGCTGAACCAGTAACTGCTCAGGTTGTTTAGGCTATAGACTGTAGGCTGTTAGCCACACAAGAGAACCGCATGCTGTTAGTACAATGTTCATTTCTCGTGTTTTTCTGTTGCTAATAGCCTAAACCCCTACAGCC
>CAYSFY010000104.1:0-9486 GCA_964430285.1 uncultured Desulfobulbia bacterium
CGAAGGACTTATGTCAGCCCATGTCTATGCTGAAAGTCCGACAGGCTCCTAGAGCACGCCGCGGAGCCCCTCCAGCTGCAAGACTTGGCCCGTCATGCCGGCATGAGTCCGTATCACCTGCATCGCCTCTTTAAGGCGGTAACCGGGCTGACGCCACGGGCCTATGCGGTGGCCCACCAGGCCAAGCGGGTCAGGGCTCTGCTTGAGCGGTGCGACACGGTGACCGAGGCAATCTACCAAGCCGGATATTCGTCCCAAAGTCGCTTTTATGAACAATCCAACCAGCTCTTGGGCATGACCCCCTCGAACTTCCGTGCCAGTGGCGCCCATGCCGAGATCCGCTTTGCCATCGGCGAGTGCTCCCTCGGTTCTATCCTGGTTGCCATGAGCGGGCGCGGGATCTGCGCCATCCTCCTGGGGGATGATCCCGAGGCCCTGGTGCGCGACCTGCAAGACAAGTTTTCCCGAGCCTGCCTGATTGGCGGCGATGCGGAGTTCGAGCAGCTCGTAGGCCAAGTGGTCGCTTTTGTGGAGGCCCCGAGGTTGGGACTGGATGTGCGCGGGACCGCCTTCCAGCAGCGGGTTTGGCAGGCATTGCGGGAGATTCCGGTGGGGGAGAGAGCAAGCTATGCGGAGATTGCCAAACGCATCGGCGCGCCCAAGGCGATTCGGGGCGTGGCCAATGCCTGTGCCGCCAATACACTGGCCGTGGCCATTCCCTGTCATCGCGTGGTGCGCAGCGACGGCGGCTTAGCGGGCTATCGCTGGGGGATTGAGCGCAAACGAGCGTTGCTGGATCTGGAGGCAGAGAGGTGACAGACAGCACCTATTGGTGTTACACTGTCAACATGGTCATGACAGAGCGATTCAAAAAAGAGAGAGGCCCCTGGTTTGCCACCCTCCACCAGGCCCGGCGGGTCATCCGCATCGTCATCGGCTTTACGGTGTTGGTGGTGGGGGTGGCTTTGATCGTGCTGCCGGGGCCGGCGATTGTGGTGATCCCGGTGGGTCTCGCCATTCTGGCCACGGAATTCGTGTGGGCTCGTAAGTTGCTGACTCGGTTGACGGCTAAGGCCAAGTCCATGGGTAAGGGCTGAAAAGCGCGTGCATACAGGATATGGCCAATGATCCCCGTTAACTATAAAGCCGCTGCCAGCCATGAAACTGCGTATCGCCACCTACAATATTCATAAAGGGTTTTCGCAATTCAACCGGCGGATGATGGTCCATGAACTGCGCCACCATCTGCACGCCCTGGAGGTGGATATTGTCTTTCTCCAGGAGGTCCAGGGCGAGCATCTCCGCCACGCACAACGCCTGGCCAACTGGCCGGTGGCCCCCCAGTACGAGTTCCTCGCCGAGCAGATGTGGCAGGAGTATGCCTACGGCTGCAATGCGGTTTACAACCATGGCCACCACGGCAATGCCATCTTGAGCCGCTACCCCATCATCAGTGCCGAGAATCAGGATGTCTCCGCCCACCGCTTTGAGCAGCGCGGTCTTCTCCACTGCGAGATTGCGGTGGGTGCGCACCATGTCCACTGCCTCTGTCTGCACCTGGGTCTCCACGAGTGGGTCAGGCGGCGTCAGTTGACCGCCATCAGTGAGCGGGTGCGCAGGCTGGTGCCGGCAGAGGCCCCTTTGATCGTGGCCGGCGACTTCAATGATTGGCGGAACAAGGCCGGTGCCCATCTGGTGACCGGGCTCGGCCTCCAGGACCTCTTCCTCGACCGTCGCGGCCGTTCGGCACGCACCTTCCCCAGTGGTTTTCCCCTCTTGCGCCTGGACCGCATCTACACCCGCGGGTTAACGGTCCACGCGGTGGAGGTCCACCATGGCAGGCCATGGTCCAGGATCTCCGACCATGCCGCCTTAAGTGCCGAACTTGAGCTGTGATGGACGCCCGCTTCCTGGACGGCAACCAGCTGCAACTGCTCAAGAACGGCACGGAGTACTTCCCTGCCTTGATCACGGCCATTGCCGGCGCGACTAAGGAGATATTCCTGGAGACCTATATCTTTAGTGACGATGAGACGGGGAGGGCGGTGGCCTCCGCCTTGTCGGCGGCGGCCCGGCGTGGGGTCCTGGTCCATCTCCTGGTGGACGGCTTCGGCTCCAAGGATATGTTTCGCGAGACCCGGGTGCAGCTGGTCAACGCCCAGGTGCAGGTCCTGATCTACAACCCCAAGCTCTCAGCCATCCCCCTGCGCCGGAACCGGCTGCGCCGTCTGCACCGTAAGCTGGTGGTGATCGACGGCCGGGTGGCCTTTATCGGCGGCATCAACATCATCGCCGACATGGACACCCCGGGCCTGACCCCCCCCCGCTATGACTACGCGGTGCGCATCGAGGGGCCCCTGTTGGCCTTGTTGCTACGCGAGGTGCAGCGCCTGTGGAACCGCTTGGCCTGGGTCAATCTCCATTGGCAGTGGCGAAGCAGGACAAGCGCCCCGCGCGTGACCACCTTCTTGCGCGGGCAGCGTGCCGCCCTAGTGATCCGCGACAACATCCTGCACCGCGGAGAGATTGAGGATGCCTACCTTGAGGCCATCGATCAGGCAGAGTCCGAGATCATCATCGCCAACGCCTATTTCTTGCCGGGCCAGCGTTTTCGCCAGGCCTTGCTGCGGGCCGCCGGCCGGGGGGTGCGGGTGGTGCTCTTGCTCCAGGGGCGCCAAGAGTATCTGCTCCTCTATTTTGCCACCCACGCCCTCTACGGCCAGTTCCTGGACGCCGGCATCGTGGTCAGCGAGTACCATAAGAGTTTCTTGCACGCCAAGGTGGCGGTGATTGACCAGCGCTGGTCCACGGTCGGTTCCTCCAATATCGATCCCTTCAGCCTGCTGTTGGCCCGCGAGGCCAATCTCATTGTTGACGACCCCGGCTTTGCGGAGGAACTGCGGGCCAGTCTCGAACTCCATATTGACAATGGCGCCACGGTGGTGGCCAAGACCTTGTGGCATCAACAACCCCTGTGGAAACGGATGGTGACCTGGATCGCCTACGGTTTTGTCCGGCTGCTCATCGGCCTGGCCGCCTTTGACAGGAAGTATTAGGCGGCGCAGCTGAACTGTTAAAATTGATGGAATCTGAAAAGCCGTTAAGTTGACCATCTGCCATGTAATTTCAATGGGGTACAGGGCGTGCCAGCGGCGGTTGAGCGGTTTTTGCGAAACCGTCAAAAATGGTTGCGGAAGGGCTCGCTGTCGTAGTATTGTGACCACCTGGTCATAATGATGAATACGCGCTGCTCAACCCCCAAAGATACCTTCACCAACCTCTCTCCCGACAAGCGGTTGAAGATTGAGGCCGCCCTGGTCAGGGAGTTTGCCACCAATGGTTTCCGCAAGGCCAGCCTGAACACGGTGGTCAAGGAGCTTGGCATTGCCAAGGGGTCGCTGTATCAGTATTTCGCCAATAAGGAGATGATCTTCCTCTATATCTTTGACCAGTTCATCCGCCGGGTCAAGGAGACGGTACAGCAGCCCTCCGAGCCGGAGCACGCTCTTGATCTGTGGGCCGCGGTGCGCCGTACCATCCTGGCCGGCATCGCCTTCATCAATCGCTATCCGGATAGTTACCAGCTTTACCTCAATGTCCTCTTTGAGCAGGATGTCCCCCACCGCGAGGAGTTGATCGCCAAGGTCAGGCTCTTCTCCATGGAGTACTTCGGGCCGTTGATTGCCCAAGGGCAGGGGAGGGGGGAGGTGGTGGCCATGCCGGTGGCCATGGTGGTCTTTGTGATTGACGCGGTCTTGGACCGTTTTTTACAGGGCTATGCCCGCACCTATCTGGATGGCGGTTTGCGGCTGGCGGTCAAGGATGAGTCCGCCTTGATGGCCGACATTGATCTGCTGATTGAGACCTTGAAACATGGGCTTGCGGTACGGAGTTGCGGTTGATACCGAGGTTTCTCGGCATGGACCGCATACCGTTTGGACGCTGGAGCGTCCCCACCCCATTCCCCTGCCGGGAGCGTTCACACACCTGTTCCCCTGCTGGAGCGCCCACACACCCGTTCCCACGCTGGAGCGTGGGAACGATAATACAATTAAGGAGTGACACCAAATGGAAGCAATGATCAAACAGGCGGGGTTGGCCGATATCTTGGCCAAGATCCAGGCGGAGGAGCGCTTGAACATCGACGATGGGGCGCGCCTCTATCGCTCTCCCGACCTCTTGGCCGTGGGCTATCTGGCCAATCTGGTCAGGGAGCGCAAAAACGCCAACAACGCCTATTTCATCTATAATCAGCACATCAACTACTCCAACATCTGCACCAATCTCTGTAAGTTCTGCGCCTTTGGCAAGGACGCCTCCTCGCCCCTGGCCTACGAGATGAGCATTGATGAGATCCGAAACAAGGTCAGGGAACGGTTGGACGAGCCGATCACCGAGATCCACATGGTGGGTGGCATCCACCCGGAACTCCCCTTCAGCTATTACCTGGAGGCCCTGGCCGCCATCAAGGAGGTGCGTCCCGCTGTCCATATCCAGGCCTTCACCTGCGTGGAGATCGCCCACCTGGCCACCTTGGCCAATCTGTCGGTGGCCGACACCTTGAAAGAGTTGATGGCCGCCGGCCTGGGCTCCATCCCCGGTGGCGGGGCCGAGGTCTTCAGTCCCAGGATCAGGGCCAAGACCTGCGAGAAAAAACTCTCCGGCGAGGGGTGGCTTACGGTGGCCAAGACCGCCCATGGCCTGGGGCTCAAGAGTAACGCCACCATGCTCTACGGCCACATCGAGACCATTGAGGAGCGCTTGGAGCACATGGATATGCTGCGCCAGGCCCAGGACGAGAGCGGCGGCTTCATGACCTTCATCCCCTTGGCCTTCCACCCCAAGAACACAGAGATGGCCGATCTCGCCAAGAGCTCCGGCATCGAGGACCTGAAGAACATTGCGGTGGCCCGCTGCTTCCTGGACAACTTCCCCCACATCAAGGCCTACTGGGTGATGATCGGCATCAAATTGGCCCAGGTCGCCCTCTCCTTTGGGGCCGACGACATCGACGGCACGGTCAAGGAGGAGATCATCACCCGCATGGCGGGTGGCGAGAGCGAACAGGCCCAGGCCCGTCAGCACCTGATCAACATCATTCGCGAGGCGGGCCGGGTGCCCATCGAGCGCGACACCCTCTTTAACCCCATCAAGGTCTACCCATGAACCAGATCACCGATAAGGTCCTGGCCGGTGAGCGGATCGGCCAGGACGAGGCCTTGCTCTTGGCCGAGCAGGGTGACCTCTACCAGTTGGGCTTCCTGGCCAATGCCGTGCGTCAGCGGCTCCACCCCGAGACCCGGGTGACCTACGTCATCGACCGTAATGTCAACTACACCGACATCTGTGTCTCGGCCTGTAAGTTCTGCGCCTTTTTTAAGAGTCCGGAGGATGCCCAGGGGTCGGTGCTCTCCTTTGCCGAGTTGGGGCAGAAGATCGAGGAGACCCTGGCCCTGGGCGGCACCCAGATCCTGCTCCAGGGCGGCCTGCACCCAGACCTGCCTCTCTCCTTCTACGAGGAGATGCTCGCCTTTATCAAGGGACACGGCATCCATATCCATGGCTTCTCGCCCCCCGAGATCCAGCACCTGGCCCAGCTCTCCGGGCTCTCCATCCGCGAGGTGATGATCCGCTTGCAGCGGGCAGGGCTCGACTCCATCCCCGGTGGCGGGGCCGAGATCCTGGTGGACCGGGTGCGCCAGGAGATCTCGCCCCGGAAGTGTGGTACCGATGCCTGGCTGGCGGTGATGGAGGAGGCCCACCACTTGGGGATGCGCACCACCGCCACCATGATGTTCGGTCACGTGGAGACCCTGGCCGAGCGGGTGGAGCACCTGGCGCGGATTCGCGAGCTCCAGGACCGCACCGGCGGCTTCACCGCCTTCATCCCCTGGCCCTTTCAGCCGGACAACACCGCCTTGGCCCAGGTCACCAAGACCACGGCCATGGGCTACCTGCGCATGCTCGCCCTCTCCCGGATCTTCCTGGACAATGTCGCCAACATCCAGGCCTCCTGGGTGACCCAGGGCCCGAAGATCGCCCAGGTCTCCCTGTTCTTCGGGGCCAACGACTTCGGCAGCACCATGATCGAAGAGAATGTGGTGGCCGCGGCCGGGGTCCATTTCCGCTTGAGCGAGGCAGAGATCCGTTCCTTGGTAGAGGGGGCCGGCTTCACCCCCTGCCAACGGTTGATGGACTACACCCTGGTGACCGGGTAACCATTGCCAGCGATGAACCCCCAAGCGCCAACCCTCTATCGCGCCCCCTATGTGGTGCCGGTGACCACCCCGGTGATCCGCGACGGCGGGGTGTTGGTGCAGGGGGGGCGCATCCTGGCGGTGGATCAATTCCGCCGCCTGTGCCCGGATGCCGGGCAGGTGGTGGAGCTGGAGGGTCGGGTCATCACCCCGGCCCTGATCAACTGCCACTGCCACCTGGAGTTGTCCCACCTGGCGACCTTGGGAAGCGATGAATCGTTGCCAGCCAATGACATCACCGCCTGGATCCGGGTGCTGCTGGCCAGACGGGCCGAGGAGACCCCGACCGCGCGGATTGCCGAGGCAGGACGAGAGGCCCTCGATTGCCAGTACCGACGTGGTGTGGCCCTGGTGGCCGACATCGGCAACCAGCCCGGCAGCCACAAGCTGGGGGAGGGCCAGGAGGCGGAGCACCTCTTTTTTCAGGAGATCCTGGGCCTGACCGAGACGGCGGCAACAGCGGCCTTGGCCTCCCTGCCCGGGGAGGTTGCCGCCACCGTGCATGCCCCTTACTCCTGCCATCCGCACTTGATCCGGGCGGTGAAGGAGCAGGCCCGCCAGAGGTGGGCACTGTTCCCCATCCATGTGGCCGAGTCCCTGGACGAGATCGAGTTTCTCCAGACCGGGAAGGGCCGCTTCTTGGATTTCCTGGGCGAGCGTCTGCAACAGGTCGGGGCCTTGTCCACCGGCCAATCCGTAAGCGAACTGCTGCCCGCCCCGCCAGGGTGCGGGGCGGTGGCCTATCTCCAGGCCTTGGGTGTCCTGGATGACCGGACCATCTGCGTCCATGCCGTGCACCTGCTGCCCGGCGAGGTGGAACTCATCGCCCAGGCCGGGGCCAAGGTCTGCCTCTGCCCCGGGAGTAACCGCAGGCTCGGGGTGGGCAAGGCCCCGCTGCCCTTGATGATCCAGCACCGGATCCTGCCGGGCCTGGGCACGGATAGCCTGGCCAGCAACACCACCCTTGACCTGTGGCACGAGATGCGGTTGCTCTGCGCGGACCATCCCCAGGTGGCGCCGGAGCTAATCTTCCGCATGGCCACCCTGGGTGGGGCGCACACCTTGGGGGTGTCAGCACGTCTCGGGGCGCTGGCCCTGAATCATGAGGCCAAGATGCTGAGCGTTGCCTACAGTGGGCCGGATAGGGAGCTCTATCCCTTCCTGGTCAACTCGGGGGTGGCCACGGAAGTCGAGTGGCTTAAGGTGCACCATGACCCTTAAGGCCACGGTCCGTATCGGCATGGTCAACTTCATCAATACCGCCGCCCTCTACGAGGTGTGGAAGGAGACGGTGCACCGCCCTGACTGGCGGGTGGTGGAGGCGGCTCCGGCCGAGCTCAACCGCATGCTGATGGCCGGCGCCCTGGATCTGGGCTTTGTCTCGTCCCACGAGTATGCCGAGCATCCGGGAGAGTACCGGCTGCTGGCCGATCTCTCCATCAGCGCCACCGGCGCCGTGGGCAGCGTCTTTCTCTTCTCCGCGCTGCCGCCCGAGGGGCTGAGCGGTGAGGTGGTCTGCCTGAGCCCCCAGTCCAAGACCTCAAACGGGCTGATCAAGATCATCCTGGAGGAGTTTTACGGGGTGCGCCCCCAATACCTGCAGGCCACGGACCTGAACAATCTGACCGGATGCCGGGCCGTGCTGGCCATTGGCGATCAGGCCCTGCGTCTGCAACAGGGAGGGCATTACCCCTACTGTCTCGATCTGGGCGAGGTCTGGCAGCGCCACACCGGGCTGCCTTTTGTCTTTGCGGTGTGGGCGGTGCGAGAGGCGTTCCGCCGGCAACAGGGGGAGACGCTCAAGGCCATTCATGAGGAGTTGCAGCGTTGTGTGCGCCAGGGCCGGGAGCGTTTGCTGGAGATCAGCCAGCGGGTGGCCGCCAGGATCCCCATGGCGCCCGAGGCCTGTTATGCCTATCTGCAAGGCATTGAACTGGATCTGAGTCCGGCTAAAATCAAAGGGCTTTCCCTGTTTTGTGAGTACCTGATCCGCCGGGGCGAGGCCGAGCCGGAGGCCTTGCCGTTGAAGATTGTCGGTTTCGCAAAAACCGCTCAACCGACGCTGGCGCGTCGTGTAACTTATTGATAGTCATAGGCAGATGGCCAGTAATCCGGTGGGCAAGGTGAAGCGTTTTGCCCACCCTACACATGAGAATGGTTGGTTGGATAGCCCACCCCCACACCTACACACCCCGTGAGCGACCTTGATGCGTACACCCGAAGAGAAAAAGACCTTTGTCCGCGAGAAGTTTTCCTCGATCAGCAACAGCTATGACCTGATCAACTCCCTGGTCAGCTTCAAGATCGACAGCTACTGGCGTTGGGTCACCACCCGCGAGTTACGGGCCTTCCCCAGCGGGCCGGTGCTTGATCTCTGCGCCGGTACCTTGCCCTTGTCCCTGGAGCTGACCCGTCAGGCCCAGGAGAGGCAGGTGATGGCCATCGACTTCTGCGAGGGGATGCTGCGGGCCGGGGTCAAGGCCCTGCCCGAGGATGGCAGGAGGCAGAGGATCATGCCGGTGTGCGGGGACGGCGAAGAGATCCCGGCCCGGGACAATAGCTTCTGGGGGTGTACCGTGGCCTTTGGCGTGCGCAACCTCTCCCGTACCGACCAGGGGCTACGTGAAATGCACCGGGTGCTGAAGCCGGGGGGCAAACTGCTGATCCTTGAGTTCTCCAGGCCGCAAAACCCGGTGGTCAAGCCCCTCTACGCCTTCTACCTCAACAAGGTCCTGCCCCTGGTGGCGGGCATGGTCTCCGGCGACCAGGAGGCCTATGAGTATCTGGCCAGCTCCATTGCCCAGTTCTACGAGCCGAGTGTGCTGCTCGCCATGATGCGGGAGGCGGGCTTTGCCAAGGCCTACAGCCGACAGCTCACCTTTGGCATCGTCACCATCTACGTGGGGATCAAGTGATGAACAAACGGATTATCCTGGCCGTGACCGGGGCCAGCGGCGCCCTCTATGCCTTGGAGTTCCTGGGGCTCATGGCCGAGCTTGGGGTCGAGGTACACGGGGTGATCTCCACCGCCGGCCGCCAGGTCCTGCGCATCGAGCTGGGCCTCACCCCGGAGGAGCTCCCCCCCTGCCGCTGGTTTAGCCCGGACGACTTTACCGCGCCCATGGCCAGCGGCTCCAGCCTCTACCACGGCATGGCGGTGCTCCCCTGCACCATGGGGACTCTGGCGGCCATTGCCGGCGGCCACACCATCAACCTCATCCATCGGGCA
>CAYSFY010000104.1:9496-15384 GCA_964430285.1 uncultured Desulfobulbia bacterium
TGTTCCCTCAAGGAGCGGCGCCCCTTGGTGCTGGCGGTGCGGGAGACCCCATTCAACCAGGTCCACCTTGAGAACATGCTCAAGGCCGACCGGGCCGGGGCCATCATCTGCCCGGCCATGCCCGCCTTCTACCACCGCCCCCGCACCATCGACGAGCTGGCCCGGGACTTTGCCGGCCGAGTGGCCACCCTCTTGGGGATCGAAGTGCCCTCCATCAAGCGTTGGGCCGGGGTGGCTGGTGGCCCGGAGGTGGTCCCATGCTGAAAAAGATCTCGCTCATGCTTGAGATGATCAAGTTCAAGCACACGGTCTTTGCCCTGCCTTTTGCCCTGATGGGGGCCTTTCTGGCTGCGGGCGGGGTGCCGCGGCCCATGACCTTTCTCTGGGTGGTGCTGGCCATGGGCGGGGCGCGCACCTGCGCCATGGGCTTTAACCGCATCGTCGATCTGCGCTTCGACCGCAAGAACCCGCGTACCGCCCAGCGGGCCTTGGCCGCAGGTCATGTCCGCCTGTGGGAGGCCTGGCTGATGGTGATCGGGGCCGGGATCCTCTTCTTTGTCGCCTGCGCCAGCCTGAACCCCCTGACCCTGCGCCTCGCCCCCTTTGCCCTGGCCCTGACCCTGATCTACTCCCTGACCAAACGCTTCACCTGGCTTTGCCATGTGGTGTTGGGGGTGGCCTTGGCCTTCTCCCCCTTGGGCGGCTTTGTGGCGGTGCGGGGGAGCCTTGTCGATTTCCCCTATGCCCTGTCATTGGGGGTCCTGTTCTGGGTGGCCGGCTTTGACATGGTCTACGCCTGCCTGGACGCCGACTTTGACCGGGAGGAGGGGCTCTACTCCATGCCCTCCCGCTTTGGCCGGCAGAGTGCCTTCCGCCTGGCCGTGGCCTTCCATGCCGTGGCCTTCGCCCTGTTCCTGGTCACCGGGTTGATGGCGAAGCTTGGTCTCTTCTACTACCTCGGGCTCGCCATCACCGCGGTCTGTCTCTTCTATCAACACCTGGTGGTCAACCCCCGGGACCTCTCGCGGATTCAGGTCTCCTTTTTTCAGATGAACGGCATCATCAGCCTGGTCCTGTTCCTGGCCACCTGGCTCTCCCTGGCCTTTTGAGCTGTCGGGGATGGCGACTTCTCCCTTTACCGAACACCATCAGGCCTATGATGCCTGGTTTGACCGCAATCCCTTGGTCTACCAGGCGGAACTGCGGGCGGTGCGTTCGTTGTTGCCGCAAGGGCGAGGCTTGGAGGTGGGGGTCGGCAGCGGCCGCTTTGCCGGTCCGCTGGGGGTGGGCCTGGGGCTTGACCCCAGCTGGAGCATGCTGGAGCTGGCCAGGGGGCGCGGGGTAGGGTGCATCAACGGCCGCGCCGAGGACCTTCCGGTAAAGACGGAGGTGCTGGACTATCTCCTGTTGGTGACGGTGCTCTGCTTTTTGCCGGAGCCGTTGGTGGCCTTGCGCGAGGCCAGGCGGGTGGTGAAGAAGGGGGGGAGAGCGGTGCTCGCCTTTATCGATGGTATGAGCCCGTTAGGGAAACAGTATGAGGCAGGGAAGGGGAGTAGCCTCTTCTACCAAGATGCCAGATTTTATAGCGTGGAGGAGGTCTTGGCCCTGTTGCGTCAGGCCGGGTTTAGCGCGTTTACCATCCGCCAGACCCTGGTCGGCCCTGTAAACGCAATTGGCCCCAACGAGCCGGTAACGGCAGGTTGGGGCCAAGGGGGGTTGGTGGTGGTGGCGGCAGGGTGATGTTTGCCTGCTCAAAATCACCCGGCGTGCTTGGCGAGATAGATGGCCACCCCTTCGTTGGTGGGCTTCATCCCCTCTTGGCCCAGCTTCCAGTTGGCCGGGCAGACATCGCCGCACTGCTCGTAGAACTGCAGGGCGTCAACCATGCGCAGGGCCTCATCTACGTTTCTCCCCAGGGGCAGGTCATTGACCACCGCGTGCCGGACAAGCCCTGCCCGATCGATGAGAAAGAGTCCGCGCAGGGCGATGCCCGTTTCCAGCAGCACCCCGTAGGCCTTGGCAATGGACTTGTCCAGATCGGCAACCAAGGGGAACTGGATATTGCCGATACCACCCTGGTTGACCGGGGTATTCTTCCAAGCGAGGTGAGTGAAGTGGGAGTCCACCGACACCCCGACCACCTGACAGTCCCTGGCCTGGAACTCGGGCAGGGCACGGTTGAAGGCCAGGATCTCCGAGGGACAGACAAAGGTGAAGTCCAGGGGGTAGAAGAAGAGCAGGGTGTAGCGGCCTCTGAGGGTGGAGAGGGTGAGAGGGGCAAACGAGTTGTCGGGCATAACGGCTTGGGCAGTGAAATCGGGGGCTTCGTGGGTCACTAGGGTCATGGCTTTGTCTCCTTGTAAGAATGGTTATCAGGTGAGATTATTTTATACAGGACAAATAAGACAAAATCAATCCTTTTTATTTGGGTCCACTTTTTTTCTGCCAGCGAGCATCGTTCCCCGCCATGCTACACTCGCACAGCCCATCCCCCCATAGCCGTTACCAACTCCTGATCATCTCCAACAGCAGCCGCACCCCGATCCCGGACGGGCCTTTGGGGATGTAGGACTTTTCCGTGAAGCTCCAAGCGGTGCCGGCAATATCCAGATGGACCCAAGGGGTGTCCCCGACGAACGCCTGAAGAAAGGCACCGGCGGTGATGGTGCCGGCCCCCTGATCGCCGACGTTTTTCAGATCGGCCACCTTGGAGTCGATCTGTTTGCTATACTCCTTGGTCAAGGGCAGGCGCCACACCGGCTCGCCGCTCGCCTTGCCTGCCCGGTCGACCCTCTCCGCCAGCGCATCGTTATTGGCCATCAAGCCCGTGATATGGTGGCCCAGGCCGACAATCACCGCGCCGGTGAGGGTGGCCAGATCCACCACCGCCTCCGGTTTGAAGCGCTTGATGCCGTAGGCCAGGGCATCGGCCAGGATCAGCCGACCCTCGGCGTCGGTACTGATGATCTCGACGGTCTTGCCGTTGTATTGGGTGATGACATCCCCCGGTTTCAGGGCGCCAGGCCCCGGCATGTTGTCGGTGGCCGGCACCATGGCCACGATGTCGAGGCCGCGAGGCCGCTCCCGGGCCACGGCCTCCATGCAGGCCAAGACCGCGGCGCCGCCGCACATGTCATACTTCATTTCGTGCATGCCGCTGCTTGGTTTGATGGAGATGCCGCCGGAGTCGAAGGTCAGCCCCTTGCCCACCAACAGCAGGGTGGGGCACTTTTTGCCGGTCCGGTATTCGATGATCACCATCTTGGGCGGCTCGCTGGAGCCCTGACTGACCCCGAGCAGGCCCCCCATCTTCAGCCGTGCCAAGTCGCTCTTACTTAAGACCGTGCACTTGAGCGCGTGCTCCTTGGCCAGGGATTGGGCATAGGCGGCAAAGTGAGCGGGGGTCCAGTGATTGGCCGGTTCATTGGCCATATCCCGAGCCCGGCAGGCGGCCTCCGCCCCCCACACACCCTTGGCCACCCCCTGCTTTAACTCCTTGGTCCTGCCGGCACAGAGGATGGCCTCATCAATGATGTGGGGTCTCTCATCGTCGTCGCTGGCACTTTTGTGGCGCAAGAAGGTGTAGCTACCGAGCATGATCCCCTCGGCCAGGGCCTGCCCCATCTCCGCCAAGGGCATGGCCAACTCCTCCGGTACGACCACCACGACCTGACTGGCCTTGGTCTTGGTGGTAACTTGGGCAATGGTGCCACCACATTTACGAAACAGCTCGCGATCCAACTCCTCCTTGCCCAGACCCACCGCCAGCATCCGGGTGATCCCCTGTTTGTCCTCTGCCCCAGGGGGATAGCAGAGCAGGGTCTCTCCCTCCTTAGCGAGAAAATCCCCGGCGGCATGGGCACGGGCCATGGTCTCGGCCAGGGCGGCATGGGGACAGGTCGGGGCCTGCTCTGCCAGTGATTGACGAACACAATAGACCAACAGATCGGTGTTGGTAATTTCCGATACCTTCTTTACCGTAATCTTCATGAATCTCCTTTGGTGACTATCCGGGTCCGTTGCCATGACAGGCTGATTAATCAGCAGCAGTGCGGCGGCGCGGAGGGCCGCGGAGAACGATAAAACACCTCTCTCCGCGGCCCAGCGGCTCTGTGCGACAGACCAAGCTGAACAGTTACCGTTGTTGTTATGGATATGAACCGAGATCAAGCAAGGCATGCTTGATCTCACCTTGATGCCCCGGCAATGTTGTCAGCGGACAGCCGATCCCGCAGGCAGTCGCGATCGGCGGCGCATCTCTCCCGCAAAGGTAGCATTATACCCCATCAGTTATCATAGTGCATCTCTCCTCTTAGCGTTCATTTGTAGTCTTATTTTGCAATTGACCATTTGTTTTATTTTCATACTATCTCCCTGAAATAGTGACATGTATTTTTTGTTTGCAATTCAGCCAACTATGATACAATGTGAGAATTTTTAACAGGCGGTATGGAGGGGGAATTCGACATCCCCTCCGCTTGCCGGAATTGTGTTGCCCTCTTCTCGGAAAAGAGCCGAGATCGATCACACCATTATCAAAATTCACACAAGGAGCGTTAACGGTATGGATAGCCGAAAAGAACCTAAAATCCTCGTGGTGGACTTGTCGATCACCGAGTCTTCCATGCTCATGGTGTTACTCAGCCCGCTGACCCGGGACCTTACCATCTGTCCCCGGTACAGCCAGGGGGTAACGGTACTGCAGGATGCTTGCACGAATCAGGTGCCCTTTGACCTGGTCTTTCTGGCCCTCCCTCCGGACCATCACCCGGAGATCGATCTGGCCGTGAAGGTCCTGGCCCTGGCCTTGGCGCAGACCTCTGATCCCCAGCACACGGTGATCCTGGGGGGCGATGCGTTTCCCCCCTCTTTTATCAAGGACCAGAGGATAGACACCACCGTGCTCTATAAACCGATGACCAGTGATAAGCTGCAACAGGCGCTTGCCCCTTTGGGCATTACCTTGCCGCGTCTGAATTGCTGGGAGTATATGCAGTGCGGCCGAGAGCCGGGGGGGAAACATGTCATTGACCTGGGGGCCTGCCCGGTCTGCGATAACACGGCCATCCACGGACTCCATGGCGGACAATGCGGTGGCCGCGCCTGCTGGGCCATTGGCGGCACGTTGTGTGGGGGCAAGATCCAGGGCTCATTTGCCTCCAAGATCAAAAACTGTCTCGATTGTGATTTTTACCATCTGGTGAAAGTCGAAGAGGGTGACCGGTTTTCGAGCATTGACTCCATCCTAAACCGCTTGCGCCGCAATGGTGATGGCGGCAAGAGTTGAGGGGTGTCCCATGATTTATTCACCTGGAGGAACTCCCATGAACACGATGTTTACCCTACTGCTGTTGGCATCTCTATGGGCCTGCCCGGTCCGTGCCCAGGAAACCTTGCTGGTGGCCGGCACCGGCGAGAATCAGGAGGTGTTGCGGGCCGTGGCCCAACAATTTCAAGCCAAACACCCCGGGGTTACGGTGGAGGTGCCGGATAGTATTGGTTCCGGCGGCGGGATTAAAGCGCTCAAAAAAGGGAAGACCGATATCGCCCGCATCGGCCGGCCGTTGAAGGAGACCGAAAAGGCCGGCTTGGTTGAGCATCTGTTCGGTAGGTCTGCGGTGGTATTCGCCACCCACCCCTCGGTAACCAAGGTGGATCATCTGACCACGGCCCAGATTCAGGAGATCTACACGGGCAAGATCACCAATTGGCAAGAGGTTGGCGGCCCGGACGCCAAGATCTACCCGATCAGCAGGGAGACCGGCGACTCGGCACGCATTGTGTTGGAGGCCAAGATGCCGGGCTTTAAGGACCTGAAGCTGATCTCCAAGGAGATCTTCTCCAGCCCGGAGGCGGTACAAACCGTGCGGACCAACGAATTCACCATT
>CAYSFY010000105.1:0-5364 GCA_964430285.1 uncultured Desulfobulbia bacterium
ATGTGTTACGGGGCGTGCCAGCGTCGGTTGAGCCGTTTTTGCGAAACCGACAATCCTCTCTCGCTGAATTCGTTACCAGGCGACACCACCTGTGCAAGGAGCCCCCTCTTGGTTGATACACACACGCAGCAAACAAAGAAGTCGGTGGTCAGGGAGTATGCCGAGGCGATAGGGATTGCCTTGATTTTGGCCCTGTTTATCCGCACCTTTATTGTCCAGGCCTTTAAGATCCCCTCCGGCTCCATGGAGCCTACGCTCCTTATCGGAGACCACCTGTTGGTCAATAAATTTATCTATGGGATCAAAAATCCCATCAACGGCGAGACCTGGGTAGCCATCACGCGACCAAAACCCAGGGACATCATCGTTTTCAAGTATCCGGTTAATCCTGATCAGGATTTTATCAAACGGGTGATCGGCGGCGAAGGCGATATCGTGGAGATGGTGGACAAGAAGCTCATGGTGAACGGTAAGCCCTTTGTCGTGGACGGCGCCGTCTATCGCGATGCCAATATCCTGCCAGGGAACGGCAGCCCGCGTGACAATTTTGGGCCTATCACCGTGCCCAAGGACTCGCTTTTTGTCATGGGGGACAATCGTGACAACAGCTATGACAGCCGCTTTTGGAAGTTTGTCAAACTGAGCGAGGTCAAGGGTAAGGCCTTTATCCTCTACTGGTCATGGGACAGCCAGTGGTCATGGGATAAGGGCGCCTTTCCCATACGATTTTCTCGGTTGTTCAACCTCATCCACTAATCAGAGTCCGGTGATGGATCCCGAATACCGTTTCAGCCACAAACACATCATCAGCCTGGATGATTTCTCGGCGGCCGACATCAATTGCATTCTGAAGACTGCCGAGTCGCTTAAGGAGATCTCCACCAGGGCGATCAAGAAGGTCCCCACCCTGCGCGGTAAGACCATCATCAATCTTTTCTTCGAGCCCAGCACCAGGACCCGCCTCTCTTTTGAGATCGCCGCCAAGCGCATGAGCGCCGATACCTTCAATATCTCCGCCTCCACCAGTTCCACCACCAAGGGCGAGACCCTGATCGACACAGCCAAGAACCTGCAGGCGATGCAGCCGGACGCCATCATTATCCGTCACTCCTCGTCCGGGGTGCCGCATCTGTTGAGACGTCATATTCAAGCCTCGATCATCAATGCCGGTGACGGCACCAACCAGCACCCCAGTCAGGCCCTCTTGGACATGATGACCGTTAAGGAGAAAAAGGGTCACCTCGCCGGTCTCAAGATCGCCATCATCGGCGACATCACCCATAGCCGGGTGGCTCACTCCAACATCATCGGTTTCACCACCATGGGTGCCGAGGTCCATGTCAGCGGCCCAAACACCATGCTGCCCGCCGGCCTGGAGGCCCTGGGCGCCCGTCGGCACCAGCACGTGGCCGGGGCCGTTGCCGATGCCGATGTGGTCATGGCGCTTCGTATCCAGAAGGAACGCCAGAAAGACCCACTTATTCCCTCGCTCCGCGAGTATGCCACTGTCTTTGGCATCAACCGGGAGATGGTTGCCTTGGCCAAGCCCGATGCCCTGATCATGCACCCCGGCCCAATCAATCGCGGCGTGGAGATTACCCCGGAAGTGGCCGATGGCAAACAATCCGTGATCCTCGATCAGGTCGAGAATGGCGTTGCCATCCGCATGGCCCTCCTTTACCTCGTCCTGGGAGGAGATGCATGACCCCCACGCACCCCCTTTTTCTGGAAAATTGCCGTATTATCGATCCTGCCAGTGGCATTGACCGTATCGGTAGCCTGCTCATTATTGATGGCCTCTGCCGCGTCGCGGCCGCGCAGGATGCGTTGCCGCCAGAGACCGAACGGCTGGACTTGACTGGCCACTGGGTCATGCCGGGCCTAATCGACATGCACGTCCATCTGCGCGAGCCAGGGGAAGAGTATAAAGAGACCATCGCCAGCGGCACCTTGGCCGCAGCCAACGGGGGCTTCACGGCGGTGGCCTGCATGCCGAACACCAAGCCGGTGCTGGACTCGGAGAGCGGCATTAGTCTGGTGGTCAACCGGGCACGCCATGCCGCCGCTCGTGTCTATCCGGTGGGTGCGATCAGCAAGGAGAGCCATGGTGAGCGTCTGGCCGATTTCGGCGAGATGAAGAGGGCTGGGGCCGTCGCCTTCACCGATGACGGGCGCCCGGTAAGCAACAGCCAGATGATGCGGCGGGCCATGGAGTACGCCGCCAACTTCGATCTGCCGATCATCTCCCACTGTGAAGAGATGAGTTTAAGCTGGAACGGGGCCATGAACGAAGGGGCGGTTGCCACCCGGCTCGGGCTACCCGGCATTCCCAGGGCCGCTGAGGAGATTATGGTCTATCGTGATCTTGCCTTGGCCACCCTCACCGGCCACCGTCTGCATCTGGCCCATATCAGCACCCGGGAGTCAGTCAGTCTGATCCGCCGGGCCAAGGCCGCCGGCTGTCGGGTCACCGCCGAGACGGCGCCCCATTATTTCACGCTCACCGAAGAGGCCATTGGCCTTTATGACACCGCTGCCAAGATGAACCCGCCGTTGCGCAGTCAAGACGATGTCCGAGCCATCATCGAAGGGTTGCAAGACGGCACCATCGATGCCATTGCCTCGGATCATGCACCCCACAGCGAGTTGGAAAAAGAGGTGGAGTTTGATCAGGCCGCCAACGGCATCATTGGTTTGGAGACCTCTTTTCCTCTCTCCTTGAGGTTGGTGCACGATGGTCTTTTGGAGGTAGGGCGTCTGGTGGAGTTGATGTCGGTGAACCCGGCTCGCATCCTGGGGGTGGCAGGGGGGACCCTGGCCGATGGCGCGGTAGCGGACGTGACCGTCATTGATCCGGAGCGGTGCTTCACCTACAGCCGGGAGGCGGTGGTCTCGAAGAGCAGGAATTCGCCTTTTCTCGATTGGCAGTTCACCGGTCAAGCGGTGATGACGATTGTCGGCGGGCGGATTGTGTTGCGGAAAGGAGGTGAAGCCGACTGACCAGCAAGGTCGGTTGGCAAATAGCTTAACTATTGTCGGTATCGCAAAAAGGGCTCAACCGACGCCAGCACATTTTGGAACTTGTTGATATCTCGCATGCGGGTGGCGAGTGCATGCATTTTTTTCGATGCCATCAACTCTTGATATCCAGCAGGCTCCCCAACATCTCGTCCTGGATCTGGATGGTCTTGATATTGGCCTGAAAGGCCCGGCGGTCGATCATCATGGTCGGCAACTCCTCAGTCAAGTCGACATTTGACTTCTCCACCAAGGTCTCGCCGTTTGCGGTCGGCTCATAGACCATGGGGCCTGCCGTCTCTACCCGCTGTACATTGGTTGCTACCAGCCCTGGGGTCTCACCGCCGACCAAGGTCACGCGCGTCTTTTTGTAGCCGTCGCTGTTGATATTGGCCGTGTTGTTGGCCGTGGACTGGTTTCTAGTCTGGATGGCGTTAAGGGCCGATATTCCGGCAGAGATACCTGAGATCATGACATGGCCTCCGTTAAGGGTGGTATGCCGGAAACCGCACAGAGAAGCAGGTAAACGGTAAAAGACTAAAGGCCAGGGGGAGATGGGCCATACGTGGGGGAGGAGAACGGACTATCCTTTGGCCTTTACCCTTTAGCCATCAACCTGTAATCCCTGTGCAGTTTCGGCATGCTAGCAAATTAAGCATAGCGAACCGAGACCGCAAGCCGCATTCCCTGCTTTATCCCTCCTCATCCAGGGCCTTGCTATAGCCGCACTCCTTGTTCAGACACTGGAGCTTGGCCCCGGACTTCTTGCTGATCTTCTCCACCAGAAAAGTTGCTCCACACTGCGGACAGGGCGTCACCACTGGCCGATCCCAGATGGCAAAGTTACACTTGGGATACTGGTTGCAGGCATAAAAGACCTTGCCCCGCTTGGAGACCTTTTTCACGATCTGCCCCCCGGGGCAACCGGGCTCCGGGCAGGCAACGCCGGTGGTTTCGGCCTTGATATGGTGGCATTCCGGGTAGCCCGAGCAGGCCAGAAAACGGCCAAACTTTCCCTGCTTATGGACCATGGGCTTGCCGCACTTCTCGCACTTCTCTCCGCTCTCCTCGGCTTGATCCCGTTCCACCGGCCGGATCGTCCCGTCCGCGTCCCGGCTGAAGTCTTGGGTGTTTTTGCAGGCAGGATAGGTCTCGCAGGCCAGGAACTCGCCGTTCTTGCCCCAGCGGATCACCATGGTGCCGCCACAGAGTTTGCAGGGGACGTCGGTGGGGGTGATGGCCCGCTTGACCGAGGCCATCTCCGCCTTGGCCAGCGACAGGGCCTCCTTGAACGGGCCATAAAAGTCGCGAAGGATGGTCAGCCACTCCACCTTGCCCTCCTCCACCTGGTCGAGTTGCTGCTCCATGGAGGCGGTAAACTCAATGTCCATGATGGCGGGGAAATGTTTGAGGAGCAGGCTGTTGATCAGTTTGCCCAGGTCGGTGGGGAAAAATTTTCGTTGCTCCAGCTGGGCGTACTCTTTCTCTTGGATGGTCGACAGGATGGTGGCGTAGGTGCTGGGACGTCCCACCCCATTCTCCTCCAGGGCCTTGACCAGGGAGGCCTCCGTGTAGCGGGCTGGGGGTTGGGTGAAGTGCTGGCCGGTGTCGATGGCATTTAGGGTGAGCTCGTCCCCAGTCTCCAGGTTTGGCAGGGTCATGTCCTTATCATCGCCCTCTTTGCCCACATCGTCGCCTGCCGCCTCGACATACAGGGACATAAAGCCCATGAAGCGGATGATGGAGCCCACCGCCTTAAGTTGATAGGAGTCTGCTTGGATCAGGATGGAGGTCTGGTCATAGACGGCCGATGCCATCTGGCTAGCCACGAAGCGCTTCCAGATCAGGGTATAGAGCTTCAGCATGTCGCGGTCCAGGTAGGCCGCCATCTGCTCCGGGGTCTTGGTCACATCCGTGGGCCGGATGGCCTCATGGGCGTCTTGGGCCGACTTCTTGGTCTTATAGACATTGGGCTTGGCCGGCAAGAAGGCCTTGCCGTGGGCCTGCTCGATAAAGGCCCTGACCTCGGCCAGGGCGTCGTCATTGATGCGGGTGGAGTCGGTCCTCATATAGGTGATGAGGCCGGTGGGGCCGTCTGCCCCCAGCTCAATGCCCTCATAGAGCCGTTGGGCCTGGGACATGGTCTTCTTGGCCGAGAAGCGGAGTTTGCGATTGGCCTCAATCTGCATGGAACTGGTGATAAAGGGCGGGGCTGGGTGCCGCTGCTTCTGCTTCTTCTCCACCTTGCTGATTTGGAGGCGGGCCTTTTCCAGATCCGCCTTGATCCGCTCGGCCGTCTCCCGGTCACTCACCTTGGCCTTTTTGCCGTCAATCTGGTCAAGTTGG
>CAYSFY010000105.1:5374-8917 GCA_964430285.1 uncultured Desulfobulbia bacterium
GAACGGGGGGGGGTGCGTCCCCGCTACCGTGGTCTCCACTGTCCAATACTCTTCCGGAGTAAAGGAGGCGATCTCCTCCTCACGTTCACAGATCATCCTGACCGCCACCGACTGCACCCGACCGGCACTCAGGCCGCGGCGCACCTTGTCCCACAGCAACGGCGAGATCTGATAGCCCACCAGACGATCGAGGATCCTTCGCGTCTGCTGGGCCTCGAACAGCCGGTAGTTGATGGTCGAGGCCTGCTCAATGGCTGCCACAATCGCCTTTTTGGTCAACTCATGGAAGAGGACCCGCAAGACCGGTTTTTTGACCGATTTCAGGGCCTCGGCGATATGGTAGGCAATGGCCTCCCCTTCGCGGTCCGGGTCAGGGGCCAGATAGATGGCGTCGGCCTGCTGGGCCGCGCGGCAGAGTTCGGCCAGGATCTTACCCTTGCCGCGGATGGTCTCGTACTGGGGGGCAAAGTCATGGTCAACATCGACCCCCAGGGTCTTGACCGGCAGATCGCGGACATGCCCGACCGAGGCCTTGACCTCGAATTGGTTCCCCAGATAGCGCTGGATGGTCCGCGATTTGGCTGGTGATTCAACAATAATTAACGCTTTTGACATCCTGTTTCCTTTGTCCGGGATCGGACTTATTTAACGGCACGGTACTGCTGGCCGGGCAGGGCCTCAACCAGGCCATGCAGTTCCAGCCGCATCAAGACTCCACTGACCGTGGCGGCTCCCAGCCGGGCCTCGGTGATCAGCGCATCAATCTGTTTCGGATAGACATCGAGGAGGGCCAACACCAGTTGCTCCTCCTGATCGAGGTCTGCGGTCCGCTCCTCCTCCACCGGGGCTGGGGCACCCTCCGGTCTCCCCCCCTGCCAGCCCAACTCATCAAAGATATCATCAATGCTGCCCACGAGTTTGGCCCCCTCTTGCAGCAGACGGTGGGTGCCGGCACTCTTGACCGAGTCCACCCTGCCGGGGATGGCGAAGACCTCGCGGCCCTCGTCCAAGGCTAAACGGGCCGTTATCAGGGAGCCCGACCGTTGGGCCGCCTCGACCACCAACACCCCGCGGGTCAGACCGCTGATAATGCGATTCCGGGCCGGAAAGCGGAAGGAGTCGGGTTTGGTTCCCAAGGGGTACTCGCTGACCATGGCCCCGGTGGCGGCAATCTGTTCCGCCAGCCGCCAATTGCTTGGGGGGTAGAGCACATCAAGACCGCTCCCCAGGACGGCAACCGTTCTCCCGCCAGCCGCCAAGGTCCCGGTATGGGCGGCGGTATCAATGCCCAAGGCCAAGCCGCTGACAATGATTAAGCCCATGGCCGCCAGTTGGCGGCTCAGGTCACGGGCGATCTTCAGACCATAGGAGGTGGCGGCCCTGGAGCCCACCACCGCCAGCCCGGGTTGGCTCAACACCCCGGGGTCGCCTTTGACATAGAGCACCATGGGCGGCCGGTAGATATTGGCCAGCAGGGCAGGGTAGTCGGCATCGTCAAAACAGAGGAGGGAGATCCCCAACTGCCCGATCCTCGTCAGCTCACGGTCTGCCTCTTGAAAGGGCGGCGCGTTGGCAATGGCGTTGATGGCCTCGGGTCGCAACCCCGGCACCTGCTGTAACTCTTTCCTACCGGCCCGCAGGGCAGCGCTTGGGGAACCAAATGTCTCCACCAATTTGCGGAAGCCGGTGGCCCCGAGGCCGGGGACCAGATGCAAGGTTAACCAATCGCGTCTTTTCTCTACCATGCCAATCGGTCTTTAGCGGTAGACAACGTCCAGGCAGTGTTGTCAGGGATGGGCAGCTGGGCTGAAGCAGGGCTGTGGCTTGGCGGGACAGCAAAAGGGCCAAAAGTGGTGAATGTATAAGGCAAGGAGGTTCGGTGTCAACCTTTTTTCCAGGGAGGCCACCGAACGGAAGAGAGGGAAGGGCCTTTCTTTAGTCGCTCATGAAGCTGACCAGCCGTTCCCGTCGGGTGGGATGTTTAAGTTTTTTCAGGGCCTTGGCCTCAATTTGGCGGATGCGCTCCCGGGTCACGGCAAAATTCCGGCCCACCTCTTCCAGGGTCAGGTCTACCGAAGTGTCGATGCCGTAGCGCATGCGCAGCACCGCCTCTTCCCGGGGGGACAACGAGGACAAGACATGATTGAGACAGTGGCGCAGGCTGTTTCTGATGGTGGCCTCGTCAGGGGAGACCGAGTTGCCATCCTCAATAAAATCTCCCAGGAAGGAATCCTCGCCTTCTCCCACCGGGGAATCCAGGGATATCGGTTCCTTGGCGATCTTGAGCATGGTCTTGACTTTATCCAGATCAATGCCGCTCTCATCCGCCATCTCTTCCGGCGTGGGTTCACGGCCATGCTGGCGCACGAACTCCTTGGTCTGGCACATCAAGCGGTTGATATGGTCTATCATGTGCACCGGGATGCGGATGGTCCGGCCCTGGTCGGCCAAGGCCCGGTTGATGGCTTGCCTGATCCACCAGGTCGCATAGGTGCTGAATTTGTAGCCGCGCCGATACTCGAATTTCTCCGCCGCCCGCATCAGGCCGACATTGCCCTCCTGGATCAGATCCAGGAGTTGCAGCCCACGATTGGCATATTTTTTGGCCACGCTGACCACCAGGCGCAGATTGGCCTGAATCAGGCGGTTCTTGGCCTCCCGGGCAAAGAGGTCCCCCTGTTTTACGGCCGTCATGGCCTGGGTGACGGTCTCATGGTCCAGCCCCGAGGTCTCTTCCAGGTCCTTCAAAAAATTGGCGGCATGTTTTGAGGTCCCGTTCTCGATGGCCTTTTGGGCCATGGCCATCTGTTCGGCAAGCCCCTTGAGACCGGCGCCCATTTCATCCATGTACTTTTGCTGCAAGCGGATATCATCAAACAGGGAGGCAATGGCATGGCTGCTGCGTTCCATGCGCACCATCAACTTGACCGCCGCTTCGTCCTCAACTTGCTCAAGGGCCATGAAATCGCCATGGAGGGCATGCCGTTCATTTTGATGACGTTCAGCCTCGCCGACCTTCCACAAAAAATCGTCCTTGGCCTGCTGCATGGCGGCATGGTCACTCTCGTCCACATTCTTGATGACCGCTTGGATCTGCAGCCGTCGCGAAGTCCGCTGGCGATGGCGATGAGGGTGGGCATGGCGGTGGCTAGCGACAGGAGGGTGCTCTGGATCTGTTTCTCGCCACGCTCGATCTTGATGGCGATTTCAGTCTCGGCCGCGGTGGAGAGGAGGGGAACGGCACCCATCTCGCGGAGATAGGATTTAACGGGATCAAGAAGGTCTTGGGAGAAATCCTCGCCGGCGGAGTCATCGGTAAAGGAGATCTCCAGGTCACCGTCATCCTGGTTGGCGCTTTGCCGCCGCGCGGAGAAGCCTACGACCTCGTCCACATCCGTGTCGTTGTCCTCATCGGCAAACATATCCAGAAAATCATCTTGATCCCCGGCATCATGGAGATCAGGGTGATGGCGGTCAAGGAACTCTCCGCCGGCTGGCTGGGGGGCTTTTTTCTTAGTCATAGATTTGCTGAATTACCCGGAC
>CAYSFY010000105.1:8927-15304 GCA_964430285.1 uncultured Desulfobulbia bacterium
GTGACTACGCATGAGGAGAATTATCTCCAGCTTCCACATTCTGCCGCCTACATTTTCTTGCTAACCCCTGAGCTATAGGGGGAGGGAATCAGTGCAAAATATGCGATAGATATTCGATTTCAAAAGAATTTGGAAGAAAATAATACATGCTGTCTGTGCAAAAAAGGCCATTCTGGTGAGTTGCGTAAGCGCCAAACAACAGGCGACTTTCAGCTTTAACAGCAAAATCGAAGCATTATCAACTGGATCGGTCTTGACGGCTGCATCCAGGATGGGTTTAGGCGGGACCTTTTATTCTGCCCCCCTTCAGCCCTCTCCCTGCTCGCTGATCTTTTTTTTCTCCATCAACAGCGTCAGCAGCAAGTCCTGATCATTTTGTTGCTGGGCCTCATTGATGCGGGCGGTCAACTGGCGCATCCTGAACTTCCGTCTGTTCTCCCGCAACCAGGCGATCTTCTCCGTGGCCTCACGGTCGCTATCCGGCAGGGTGGGGGCCGTGATCAGCTGGCTGGTGACAAAGACCCGTTCCGGGCCATGGACAAAATCGAGCAAGCGCTCGGCCCCGCCGCCGGGAGAGGAGGCGATCGATTGCCGCAAGGCCTGGGCAATGGCCATGGCCCCGGGGTGGGTGAGGACCTCCAACAGTCCGGCCTTAAGGAAGCGCTCGACATACTCGGGATAGATGATCAGAAAGGAGAGCAACTGCTCTTCGCTCTTGGGCAAGGGGCTGCTAAACGATGTGGCTGGTGGCGCTTTGGCGATGGGGCCGGGGCTGATGACCGTCTGCGGGGCGTCCAGGGCGGCATGGAGTTGGGCCGGGGTCAAGCCCAAGGTCTGGCTGAAGTGGGCGACAAACAGGGAGCGCTGCAGGTCCTGGTCATCAATGGCCTTGATGATCGGCTTCAGCTCTTCCAGGATGCGCCCCTTGCCCGCGAGCCCCAAGCCGTGCTTCTCCTGAAGATGGTGGACTACGAACTCGGGCAGGGAGTAGGCGGCGTTGATCCGCTCAGTAAGCCCTGTCGCGCCGAACTCGGCAATAAAGGTGTCAGGGTCGTGGCCATTGGGGAGGATGACCACCTTGGCCTCCAGCTTATCGGAGAGGAAGAGGGGGACGGCCCGCATGGCCGCCTTGATGCCGGCCTCGTCGCCGTCAAAGAGTAGGATCGCCTCCTGGGCATACCCCTTGAGGGCACGGACATGCTGCTGGGTCAAGGCGGTGCCCAGGGGGGCCACCACGTTCTTGACCCCGGAGGCCACCAGGCTGATGAGGTCGAAGTTGCCCTCGACGATCAAGGCCTGCCGGCTTTGGCGGATCGCCTCTTTATTTTGAAAGAGACCGAACAGGGTCCGGCCTTTGGTAAAGACCGGGGTCTCCGGCGTGTTCAGGTACTTGGGCTGCTGGTCGCCCAAGGAGCGGCCGCCAAAGCCTAGATGCTGGCCGCTATGGCTGATGATGGGGAAGAGGATGCGCTGGCGGAAGCGGTCGTAGTACCCCTTGCCCGACTCCCGAGGCACGGTAAGCCCGGCCTCGGCCAGGGGTTCTGGACCCACGTCCGCCATCTGTCTGAGCAGGAAGTCCCAGCTCTCCGGGGCGTAGCCCAACTGAAAGGCGGCGATCACCGGGGCCGGGATTCGGCGTTTGACCAGATACTCCCGGGCCGGGGCCGCCCCGGGGTCCGCGAGCAGCAGCTGGTGATAGATCCCGGCCGCCCGCTCATTGATGGCGTTGATGGCCTTGCGCTTGCTGGCCGCATCCCGTTCCCGGGGGGAGAGGTCCCGTTCCGGCAGGGGGATGTGGTAGCGGCCGGCCAGCTGCTTGACCGCCTCCCAGAAACCGATGTTCTGGTAGCGCATGACAAAGGAGAGGGCGTCGCCCCCCTCGCCACAGCCAAAACAGTGGAAGGTCCCGCGGCTCGGGTTGACCGTAAAGGAGGGGGTCTTCTCGCCGTGAAAGGGGCAGAGCCCCTTGTAGTTGACTCCGGCCTTTTTCAGGGTGACGACCTCACCCACCACCTCGATGATGTCGGCGGCCTCCTTGACGGCCTGGACCGCGCTCTCGTCACTGCCCCGGTTCATAGACCTCGGTAGGGAGCAGGGATGCAAGGGTCCGCCCGCCACAGCCAGGCATCATGCCTGTTCCTTCAACTCGCGATAGAGTTCGTAGGCCTGGGCCGGGGTGAAGTTCTCATGCACCACCTTGCCCACCGCCTGGATCATGGCCTTGGGGGCCTCGGACTGGAAGATATTGCGGCCCATGTCCACCCCGGCGGCACCCTCTTGGATGGCGTTGAAGCACATGGTCAAGGCATCCAGCTCCGGCATCTTCTTACCGCCGGCCATGACGATGGGCACCGGGCAGCTCGCGGTCACCGTGTCAAACCCCTTGGGGATGTAGTAGGTCTTGACATAGTGGGCCCCCAGTTCGGCGCACATGCGGCAGGCCAGGCGGAAATAGCGGGCGTCCCGCACCATCTCCTTGCCCACGGCAGTGACCGCCAAGGTCGGCACCCCGTAGCGCATGCCCATGTCCACCAGGCGGGTCATATTCAACACCGACTGGGTCTCGTATTCGCCGCCGATGAACACCTGCACCGCCATGGCCGAGACGTTCAAGCGAATCGCCTCTTCCATGTCGATGGCCAGCCCCTCGTTGGAGAGCTCCTTCAAGATGCTGGGGCCGCCGCTGGCCCGGAGCACGATCCCCTTGGTGTAGGAGGGGGGCACGGTGGAGCGCAGGATCCCCCGGGTCAGCATCAGGGTGTCGGCGTAGGGGGCGATGGGCAGGATGTTGAGATCGATGCGCTCCAGCCCGGTGGTGGGTCCTTGGAAATAGCCGTGGTCCACCGCCAGCATCACGGTGCGACCGCTGACCGGGTTAAAGATCCGGCTCAAGCGGTTCTTGATCCCCCAATCCAGGGAGTTGCACCCCTTCAAAAAGAACCCTTCGTTGCTGGCGGGCACATCCTGGTGAAACTGTTTTCCTTCCTTATCCTCTTCGGGCATGGCTTTTCTCCTCGTCTGCGGTTCGGTAGGGGGTGACGCCCTACTCCTGTGGATTAATGATGATCTTGATCGATTCCTTGCCCTCGGCGACCAGGGTTGAGCCGGTGACGGTGTCGGCCAGGCCGAAGCGGTGGGTGATCATCTCCTCGACCCTGAGCCGTTTATTGGCGATGAGGTCCAAGGCGGCCACGCAATCGGCCGGGGAGCCGGCGTAGGTGGTGGTGATGGTCAGGTCCCGCCGCCAGAAGAGCTCATTGACCGGCAGGGTGAGGGTCTCGCCGTGGCCGGTGGGGGCGAAGATGAGGATGGTGCCGCCCCGGGCCACGGCGGCCAAGGCCTGCGCAAAGGCGGCCCGGGCGCTGGCGCAGACAATCACCAGGTCCGCGCCCCGGCCCCGGTTTTCTTGTTTGAACAGGGCCGGGACATCCTGGTTGGCCAGGTAGGTGGCGGTGGCCCCAAACCGTTTGGCCGCTTGCAGGCGAAAGGGATTGAGGTCGGTGGCGGCGATAAAGCCGGCCCCGCTCACCGAGGCCAAGTGGACATGGAGCAGACCCGAGATGCCGCTGCCCAGGACCAGGACGCTGGCCCCGGGCCTGAGACCGGCAGTGCGCTGGCCGCGCAGCACGCAGGCCAGGGGCTCGACAAAGGTGGCGGCCTCGTAGCTCAAGGACGCGGGGATCTTCCAGGTGCCGCGCTCCACATTGACCGAGGCCAGCCGCACATACTCGCAGAATCCGCCCGGGTCGAAGTGGGTGCCGGAGAGGAGCAGGTCACAGACCGTCTCGTGCCCCGTTCGGCACTCGTGGCAGTTGAAGCAGGGGACATGATGGGTGGCCACCACGCGGTCCCCCTCGCTAAAGGCGCTCACGCCACCACCCACCGCCATCACTTCGCCGGCGATCTCATGGCCCAGGACCAAGGGGGCCTTGCCCACCCGGTACCACTCCATGACATCACTGCCGCAGATACCGCTGGCGTGGATCTTCACCAGCAGCTCACCCGGCCCGATGGTGGGGAGGGGGAGCTCCTCGACCCGGATATCCCGATTGTTGTAATACATGGCCACCCGCATGGTGCGCTCTCCTTGTTGGTTTAGGCGATAGACGGAAAGGTGCTGGGCACAAGAACGGACCGCGCCATTGCCACGTTACAGAGGGTGCGCGGCCGGTTAGCGATTTTGGCGCCACCGACAAATTTGATGGAATCGCAAAAGGTCGTGAAGTTGACCATCTGCCAATGTAATTTCAATGTGTTACGGGGTGTGCCAGCGGCGGTTGAGCGGTTCTTGCGAAACCGTCAAATTTATATTGCCGAACTCAGGGTATAAAATGTATCCTATGTTCGCTTTGAGTACAAGTCCAACTATCGCCCGTTGGGCATCATTCATTGCCAATTGCCGATCGGCGTATTATTTCCTCCAGACTTCAATCCGACACGTTAGCCAAGCGGAGTAGTTCCCTATCGTGCAACCTGTCTACCACTGTTAAGGAGAGTGCATGGCCCAGATTAAAAGCACCATGGAGATGGTCTTGGCCCGAGCGGAACAGCTCTGTGCCGAGGCGGTCCCCGAGACCAACAACAATATCCTCCAGCAGGGCATGAAGACCGGCGCCGCCTTTCTGGCCGCGGGGTCTGTTGACCTGGAAGGCGCCATTAAGGGGTATTCCCCCACGGATGCCATCCCCTTCTGCCAAGGCCTGCTGCGCACCTTTTTCCGCCATATCGTCCTGCCCCGCGAGGAGGGACAACCCTGGGAAGGGGCCTTGGCCGGTATTCTGGCCATGGCCCAGGGGTTGCCCGGCAGCGATGTTGACCAACTGCAAGGGCTGCTTGCCGAGATCCGTAGTATCCTCAGCCGCTATCTCCAGCATCGCCAGCAGCTGGAAAAACAGCTGGAGGAGAACTTTGCCATGCAGACCGCCCACCTCCAGCAATCGCTGGCCCAGCAGACAGGCATGAAGATGAACATCACCCCTCGCCAACACCCGAAATTCAACGAGGAGTGGCAACGGGTCCAGACCCAGCTGAATGACCAGTACCTTAATGCCCTGGAGCAATACAAGAGCGCCATCAACGGTTGCTTGAGTCTGTGATTGAACCGAGCGCATGGAGTTGAGAGATCGGAATGGATATTGAAATCTTACTGGATTGTGACGAAGTTGCCCCTGCCGACCAGGCCTTGGTGATGCAAAAGTTTTCAGAGTGGTATGCCGACGGGGCGGAAGTCCGATGCAACAAGCTCCCCTTTAGCTCGCTTAGGCCGTTGGACGCACCCAACCGATTCTTGGTCGATCTCGGCTATGCCGACGTCATCACCTCTCTCCGTAACCTGCATGCCCGGATTCACCGTCTGGGAGCCAAGGTCTTTTTTCATTTCTCCTGATGATCCAGGCACCCCATGCGTGACTCCATCCCGCGCCTCCAAAACCTCCTGAAACGCCGGGGCCTGGACGCCTTCCTCGTCTCCCAGCCCGAGAACCGCAGGTACTTGAGCGGCTACACCGCCACCGATCTCAGCATCAGCGAGTCCTCCGGTTTTCTGCTGATCCCCAAGCAGGGCACCCCCTTGCTGCTCACGGATTTTCGCTATCAACTCCAGGCCCAAGGGGAGGTCAACGGCTTCGATATCCTCCTCTACCGTCGTGGGGTGCTCGATCTGTGCAAGAGCTTATTGCGCAAACTCGCCATCCGCAGCCTCGGCTTCGAGGCCAACTATTTCCTGCACAGCAAATACCTGGCCTTGGCGCGCCTGGCCGACACCCACCATGTCCGGCTGGTGGCCCTGGACGGTGAGATTGAGCGCATGCGCCTTGAAAAAGGTGCCGAGGAGTTAGCCGCCATCAAGCGATCCGTGGCCTTGAACGAGGCCTGTTTTCAACAGATCTATCCCACCCTCCGACCCGGACAAACCGAGATCGAGGTGGCTCTGGCCCTGGAAACCGCCATGCGCCAGCTGGGGGCGGAACGCCCCAGCTTTGACACCATCGTGGCCGGCGGCCCCAATGGCGCCATGCCCCATGCCGTCCCCAGCCAGCGCCCCATCGGCGTAGGTGAACCGCTTATTATTGATATGGGGCTGATTCTGGACGGTTACTGCTCCGATATGACCAGGACCATCGTCCTCGGCACGCCGGACGCCGAGACGGTGGCCCGCTTCCGCCTCGTGCGCCAAGCGCAACTGGCTGGACTTGCCGCCCTGCGGCCCGGGGTAACAGGCCGCGAGGTGGACGCGGCGGCCCGCGCCATTATCCACGGTGCCGGCCATGGCGCCCATTTTGGCCACGCCTTGGGCCATGGCGTGGGTCTTGCCGTCCACGAAGCCCCCTCCCTCAGCAGCCGTAACCGCAAGCAACTCCGTGCGGGCATGGTCGTGG
>CAYSFY010000106.1:0-1790 GCA_964430285.1 uncultured Desulfobulbia bacterium
GTGATGTACGTCATCGAGTTCGTCGCCGACAAGATCCCCTGGGTCGATACGGCGTTGGACGCCGTGCACACGGTCATCCGGCCCGTCGGCGGCGCGGTGATAGCCGTGGCCGCGCTCGGGGATGCCAGCCCGACGGTGGAGGGGCTGATCGCCCTGCAACGGAAGATCGCCGCCGAGGAGAGACCGGCTGCCCCCTCCCTGGGCCTAACCGGCGGCACCCAGGGCACCACCTCGCCGCTGCTGGTGGATGGCGTGGGCAAGAGCCGCGACCCGCGCGGTCCGGGCTACGGCCCCATCCCCATTCGCGGCACCTCGGAGTTGCCGCCCCACTTTAGCGGCAGCCGCTCGCAAGTTATGTGGACCCCCGGCGCCAGGGAGATTGAACTGCCGGCCGAGGATGGCAGGCTCGCGGCCGGGCTGGTGGCGCGTTTTGGCGATGGGGTGCGGGAGCTTGCGCCCACCTCCGACATGCTATGCTTGGAAGTAGCCCCGGCCATGATCCGGGAGGTGTTGCGCTACCTCAAAGAAGAGGCCACGCCCCCGTACGAGCGCTTGGAAGACCTCACCGCCATCGACGAGTCGGCCCGCCGCGACCATGCCGGACCGCAGGGCTTGACAGTGGTCTACCACCTCCTCTCCCTGCAAGTGGCCCGTCGCCTGCGCCTGAAGGTGCGGCTGCCAGCCGCGTCACCCGAACTACCCAGCGCCACCCAGGTCTGGCCCTCGGCCAACTGGTACGAACGGGAGGCCCACGAGATGTTCGGCATCCGCTTTGCCGGCCACCCCGGTCTGCGCCAACTGCTGTTGCCCGACGGCTGGCCCGGCCACCCCCTGCGCAAGGAGTACCCCGGCCGGGCCACCGAGCTTGCCCCCTACCTCAAGCGCCACGCCCAACGGTTCCAGCCCGCCCCAGCGGCCGAGATCCTCGGCCACCCGGCAGCGGACGGTCATCTGCTGGTCAACATCGGCCCCCATCACTACAGCACCCACGGCGTGCTGCGCATCGTGCTCGACCTCTACGGCGAAGGGATCAGCGACTGCGCCCTCGAGATCGGCAACCACCACAGGGGGGTGGAGAAGATCGGCGAGCGGCAGTCCTGGCACCAGTTCATCCCCTACACCGATCGGGTCGATTACCTGAGCGGGGTGGCCAACAACCTCTCCTATCTCACTGCCGTGGAGACCCTGGCCGGCATCCAGGTGCCGGAGCGGGCCCAGTATATCCGGGTGCTGCTGTGTGAACTCTTCCGCCTGAGCAACCACCTGCTCTGGTTGGGCACCGTGGTCCAGGACCTGGGGATGATGAGCGCCATCTTCTATACCTTCCGCGAGCGCGAGATGATCATGGACATCGTCGAGCTGATCACCGGCGGCCGCTTGCACCCCTCCTGGTTTCGGATCGGCGGCACGGCCATGGACCTGCCCAAGGGGTGGCAAGAGCCGGTGCTGGCCTTCACCGGCCGGCTGGCGGTACGGCTTAAGGAGTACGAGGCCCTGATCAACACGAACCCCATCTTCCTGGCCAGGAGCAAGGGGGTGGGCCGCCTGACCCGGGCCCAGGCCATCGATTGGGGGGTCACCGGCGCCAACCTGCGGGCCTGCGGCGTGGAGTGGGACCTGCGCAAGAAGATCCCCTACTCGGCCTACGACCAGTTCGCATTCGAGATCCCCACGGCCAGCGGTGGCGACTGCCTGGCCCGCTACCTGGTGCGGGTGGAGGAGATGCGCCAGAGCCTTGGGATTGTCGAGCAGGCGGCTCGGCGCATGCCCCAGGGGCGGTATATCACCGA
>CAYSFY010000106.1:1800-4173 GCA_964430285.1 uncultured Desulfobulbia bacterium
CACCCTGCCCCGCAAGGAGGAGAGTTTGCAGGATATCGAGGCCCTGATCCACCACTTCGTCAATGTCAGCCGCGGGCCCACCCTGCCGGCGGGCGAGGCCTACGCGGCCACCGAGGCGCCACGGGGCGAGCAGGGGTACTTCGTGGTCAGCGACGGCGGCAGCATGCCCTACCGCCTGCGCATCCGCGCCCCCGGTTTCGCCAATATCCAGGCCTTGCCGCTGATGGCCAAGGGGGAGACCATTGCCGACCTGGTGGCCATCCTCGGCTCCCTGGACTACATCCTCCCGGACATCGACCGTTAGAGGAGAGAGATGCTACCCACGGAAATACGACAACCCTTGGAGGAGCGCATCGCCGCCTCCAGCCACCCCCGGGAGTTGGTGGTGGACATCCTGTACGCGCTCCAGCACCATTACGGTTATCTGCACGACGAAGGCCTGCGGGAAGCGGCGGCGCTCTTGGGCCTCGATCCGGTGGAGGTGGAGGAGTTGGCCACCTTTTACGACTTCATCTACCGCCAGCCGGTGGGCCGCTTTGTCATCCACCTCTGCGACGGCCTGGTCTGCTGGATGCATGAGGAGCGGTCGGCCCTGGCCTACCTGTGCAAGCGGCTGGGCGTCGAACCCGGCCAGACCACTGTCGACGGGCAGTTCACCGTCTTGCCCACCGCCTGCATCGGTTACTGCGACCATGCCCCGGCCATGCTGGTCAACGGCAAGTTTTACGGCCCCATGGACCCCGAAAGCATCGATCGCCTGCTGGACGAACTGCGCAATATGTCCTGCGATTTAGCCATCTGCCGGTGACCTCGATGAGCCAACAGGTCCTCTTTGCCAACCGCCATCTCGATCGGCCCGCCACCCTGGAGGAGTATTGCGCCGGTGGCGGCTACCAGGCCTTGGCCACGGCCTTGCGGGATTACACCCCCCAGCAGGTCTGCGCCATGGTCACCGCCTCCGGCCTGCGCGGCCGTGGCGGCGCCGGTTTCCCCACCGGCCTCAAATGGCAGACCTTTGGCCAGGATCGCTCCGGCCCGCGCTATGTGATCGCCAACACCGACGAGATGGAACCGGGTACCTTTAAAGACCGGGTGCTGGTCAACATCGATCCCCATCTGGTGATCGAAGGGCTGCTGCTGGCCGCCTACGCGGTGGAGGCGGACAGGGGGATCATCTTCGTCCGCCCCTCCTACGAACAGGACGCCGCCCTGCTGGAACGGGAGTTGGCCCGGGCCCGGGAGGCGGGCTACCTGGGCGACCATATCCTGGGCAGCGCCTTCTCCTTTGCTATCGTGGTGCACCGCAGCGCCGGCCGCTACATCTGCGGCGAGGCCTCGGCCCAGATCCGGGCCATCTCGGGGAGACGCCCCAACCCGCGCAAGATCCCCGGCCTCTATGAGACGGAAAAGGGGCTCTGGGACCGGCCCACCCTGGTCAACAACGCCGAGACCCTGGCCTGCATCCCCGGCATCATCCGCCAGGGGCCGGAGTGGTTCAAGAACTTGGCCCATAGTGCAGCCGGCGCCGGCACCAAGCTCTACTGCGTCTCCGGCCGGGTCAGGCGGCCCGGCTGTTATGAACTGCCCATCGGCACGCCCCTTCGGGAGATCATCGAGCACCAGGCCCAGGGCATGCTGCCGGGCACCGAGTTCAAGGCCTGCCTGCCCGGCGGCGCCTCCACCCGCTTCCTGCCCCAGAGCCAATGGCAGGTGGCCATGGACTTCGAGCCCATGAAGGCAATCGGCAACCGCCTGGGCACCAGTTCGATCATCGTCTTTGACCGGGCGACCTGCCTGGTGGCGGTCACCATCAATCTCTTCACCTTCTTTTGCCGCGAGTCCTGCGGCTGGTGCACCCCCTGCCGGGAGGGGCTGCCCTTCATGCTGCATCTGCTGCAAGAGATCGAGGCGGGGCGCGGCCGGGAAGAGGATATCGCCATGCTCTCCGCCATGGCCGGGCAGATGATGCACGCCTACTGCGCCTTTGCCCCGGGCGCGGCGGAACCGGTGCTTGGCCTGCTCACCCACTTCGCGGACGAGGTACGGGAGCACATCACCCAGAAGAGATGCCCATTTGCCCACCACGAGCGACGCCAACCATGCCCCGACTGATCATCGACAACCGGCCCGTTGAGGTGGCCCCAGGGACCCGGGTGATCGACGCCGCCGAACAGCTGGGCATCATCATCCCCCGCTTCTGTTACCTCAAGGTGCTGGGCGCGGTGGGGGCCTGCCGCATGTGCGCCGTGATGTTCGAGGAGGGGCCGGTGCGCGGGGTGCAGATGAGTTGCATGGTCCAGGCCATCGACGGCATGCGGGTCTCCACCGGCCATCCCCAGGCGGTGGCCTTTCGTCGGCAAGTCATCGAGTGGT
>CAYSFY010000106.1:4201-5024 GCA_964430285.1 uncultured Desulfobulbia bacterium
ATCAACCACCCCCACGACTGCCCGGTGTGCGACGAGGGGGGGCACTGCCTGCTCCAGGACCAGACCATCTCCGGGGGCCACGGCCGGCGGCGCTACACGGGGAGCAAGCGCACCTACCCGGATCAGGGGCTCGGCCCACTGGTGCAGCACGAGATGAACCGCTGTATCCACTGCTACCGTTGTGTCCGCTTCTATCAAGAGTACTCGGTCTACTTCGGGCGCTTCAGCGACGGTGCGCTGCACAGCCCCTTTGCCGGCAACCTGATCGACATCTGCCCCACCGGCGTCTACACGGACAAGCCCAGCCGCTACCAGGCCCGGCGCTGGGACCTGCAACGGGCGCCGTCCCTCTGCCTGCACTGCTCCCTGGGGTGCAACACCACGGCCTCCGCCCATTACGGCGAGGTCATCCGCCTGGAGAGCCGCGCCAATCCCCGGGCCAACGGCGCCTTTATCTGCGACCGGGGTCGTTACGGCTTTAGCTACGCCAACCGGGCGGATCGTCCCCGCCAGGCCATGGTGGACGGCGTGCCGGTGGCTGGGCAACAGGGGGTGGCCGCGGCCGCCGTGCGTCTGAAGGGGATTGTTGATGACCATGGACCAGGGGCCATCGGTGTCCTCGGCTCGGCCCGCAACAGCCATGAGACCCAGCTCCTGCTCCGCCATCTCTGCCAACAGGGGCAGTGGCAGCCGCCACGGTTTTTTGTCATTGACCGGGAGGCCAGGGCCGCGCACCTGGCCGCGCGCCTCGACAGCCGTTTGGCCACCAGCGCGGCGGAGATCGAACAGGAGGTCGCCGACCGCGGTGATCTTGCGGCAGTTG
>CAYSFY010000106.1:5034-6513 GCA_964430285.1 uncultured Desulfobulbia bacterium
CGTGGGCTGCGATCCCGTGCACGAGGCGCCGATGCTGGCCCTGGCCATGCGCCAGGCCGCCCGCCAGAGGGCAACCATCGTGGTCCTTGACCCCCGGCCGGTGGAACTCCCCTTTGCCTTTGCGCTCTTCTCCCTCGGCGCCGGCGACCTGACCACCGCCCTGGCCCTGCTGGTGCGGAGCGCGATGGGCCAGAGCGGGACCGATGGCCTCTCCGCTCAGGAGCAGGCCTGTTGCCAGGGCCTGCCCGAGGGGCTGACGGATGATGCGCTCCAGCAGCGGGTGGTGGCGGCGGCAACGGGCCTGGCACTGAGCAAACGGCCCGTGCTGATCTGCGGCACCGACCTGCCCGTGCCCGGTCTTCCCGAACTGGCCGCTGCCCTCGCCCTGCTGCTGCACGGCGCTAACCCGGGCACCCGGCTGCTCTACACCTTGCCGGGGGCCAATGCCTTTGGCGCCGGCCTGCTCCAGGAGGCTGCTCACGATTTTTCCTCTCTCCTGCACGCGATGGAGAAGGGCCAGCTGCGGGCCTTGGTGGTCGTTGAACATGACCCCTTTTTCCGCTATGCTGACCTTCCCCGGCTGCGGTGCGCCTTACAAAAACTCGACCTGCTGGTGGTGATCGATTATCTGACAACGCCTTTACGCGGCGCGGCCACCATCTTTCTGCCCAGCGCCACCGTGTTCGAGGCCGGGGGCAGCTTTATCAACAGTAGCGGGCTGCTCCAGTACGCCACCGCGGTCCACGACCACGGCCTGCCCCTTGGGCAACGCCTTGAGCAGGGCCACCCCTCGCGCGCCTACACCCCGCAACCGTTGGCCGGCAGATGCCCCTCGGCCTATGAGTTGCTGCTCGCCCTGGCCGGGGAGTTGGCCATACCCGTGCCAACGGCGGCGGACCTCCCCTGGTCCCTGCTGGCCGAGGATTATCCTGGCAAGGTGGAGTTGGTGCGGCAGGGGTATCCCCTGGATGGCTGGCAGCTACCGCTGGCGACGGGCGAGACCGCGCGGGTGCCGCCCCCCTTTGTGGCCCCGACGGCAGAGACGGGCGCTGACGGATTGGCGGTGGTGCTGGTGGAGCGGACCTTTGGCAGCGAGGAACTCTCCTCCGGCTCCGCGCCGCTCAAGCAGTTGGCCGGCCGGCCATGCGCCTTTATCCTCCCCAGCGACGCCGCCAGGTTGGGGCTCAGCGAGGCAGAGGGGGTTAGGCTCCACATCAATGGCAAACCGCTTGATCTGGAACTGCGCATCAAGGATAACATGGCCCCGGGGCAGCTGATCGTGGCCCGGCACTACCAATTGCAGGCGGCGGAACTGCACTGGCCGGACACCCTGTCCAGCGCCCAATTGCAGCGGGCGGGGTAGGGGCGCATGGCCCTTAGTCATCGTGCCCACGCTCCAGCGTGGGAACGATAAAAATCCCCTCCCCCCTTGCGGGGGAGGGTTAGGGTGGGGGGGAATTGGCAAATGCCTGTCATACG
>CAYSFY010000106.1:6523-9896 GCA_964430285.1 uncultured Desulfobulbia bacterium
CACCCCCCAACCCCCTCCCGTAAAGGGAGGGGGAGTTTGTTGACCGGGCAACAACGCCCGTGCCAGATAACGAATGTTACGCACCAAGCAAATAACCATGGAGAATCCTTCTTGACCGGCTGGCTCATCCTCATCGCCAAAATCATTATCGTGCTCATGGTGCTGCTGACCTGCGCCGGCTACCTGGTGCTGGTGGAGCGCAAGCTGCTCGGCCGCTTCCAGCTGCGGCCCGGCCCCAACCGGGTGGGCCCCTGGGGGATGTGGCAACCCTTGGCCGACGGCATCAAGCTGTTGCTCAAGGAGGATACCGTGCCCGCGGGCGCCGACCGGGTGCTCTTTCTGCTGGCCCCGGCCGTGGTGGCCCTGGTGCCGCTCCTGCTCTTCGCCGTCATCCCCCTGGGCACTGACTGGCAGCTGGGGGAGCGGACCATCCCCCTGGTGATCAGCGACCTGAATGTCGGCCTGCTCTACATCCTCGCCCTCTCCTCCCTCAGTGTCTACGGGGTGGTGCTGGGGGGGTGGGCGTCCCACTCCACCTTCAGCCTGCTGGGCGGGCTGCGCGGCGCGGCCCAGATGATCAGCTACGAACTGGCCATGGGGCTCTCTTTAGTGCCCATCGTCATGCTGGCCAACTCCTTCAGCCTCACCGCCATTGTCGCGGCCCAAGAGCACCTCCCCTTTATCCTGGTGCAGCCGCTCTCCTTCATCATCTTTCTGCTCAGCGCCATGGCGGAAGCGAAGCGGCTCCCCTTTGACCTGCCGGAGGCGGAGAACGAACTGATGGCCGGTTACCACACCGAGTACAGCGGCATGCGCTTTGCTCTCTACTTCCTGGGCGAGTACTTGAACATGATCCTGCTGGGCGCCCTGGCCGCGGTCTTTTTTCTCGGCGGCTGGCAGGGGCCGCTGCTGCCGGCGCCCCTGCTCCTGGCCCTCAAGATCCTCCCCTTCCCTCTGTTGATGATCTGGACCCGGGCGACCTTGCCCCGCCTCCGTTACGATCAGTTGATGCAGCTCGGCTGGCAGGTGATGATCCCCCTGGCCTTGGCCAATATCGTGGTCACCGGCGCCATCATCCTGTGGCGGCAAGGAGGCTGAGGCCGTGGAAGTGGACAAAGAGATCAGCGGCGGCTTCATCGCCGGGCTACGGGGGCTCTTCTCCAGCTACCGCATCACCTTCAAGCACCTGTTCCGGCCGACCATCACCGAACCCTACCCCGAGTATCAACGGCCCTTGCCGGCCCGTTCCCGGGGGAGCATCATCCTCACCCGCGACCCGGACGGAGAGGAGCGCTGCGTGGCCTGCTACCTCTGCTCCGGGGTCTGCCCGGTGAGTTGCATCTCCATGCAAGCGGCGGCAAGGGAGAACGGCCGTCGCTACGCCGCCTGGTTTCGCATCAACTTCAGCCGCTGCATCTTCTGCGGGTTGTGCGAGGAGGCCTGCCCCACCCTGGCCATCCAGCTCACCCCCCACTTCGCGCCCAGCAAGCGGCAGCTGCTCGATCTGGTCGCTGAAAAAGAGGATCTGCTGGTGGACCACGGCGGCAAGGAGAGCAGCTACAATTTCTACCACCATGCCGGCGTCGACAATGGCGAAGGCAAGGGGAGCCATGTGGCGGAGAGGCCGCCGGTGGACATCAAGAGCAATCTGCCGTGACCGCACAGGCAGCAATCGTCGCCCCAACCCTGAAAATGGAGGAATCCATGGAAGTCGCCCCAACTCTCTTTTATCCACTGGCCGCCATCACCCTCGCCACCACGGTCCTGGCGGTGAGTTGCCGTCAGCCGCTCTCCGCGGCGCTCTCCTTGATTCTCTCTCTGCTTGGGCTGGCCCTGCTCTTCGATCTCCTCGGCGCCCCGCTCCTGGCCGCCCTGGAGGTGATCCTCTACGCCGGCGCCATCATGATGCTCTTGCTCTTTGTGATCATGATGATGACCGGGAGGTCGGACCCGGAGGCAGGCCGGCCCGGGATCTGGATCCTACCCCTCATCCTCTGCCTGATCAGCGGCGGCAGCCTGGGGGTGGTGCTTAGCCGCTGGCCCCAGGCCACCGCCATGCTGCCCGCGGCCATGCTCTCGCCCAGTCACTTTGGCCAGGCCCTGTTCGCGGAGTACTGGCTGGCGGTGGAACTGGTCACCCTCCTGCTGTTCGTGGCCCTGGTCGGCGCCCTCTTCTTCGCTGGCCGGGAGATGACCCCGGAGACCCCGCGCCCCGCTACGGAGGAGGGGAGATGATCGTCCCCTTTGGCCATGTGCTGGCCCTGGGCATCCTGCTGTTCCTGACCGGCGCCTGCGGTGCCATGGCGAGGCGAGAGCTGATCATGGTCCTGATCTCCGTCGAGGTCATGCTCAACGCCGCGGCCCTGGTCTTCGTGGCCGCCGCCCTGCACTGGCGGCAGGCGGACGGCCAGATCTTCGCCCTGTTCATCATCGCGGTGGCCGCGGCCGAGGTGGCCCTGGGGCTGGCCCTGGTCCTGGCCGCGTGGCGCCGTAGCGGCTCCTCCCACCGCGACCACTTCAACACCCTGAAGGGATAGGCATGGAGCTGATTCTCACCCTCCTCCTGCTCCTCCCCCTGGCCGGCGCCCTTTGCCAGCTCTTGTGCGGGCGGTTGTTGCCCCGGCGCTGGCTTACGGGGATCGCCTGCCTCGCCATCGGCCTCTCCTCCCTCATGGCCCTGCTGGCCTTGCTCGCAAGCCGAGGAGAGACGGTCACCGTGGCGCTCTACCAGTGGATCGCGGTCGCCGATTTCAAGGCAACGGTCACCCTCCTCTACGACCCGACAGCGGCGGTCATGGCGCTGATGGTCACCTGCGTGGCCCTGCTCATCCATCTCTACTCCGTAGCCTTCATGGCCGAGGAGCAAGATTATTGCCGCTACTTTTGCTATCTCAACCTCTTCGTCTTCAATATGCTGGTGATCGTGCTGGCCGGGGACCTGCTCTTTCTCTTCCTGGGCTGGGAGGGGGTGGGCTTCTGCTCCTACGCCCTCATCGGTTTCTGGTACCAAGAGCCGGCCAATATCTCTGCTGGCGGCAAGGCCTTCATCATCACCCGCCTCGGCGACATCGCCCTGCTCCTGGCCATGGCCATGCTCTTTGCCTCGGGCCTCGGCTTCTCTTTAGCCAGCGTGCGTGCCGGGGCCCAGCTGTTGCCTGCGGGCCTTGTGACCCTCATCGGGGTGCTGCTGGTCATCGCCGCCGCCGGTAAATCGGCCCAACTGCCGCTCTCCGTGTGGCTGCCGGACGCCATGGCCGGCCCCACCCCGGTATCGGCCCTGATCCACGCGGCCACCATGGTCACCGCCGGGGTCTATCTGCTGATCCGCCTCTTCCCGCTCTTGGCCCTCTCGCCCCAGACCCTGGCCGTAATT
>CAYSFY010000106.1:9918-15261 GCA_964430285.1 uncultured Desulfobulbia bacterium
CCTGGCCCAGAACGACATCAAGCGGCTCTTGGCCTACTCCACCATCAGTCAGGTGGGCTACATGGTCATCGGGATTGGGGCGGGCAGCATCGATGCCTCGCTCTTCCATCTGCTCTGCCACGCCTTTTACAAGGCCCTGCTCTTTCTGGGGGCCGGCTGTGCGATCATGGCCTGTGGTGGCGAACACGATATCCGCCGGCTGGGGCCAGGCCTGCGGCAGCGCTATCCGCAACTCTTCTGGCCCTTCCTGGTGGCCACCCTCTCCCTGGCCGGCCTGCCCCCGGCTGCGGGTTTCTTCAGCAAGGGGGCCATCCTGGAGGCCCTGCATGGCGCGGCCACCCCGCTCGCTTGGCTCTGGTGGCCGCTTGCCTGCGCCACCGCCTTTCTCACTGCCCTCTACAGCTTCCGCCTCCTCTATCTGCTCTTCTTTCCCAGGATGGAGGCCAGCGACACCTTACCCCCGCGCCAGCCCCTGCCCGCGCTCATGACCCTGGTGCTCTGGCCCTTGGCCGTGCTGGCCCTGGCCGGCGGCCTGATCAATCTCCCCCTGGGGGCGGCCAGCGGCTGGCTGTCACGGTTCATCGCCGGCGCTGGCTCGGTGGCCATCCCGGCCAACGGGGGTTCCCTGCCAAGCATGGGCCTCTCCCTGTTGGATGGCCTGCTTGCCGTGGCGGGTCTGCTCGCGGCCCATCTCCTCCATGGCCGCTCGGGGCCGGTTGCCGCCCCCATCGCTACGCCCTTTAGGCGGAGAGTGGCAAGCTTCATCCAGGAGGGCTTTGGCCTCGACCGCCTCTATCAACGCCTGGTGGCCGCGCCCTACCAGGCCATCGCCCTCTTGCTCTGGCAGCGGCTTGACTGCCTGCTGGTGGACGGCCTGCTGATGCTGCCCGGCCGGCTCATGGCCGCTGCCGGCGAGGGGTGCCGCCGCTGGTCCACCGGCCGGCTGACCACCACCCTGCACGCCTTTCTCATCGGCGTCACCCTGCTGTTGGTGGTGCTTACCAGCAAAATCTCCGGCCTGTGGTGACCAACGGCATGGCACATCTCCCCCTGCTCTCCATCCTCCTCTTTCTCCCCTTGATTGGCGCCGGCCTGGCCGCGCTCTCTTCCTGGCGGCCGGCCCTCTGCCGGGGGATCACCCTGATGGTCAGCGGCGCGGTGTTGCTGCTGGCCGTCGCCCTGCTGCTGACCCACGGCGGCCATGGGGGCGGGGGTCTGGCCGGGCTTGCTGAAAATCGTCAGTGGATCCCCTCCCTGGGCATCGGCTACCGGCTGCGGGTCGACGGCATCAGCCTGCTGCTGGTGCTACTCACCGCCCTGCTCATCTTCCTCTGCGTCCTGGTCTCCTGGCCGATGATGAGCTCGGGGCGTACAGGGACACCCCTCTTCCACACTGCCCTGCTGCTCCTGGAGACGGCGGTCATCGGCCTCTTTTTGGCCAACGACCTCTTCCTCTTCTACCTCTGCTGGGAGTTGCAGCTGCTGCCCATCTTCCTGATCATCAGCCGCTTCGGCCATGAGGGACGCATCCAGGCGGCGGTCAAATTTCTGCTCTTCAGCATGGCGGGCAGTCTCTTTCTGCTGGCAGCCATGATCACCCTCTTTCTCCTCCATGGCCGCCAGAGCGGCGACTACACCCTGGCCCTGGAGGCCCTGCGGCATACGGAGATGGCGCCTAATCTCGCCACGCTCCTCTTTCTCGGCATGGTGATCGGTTTTGGCGTCAAGATTCCCCTCTTTCCCCTGCACACCTGGTTGCCGGACGCCCACACCGAGGCCCCCACCGCCGGCAGCGTCATCCTGGCCGGGCTGTTGCTGAAGACCGGGGCCTACGGCCTGCTCCGTTTCGCCATCCCCCTCTTTCCCGCGGCCGCCGCAGCCAATACCCTCCTGCTGCTGGCCCTGGCCCTCTTCGGCCTCTACTACGCCTCTTGGATCGCCATGGCCCAGAAGGATATGAAGCGTCTGGTGGCCTACTCCAGTATCGGCCACATGGGCCTGGTGGTGATCGGCATCAGTGTGCAGAGCCAGGTGGCGCTGACCGGTGCCGTGTTGCAGATGCTCAACCACGGCATCACCACCAGCGCCCTGTTCATCCTGGTGGGCATGGTGGATGAACGGTTCAACACCCGGGAGCTTACGCGCATCGGTGGGCTGTGGCAGCGGATCCCCGTGTTCAGCGGTTTTTTCCTGTTCTTCTCCCTGGCGGCCATCGGCCTGCCGGGCTTGAACAACTTTGTCGGCGAGATGCTGATCCTCATGGACACCTTTCGTTCTTACCCGGCATGCGCCGCCTTGGGCCTCGGCGCCCTGGTGCCGGTCCTGGTCTACATGCTGCGCCTGGTGCGCCAGGTCCTGTTCGGACCGCTGATCGGCACCCAGCAGCCCGGGGATGTGAACGGCCGGGAGCTCTGCATCCTCCTGCCCCTGGCCCTGCTGGTCCTCTGCCTCGGCCTCTATCCGCAACCCTTCCTTGACCTGTTGCAGGAGCCGGTCGCCCAGCTGCTGGCCGCTCAGGCCGGTTGACCGCCATGGAGATCATGAATAGCCCCTGGACCACCATCCTGCCCCATCTGCTGCTCGCCGCCGGCGCCGTCACCATCTACCTCCACGGCGCCTTGCAGCCGAAGAAGCAGGATGCGATCTTCGCCATCACCCTCATCACCCTGCTCCTGGCCTTGGCCAGTACCGCCCTCCCGGCACCATCAGGGTCCGGCATCGCCGCGGGCATGCTGGAGAGTAGCGCCTTCAGCCGTTATTACACCCTGCTCTTGCTGCTGGTAACACTTGCCACCGTGCTGCTGCTGAACGAGTATGCCCGTCGCCATGGCCTGGCGAGCGAGGTCCTCTACGGCACGCTGCTGTTGGCCACCCTCGGCATGATCGGCATTGCCGCGGCCAGCCACTGGCTCATCTTTTTCTTGAGCTTTGAACTGCTCTCCCTCTCCCTCTATATCCTGGTCGCCATCGACCGGCAGCAGGACATGGCCTACGAGGCGGGGATCAAATACTTTGTCATGGGGGCGGTGGCCAGTGCCTTCCTGGTCTTCGGCATCGGCCTCTTCTATGCCACCACCGGCACCCTGGTGATCAGCGCCGGTTTCGTCACCCTCGCCGAGACCAACTCCTCGCTGCTGGCCCTACCCGCCTGCATCCTGATCCTCGCCGGCATCGGCTTCAAGCTATCCCTGGTCCCCTTCCACCTGTGGACCCCGGATGTCTACGAAGGGGCGCCGGCCCCGATCACCGCCTTCCTGGCCACCGGCTCGAAGCTTGCCCTGTTCGCGGCCCTGCTGCGCATGGTCCAGGCCGTGCCCCAGCTGCCCCCCTCCTTGCTGCTGGTGCTGTGGCTGCTGGCGGCGGCCACCATGCTGCTGGGCAACCTCACCGCCCTGGTCCAGGAGAGGGTCAAACGCATGCTGGCTTACTCCTCCATCGCCCATATGGGCTATATGCTGATGGCGTTGTTGGCCGGTGGCGACCAGGGGTGGAGCGCCCTCCTCTTCTATTCGGCGGTCTACGCCCTCATGGACCTGGGCGCCTTCGGCGGCATCGGCCTGTTGTCGCCAAACGGGCATGACCTAAACGGGCTCCATGAGTTCCGAGGGGCCGGCCACCGCCACCCCCTGGCAGCCGCCCTCATCACCATCAGCCTGGTCACCTTAGCCGGCCTGCCGCCCACCGCCGGCTTTTTCGGCAAGTTCATGCTGTTTACCGCCGCCTTCAAGGGCGGCTACCCCTGGCTGGCCGCCATCGGCCTGCTCTCCGCCCTCATCTCCATCTTCTATTACCAAAAAGTGGTGGTAGCCCTCTATCAAGAGCCGGAGGGGGAGGCCCCTGCAGCCGGGAGCGCCGACTGGGCGGGCATGCTAGCGGGCGCCGTGATCTTTTTGCTGATTTGCTGGCTGGGGCTGATGCCGGCCGGGGTGCTCACGGTCATCCACGGGGCGTTGCTGGGAAACTGAAGGGGGGAGGCATGGTGAGCGAGGAACGACAAAATCAGCATAAACGCCAGGCCGGTGAGGCGGCGGTCCAGTTTGTGGAATCGGGGATGGTCATCGGTCTTGGCCACGGCAGTACCGCTGTTTGGGCCTTGCGCCTGATCGCCGCCAAGGTGCGGGAGGGCTCGTTGCGAGAGCTGCTGATCGTGCCCTGCTCCTCGCAGGTGGCGGCCGAGGCCAGGGAGGCGGGTCTCACCCTGAGTGCCTTCCATGACCTCCCGGCCATCGATCTGACCATTGACGGGGCCGACCAGGTGGATGACCGCCTCAATCTCATCAAGGGGGCCGGTGGCGCCCTGTTGCGGGAGAAGATTGTTGCCCAGGCCAGCCGGCGGGAGATCATCGTGGTGGATGGCAGCAAGGTGGTCGCCCAACTCGGCGGCGGCCAGCGGCTCCCGGTGGAACTCCTGCCCTTTGGCCTGGCCTGCCAATTGCGTTTCTTGCAGGATCTGGGCGCCGACGTCCGCCTGCGCCCAGGCCCGGGCCAAGAGCTTTTCCGCAGCGACGAAGGCCATGTGATCGCTGATTGCGCCTTTGGCCCGCTTCAGGATCCGCGCGCCCTGGCCACGATGTTGGACAACCGCGCCGGCATCGCCGGACACGGCCTCTTTCTCGGTCTGGCCACCGATCTCATCATCGTTGATGATTCGGGGTGCCATCACCGGCAAGCGACTGTTAGTCGGGAGGAGGTCGGGTCATGAGGGGAGGGGGGTGTTTTTGAAACCGTTTACAAAATTGCAGGTTGCGGACCACGAGGGCTGGGACGATCTCCGGCAACAGGAAGAGTCCTTGCCGGTGTCCGGGCAAGCAGGACAAATCCTGTCCGCTGGGACTGAAACGAGTGGAAAAGGTGAAGGTGGGAAGTGACCGAGACCAGGGGGTCTCTCTATTGGACTATCGCGTTCATCCTGGCCACGACCATCACCAGGTCATCCAGGTTGCACCAGCGGGTGCTGACAAAACGCGGGTAGAGCCGGTGCCCGAGGCGGATGGTCTCGGGGGCCGCGTCAGGAAGAATGAGCACAATTGGCACATCGGCAAATACGTGCCGCAATTCCCTAAACTTCAGCAACTGCTCGGGGGTATCGGCCGCCAGAATGGTAAGAACCCGGGCCTCGTCAAGCTGGCAGAGGCGCTGGCGCAGGGCGGGTTGGGAAGAGAAGATCTCCAGCACCGTTTGCGGCAACCGTTCGTTGAGCTTTGGCCTCAGCAGGCCGGCGATTTCGTTGGTAGTATCAAGAAGGGCTATCATCAAACAACTCCTTTGCGCCTGCGTTGTGTGCAGCCGATCTCTCCCATGGCGATGCTCACGCCAGTATGAGCTAATAAAAGCCCAGAAAAA
>CAYSFY010000107.1:0-14154 GCA_964430285.1 uncultured Desulfobulbia bacterium
GCCCGGAGAGGGGCTCTCGCCCTCGAAGCTCCACCCGTCCGTGGTCAAGGTCATCGCCACCAACAAAGAAACCGGTCGCCATCAGCAGGCAACCGGCTTCTTCATCAACCAGGCAGGGGATGTGGTCACCAACTATCACGCCATTGCCGGGATGGACACCATTCAGGTGTGGCCCATGGGCCAGGGCGGCTTCCCGGTCACCCGGATCCTGTGGCAGGATATTGCCGCCGATTTGGTGATCTTGGCGGTGCTCATCCCCGTTGCCGACGTCCATCCCGCCCCCATCGCCAACCATCTCCCCCTAACCGGCGAGGCAATCGAGGTCATCGGCCACCCCCTGGGCCAGCAGCAGACCCGCGCCACCGGGGTCATCCTCTCCCGGTTCCCGGCCCCCATCGTCGACACCCTCCTCCAGTTCACCGCCCCCATCTCCATCGGCGAGAGCGGCAGCCCCCTGTTCGATGCCAGCGGTCAGGTGGTGGGGATCGTGAGCTTCATCCTCTATCTCGGTCCGAACAAGGCGCCCAGTTATTTTGCCATTCCCGCCATCAGGCTCTTCCTCTACCACGGCCTGCAGCCCACCAATCCCCATTGAACGACCTACGGGCAGGGGTCGTGGGCTCCCCCTAAATCTCCTTGCCCCCGGGGAACAGGGCCGAGTGCAAGAGCCCCAGGGCCGTCAAGCGATAGGTCGCTGCCGTGCCCAGGCAGCCCAAGCCGTAACGGATGCTGCGGGGGAGATTGATCGACGAGGCCTCGGGAAAGTATTTGGTGGGACAACTCACCTCGGCAATGGTGTACCCATGCCAGAGGATCTGGGCCAGCATCTGATTGTCAAAGACAAAGTCGTCGGAGTTATGGCTGAGATCGATGGTCTCCAGGAGTTCCCGGGAAAAGGCCCGAAAGCCGGTGTGGTACTCCGACAGCTTGGCCCCGAGCAACAGGTTCTCGGAGAGGGTCAGGAAACGGTTGGCAATGTATTTCCACACCGGCATCCCCCCCTGCAAGGCCTGCCCGCCCAGGATCCTGGAGCCCAACACGCAGTGATAGAGCCCGTTGCCGATCATGGAGGCCATGGCCGGGATCAGCTGCGGGGTGTACTGGTAATCGGGATGGACCATGACCACGATCTCCCCACCCTCGGCCAAGGCCATGCGGTAGCATGACTTCTGGTTGGCGCCGTACCCCTTGTTCCGCTCGTGGACGTAGACCCGGGTGTGGGCCAGGGTGCGGGCCAAGTCCGCGGTCTGGTCGCGACTGGCGTCATCCACCACAATCACCAGATCCACCATCCCCTGGGCCATGACCTCGTTATAGGTCTTGAGCAAGGTCTCTGCCGCATTATAGGCGGGCATGACCACCACCACTTTTTTTCCGTGAAACACCGTTATCCCCCCTGCACCGTGCCCGAGCCCCCCTTCTTCCTCAACACCTCGATCCAATACTGGGTCGAGGGTTGCCGCCGGACCTCGGGAAACCATGTATACGTAGTTGATTTGTCGAAAATTTCAATCAGGCCAACCTGTTGATACCCCTCCACGTAGTGGGTAAACCACTCGTAGATCAAGGTATGGGAGGTCGGCCTTTGTAGCCAGGAGAGGGGGTTACGCACAAAGATCAGGTACTCGGGCGCGGCCTTCTCCACCTCGGCGATCAACCGTTGCTGCATGGTCAGGGCGAACTCATGCCCCTCCATCAGGGGGTACATGTAGATGTAGCCCGTGGCCGACCTGCGGCCGGAGTAGAAGAAGATCTGCGGTTCGGAACCGATGATGGCGATGGTATCGGTCGGCCGGCTGTGCTCCCGCAGGAAACGGGCGATGGCTGGCGACTCGTTGAACGGGTTCGGCCAGTAGGTGTCGCTGCTGGCCTGGGCCGGGGAAGAGACAAACAGGAACTGCCGCTGCTGGCACAGGGCTTGGCCGAGGCCAAGGGCGATCAGCAGCACCGTCACGCCGGCCGCTTGCCACGGCCGCTGCCGGCCTACGATCCATTCGCCAAGAGAGGCAAGGCCAATCCCGGCGAGTAGGGCCGCTGCCGGCAGCAGCAAGATAAAGTAGTGGGGCCGGAAAAAGAGGCCGGGGCAGACCGCCAGCAGCGAGGCGCAGGCCAGGCCGACGATAAAAAACCGATGTTGCCTCTGCCGCGCACTGACCAAGGACAGGATGCCCCCCACGGCCACGGCCAGCCACAGCAGGGGCGAGGCGGCGACGATGGTGACGGCCCGGTCACTCAGGTTGCTCCAGGCTGCCGCCCAGGAGAGCTGGGTGGCATAGGCCCGGGCATACTGCACGGTCCAGAACCAGAACCGCGGGAAGACCCCGGCCTTCAGCAACAACAGGCTGGTGCAGAGATAGGGGAGCAGGGCGGCGCCGACCAGGAGCATTCCCTGTCGCAGGCCAGCCACCAGCCGGCCCCGGAGCAACCAGCGCTCCCGGAACAGATAGAGCACCCCGAAAATTACAAACAAGACGCCGTGCTGTTTGACCAACACCCCCAGCCCCAGGAGCACTCCGCTCAACAGGATGAGCCAGGGCCGTTTCCCGTCCACGGCGAGCATCAGGGTCAGCAGACCGGCCAGGGCAGGCAACAGGACAAAGTGTTCGGCATTGGCAAAGACCCCTTGCACCGGCTGCCCCATGGACAACACGGCAAAGACGGCACCGGCTGCGATCCCTGCCCAAGGCCCGGCAACCCTGCGTCCCAGGAGCGCGACCAAGGCAATGGTCATCAGGTTCACGGCCAAGAGCCCCAAGTGCACCCCGGTCTGGTCCTGGCCGAACAGGGCGAGGACCAAGGCATAGGCCGCGTAGATCCCGGGGAGCTTCATGCTGTAGAGCAGCTGATAGGGGGGGACCCCCTGCAACAGGAGCTGGCCGCCATAGGCATACTCGCCCTCGTCGCGCTCCAGGGGGACCGCCAGCAGGTGCCAGCGCAACCAGGCCGCCCCCAGCATGATCACGGCGATGGCCAAGAACCACCACCACTCGCGGCCATCCTTCCTATGCGTCTGTTCCGCCGTCACCCGCCACCCGCACCGATTAAAAATACCATTCCGCGCCGGCCTGGCGCACAAACCAAGGGAACTCGCCCCAGATGAAGAAGAGGCCGACCGCCACCCCGATCCCCACCTGCCACCAGCGGGGCATTTTGGCCAAGAGTCCGTGGGCCGTGGCCAAATAGAGCGCGGCCAAGGCCGGGAACATATAGCGCCCGGTCATGGCCACCCCGGAAAAGCCGCTGCCACTGTACATCATATACCCCACTACCTGCATCAGGAAAACAGTATAGAAGAGGGCGACAAAACCGACCCCGGCCATGCCGGGGACCAGCAAGGCCGGGAAACGGCAGAGCCACATCACCCCGGCCACGGCAAAGAGGGCGTAATAGGGATAGAAGGCGCTCGCATACTTGAACAGGGAGAGATGGGCCGCCACACTGTAGGTCCTGGAGACAATCACCTCAAACCACTCCACGGAGTACCGCCAACGACTCATCAACGGCTGCTGCCCCTGATGGCGCCTTTTCTCGGCCTCGGCCAATTGGGACCAGGCCGAGGCCCGGTCCCCGGGATCACGAATCCGTAAGGCCTGGCGCTGGGCCTCCAGCATGCTCATGTGCCCGTTCTTAAACTCGCGCACCACGTAATCCCTGGTAAACAGCCGATTTTGCAGACAACTCTCCAGGGGCAGGACCTTGTCCATGGTGGGCAGCGGGAAGCCGTAGCGCAGCTCGTTGCCGCCATAGAGGAGGAGGTTGGCGGCCAGCGCCCCCAGACAGAGAAACCCCAGCAGCCGCTCCCGCCATCTCCAGGTGCTCCCCCTTCCCGGCCAGGCCTTGAGGCAAGCAAGCAGACGGCCGCGCTCATGGACCAGGGCCACCAGGAGCAAGGCCAGGGCATAGGGGAGAAAGACACTCTTGGTCAAGGTGCCGGCCAACAGGAACAGGGCCGAGAGCAGGCCGTGACCGAGCGAGCGCCCCTGAAAAAAACGGACCTGATGGTAGAGGGCCAGGACCGCCAGCAGGGCGGCGAGATTATCGTTGTTGATCGACCCCGCGACAAAGGTGAACATCACCGTGTTGGTCAGCATCACCAGGAACAGGGCCCGCACTGCGGGCGTTGCCGCCACGGCCCGGGCCAACCGCCAGGCACAGGTCACGGTCATCAGGGCAATGATCACGTTGACCAGCCTGAGAAAGATCAGGTCGCTCACCGGCAGACAATTCAACAGCAGCGCCTTGCCCATCAGAAAAAAATAGAGGTTGGGCATGTGGGTCACCAGGCCAAACGGATAGGACTCCGGTGAGTCCACGGGCAACCAGGCGGCGCGGGAGAAGAGCTGGGCGATCTTCAGCCAGGAGGTCTCATCGGGAAACACCCGCTCTCGGATGCCCAGGGCAAAAAAGATGGCCTTGGCCGCGAAGTAGGCCAGGCAGACCCAGAAAAAGAGCCCGTCGGCCCTGCCCGGCGCCAACGGCCCAGCGTGGGCCCGATCATCCGTGCTGGTCGGTGTATGGTTATCCATGGTGACGGATCCTGTTGATCATCAAGGGACGGGGGATGGGTAAGCCGTCGAGCAAAAATAACTTGAACAATCAGCATCACGACGACGGCATCCCCCGCGAGGGGGGACTAAACAGAGTAAGGAGCCGTAGGGTAATGGCAATTTGTCCAAGTTGTTTCTACACGGCTCCTAAGGGCTCGGGAAAGTTTGCGTCCGTGATCACGAGTTCAACAACTCTAGCAGACCCCGGCATTTTCGCCAAGGTCCCATTTGCGCTGTTTGCCAACTGGGCATCCGGGCCTGCCGGCGAAAACTCCTGGCGCCGCTGCCGCGTATCCATCCTGCCGTATTCTTTACCATTAACGGCATTGATCGATATTTCTAGAAGCAAGCGGCTTTTCTTTTGGTTTTTTCGGCATTATACTGTCTGAGTCAGAGAAGGAATTTCTGCATAAATCATCCAGGAGGGATCGCCATGTCACTATCCATCAACAATAACACCTCAGGACTTTTTTCGAGCAACCAGCTGCAAAAGACGGGGAACTCGCTCCTCGCCTCTCTGGAGAAGATCGCCAGCGGTCAGCGGATCAACAAGGCGTCCGACGATGCCTCGGGGCTTGCCATCGCCGATCTCCTCGGCAGTCAATCCCGGGGCTTCGGCATCTCCATCCAAAATGCCAATGATGCCGTGGCCATCGCCCAAGTCGCCGATGGCGCCCTGGGTCAGGCAGGCGAGCTGATCAGCTCCATCCGGGTGCAGGCCCTGCAGGCCGCCAATGCCAGTCAATCACCCTCCAGCCGGGAGGCCCTCCAGGCAAACATCCAGAAGTCCCTGGACCAGCTGGGCAATCTGGCCCAAACCACCACCTATAACGGCCAGCAACTCCTGGCCGGCGGCTTTACCGACAAAAATTTCCAAGTCGGCCCCTCGGCCAATGAGACCACCTCCCTCAGCTTGGGTTCCATCCAGCCCAGCCAGCTGGGTGATCAAAAACTCGGCACCCTGGCCGAGGTCAACGTCCTCACCCCCGAGGGTGCTCAATCCGCCTTGGGCATCGCCGATGCGGCCCTGGCCCAGGTTGATGCCATGCGCGGCGAGGTCGGCGCCCGGCAGAACCAGCTGAACTCCACCATCTCCAACCTGGCCACCTCCAGGATCAACACCCTGGCCGCTGAATCCACGGTCCGCGACCTGGATCTGGCCGAGGAGTCCACCAATTTCGCCACCATGGAGTCGTTGAACAAGGCCCAGATCTTTGCCGCGGCCCAGGCCAACTCCAGCAAGAAGAACGTCATCAATCTCCTTCAGTCCCAGTTTTAACCGGCGTCTCCTGATCCGAGGGCGGGCAAGCGCAACTCTTGCCCGCCCTTGTCCGTCATCCCCCGCACTCCTCTTCGCCCCCTCCCCGCTCTGCCGCCCCACACTTTCCGCCACCTCGCCCCTCTTTCTCTTGACAGGGGAATGGCCACCATTGTCTAATAGGACCTGCTTAAATTCAGGCCGATAAGGCATGATGGACCGGGGTGACAGCGGCCCCGCGCCGCCCTCTCCCGGCCTGCCAAGCCCCATAACCCTTGACCGGAGATGATGCCCATGACCACCCAGATCGCCTTTACCAAGAACGCCGCCCTGCACAATATCCTGTTCGACGAATTCTTCGCCGAGTACAGCGCCATCGAGGTCATCGCCTTTAATTACGACGGCAGCGGCACCGCCCTCTGCTGCTGTGACGGCTCCCTCTCCGAGATCCATAAGGCCAACCTGCGCAAGATCATCTTCGGCAGCGACCGCGCCACCTTGGAGGCCTACCTGCAAGGGGTGTTCGACCCTGACACCGAGACCGACGCCATTCATCGCCAAAACGACACCCCGATCTTCAGGCTCGCGGAACTCAACCGGATGAAGCGCTACGACGTCGCCAATCTGGCCAAGAAGACCCTGCAAGAGGTGCAAGAGCACGGGACCAACCCCTTCCGCTACTACACCCAGACCTCGGATTCACCCTGCGCCGGCGGGTCACGCTAAGCCCCATGCTGAACTGGCCCTACCGACACCATATCAGCTTGAAGATGCGCCTCAGGCGCTCCTTGTACGAGATCCTGCGCGACCAACTGGACGTGGATCTGGTCAAACTGGCGCTGATCGACTCCTACTGGAACTTCAGCAAGGCCGGTCTCCCCTACCCTTTTGTGCAGAAGCGGGAGTTGAAGCCCAAGGCCAGGGTGGCGGAGCAGGAGTTCGCCCTGCAGAACCACTTCTTCATCATCTTCTGCGAGGGCACCATCCCCAGCGAACACAAAAAATATATCCGCTTCTTCGACTCCAACAAGATGACCAAGGAGGCCCTGGAGAAGATCCCCTACCTCACCCTGCACAAGAACTACACCCACAACCTCAAGTACTTCGACAACCCCTCCTTCACCACCATGGTCAAGGACCTGACCCCGGTGGACTACGCCCTGCTCATCCAGCACGACCCCATGGTCAAGAGCCAGTCGCGCTACCAGATGACCCACTTCCACGTGCGGGTGGATTGGCCCATCGACGACGCCACCGAGGACATGGCCACCCACCTGCGTTATGTGGCCAAGGACCTCTACGAGAACGGCGAGCAGTACGCCGAACACCTGCACCACAAGCTCTTCGAGAACTACGGCTTCCACCACACCGTGGGCGGCCGGCGGACAGCGGCGGTGGTGGCGGCCCAGTTCCTGAAACGCATGAACTTCATCTCCACGGTCTATGTCTCCAGCGCCGAGTCCAGGACCCTGACCCGGCTCAGCGAGCGCGGGGTGAGCAAATTCGTGCTGATCCGCATCCCGCTTACCGACATCGACAAGCTCGCCTGCGAGCACCAACTCTCCTTCGACACCTTCTGCGACCGCTACCTGGTCAACATCTGTGACCACCATGGGGTGGCCATCCTCCACGTGGTCTACCGCAACTCCGCCTACTCCAAGACCCCGGATGACGGCAAGCTCCGCGCCCTGCGCCCCGATTACCAGTGGCTGACCATCCATGACCAGCTGCTCCACCCCATGCCCGAGTACCACGACGCCTACCCCCTACGCTACAACACCATTTACTCGTCGGACTGAGTCACACCCCCAGATAGGCCTGGCGCACCCCCTGGTTGTTCAGGAGGTTGGCCGCGCTGTCGCTCAACACCACGCCGCCGTTCTCCAGGACATACCCCCGGCTCGCCACCCGCAAGGCCAGATTGGCGTTCTGCTCCACCAACAGGACGGTGGTGCCGTGTTCGCTGTTGATCCGTTTGATGATCGCCATGATCTGGCGGATGATGATGGGGGCCAACCCCAAGGAGGGCTCGTCCAACAACAGCAGCCGGGGCCGGGCCATGAGGGCGCGGGAGATGGCCAGCATCTGCTGCTCGCCGCCGCTCAGGGTGCCGCCCGCCTGCTGGCGGCGAGAGGCCAGGATGGGGAAGAGGGAGAAGACATACTCCAGGTCCTCCTTGATCCCCAGGCGGTCCCGGCGCAGGTAGGCCCCCAACTCCAGGTTCTCGATGACGGAGAGCTGGGGAAAGATCCGCCGCCCCTCCGGCACCTGGGAGATACCCAGTGCGCAAATACGGTTGGCTGGCCAGCGCTGGATGGGCTGGCCTTGGAAGAGGATCGCGCCGCTCTTGACAGGCACCAGCCCGGAGATGGTCATGAGCAGGGTGCTCTTGCCGGCGCCGTTGGCCCCGATCAGGGTGACGATCTCTCCCTCGCGGACCTCCACCTCCACCCCGTGCAGGGCCCGCACCTGGCCATAGCAGGCCTCGACGCCGCAGAGCCTAAGCATGGCCCCGCGCCTCCGGCAGGGGCTCGCCATACGCCTCCTCCTCTTCCCCCAGATAGGCCTTGATCACCGCCGGGTTGGCCCGCACCTCGACCGGGGTGCCGCAGGCGATACGCTCGCCATACTCCATGACGTAGATGCGCTCCGAGATGCTCATCACCAGCTTCATGTCGTGCTCGATGAGCAGGATGGCGAGCCCATGCCGCGCCCTGAGCTCCACAATCAGGGCGTCCAGCTCCGAAGTCTCCCGGGCGTTCAGGCCGGCGGCCGGTTCGTCCAGCAACAACAGCTGCGGCTCGGTGGCCAGGGCGCGGGCGATCTCCAGAGAGCGCTGGGCGCCATAGGGGAGGTTGCGGGCCAGTTCGTTGGCGTAGGGGCTGATCCCAAGCTCGTCCAGCAGGGCGAAGCTCTTGGCAACAATGGCCTCCTCCTCGGCGCGGATGGCCCGGGTCCTGAGGATGGCACCGAGGATACCGGCCCGGTGACGGCAGTGGCAGCCGATCATCACGTTCTCCAGCACTGTCATCTCCGGGAACAAGCGGATATTCTGGAAGGTGCGGGCCAGCCCCAGCTCGGTGATCTGGTTGGGCTTCAGCCCGTGCAACCGCCGGCTGCCAACGCCTGGCCGGTTCCAGATGATCTCCCCGGCCGTGGGGGTGTAGACCCCGGTCAGGCAGTTGAAAAAGGTGGTCTTGCCCGCCCCGTTGGGACCGATCAGGGCCACGATCTCGCCTGCGGCGATCTCCATATCCAGGCCGTGCAAGGCCCTGAGGCCGCCGAAGGCCATGGACAGATTCCGCACCTGCAACAACGCACCGTTGCCCGTCATCCCTCCCCCGCCTCCGGCTTAGGCAGCGGGTAGACCCGGCGCTTGGTGCCGATGAGCCCCTGGGGCCGAAAGAGCATCACCCCCACCATGATCGCCCCGAAGAGGAGCATGCGGTAGTCGGCAAAGGCGCGCAGGTACTCAGGGAGCAGGATAAAGACCAGGGCGCCGATCACCACCCCCGCGGTGGAGCCCATGCCCCCCAGGACGACGATGGCCAGGATGATCGCCGACTCCAGGAAGGTGAAGCTCGCCGGGTTGATGAAGGTGGTCTTGGCCGCGAACAGCACCCCCACCATGCCGGCCCAGGTGGCGCCCAGGGCAAAGGCGGTGAGCTTGGTGCGGGTCTTGTCGATGCCCATGGCCTGGCAGGCGATCTCGTCCTCGCGGAGCGCAATCCAGGCCCGGCCGATGCGCGAATCCCGCAGGCGGTTGACCACGAAGATGGTGACCACCCCCAAGAGCAGCACCAGGTAGTAGGTGTAGCGGATGGCGTTATCCATGGAGAGCTCCAAGCCGCCGAGACCGGGCCGCGCGATATTGGCGATGCCGCTGGGGCCATGGGAGAACTCGTTCCAGTTTTCGAGCAGCAGGCGGATGATCTCGCCAAAGCCCAGGGTGACGATGGCCAGGTAGTCGCCGCGCAGGCGCAGCACCGGGAAACCGAGGATGATGCCGAACAGGGCGGCAAGCCCGGCGCCGATGGGCAGGCAGGCCCAGAAGCCCAGGCCGAAGTGGTGGTTCAGCAGGGCGTAGCTGTAGGCCCCCACCGCATAGAAGGCCACATACCCCAGGTCCAAGAGCCCGGCCAAGCCCACCACGATGTTGAGCCCCAGCCCGAGGACGGCGTACATCAAGGCAGTGGTCATGATGGTGATCTGGTAGCTGGAGAAGAGGAGCGGGAAGAGCACGGCGAACAGGGCGCAGAAGGCGAGCCCAGCCCGTTGCATGGCAGGATGGTGACAGAGGCGGGCCCAGGGGGAGGGTTGGCAAGGGCCGGCCATGCCCTGCCCGCTCCGGCGATAACGGCCATGGGCACCCACGAGCAGGGTGACCATAAAGGCGGCCCCGCCCACCAGCCCCAGGTTGGCCCAGCGCCAGACCACGGTCTGCTCCAGGGGGTTGACCTTAATCACCATCAGCGGCAGGGTCAGCACCATGAACCACAGGGCCACGCCCACGGCCCTCTTCACCTCGGCCAGCACCCGGCTACACCTTCTGACTGGTGGAGCGGCCCAGGATGCCGGCCGGCCGCACGATGAGGATCAGCACCAAGAGGGCAAAGGCAAAGACATCCTCGTAGTCGCTGGAGATGTAGCCGGTGGCAAAGCTCTCGGTCCAGCCCAAGATGAAACTCCCCAGCACCGCCCCGGGCACGCTGCCGATGCCGCCCAGCACCGCGGCGGTAAAGGCCTTGATCCCGGCGATAAAACCGATGGCGAAGTTGATCTGGCCGATGTGGGAGGCAATCAACACCCCGCCGATGGCGGCCAGGGCCGAGCCCAGGACAAAGGTTACCGAGATCACCCGGTTGACATCGATGCCCAACAGCAGGGCCATCCGCTGGTCCTGGGCCGTGGCCCGCATGGCGCGGCCGATGCGGGTCCCCTTGATCAGCCAGGTCAACCCAACCATGACCACGCTGGTGGTGACCAGGATCACCAGGTCGCTGGACCCCAGGATGGCGCGGTAGGGCTCCAGCCAGGCAAAGTCGGGGATCAAGGCCGGAAAGGGGACGAAGTCCGGGGTCTGAGCCAAGAGAACGTAGTTCTGCAGGAAAATCGACATGCCGATGGCGCTGATCAAGGGGGCCAGCCGCGGGGCCTGGCGCAGGGGCCGGTAGGCGATGCGCTCCACCGTATAGCCGTAGGCCGCGGCCCAGACCATGGCCGCCAAGCCGGAGAGGAAGAGCACCGCCAGCTGGTTGACCCCCCAGATGGTGAGGACGCTGGCCGCGATCAGGGCGGTAAAGGCCCCGATCATGTAGATTTCGCCATGGGCGAAGTTGATTAGGCCAATGATGCCATAGACCATGGTGTAGCCCAAGGCGATCAGGGCGTAGATGCTGCCCCGGGTCAAGCCGCTGAAAAAGAGTTCGAGAAAATAGTCCACGCCGCGAATGTCCTGTTGGGATGAGTAGTGACAGCGATCATTACCCGGCCCCACCAAAAAAATCAAGCTCGGGTCGGTGGCCGGCGCCTGCGGCCAGGATCACGGCCCGAGGCAAACGCATGGTCCCGCCTGACCGCGTATCCCAACACCATCCCATCCGATTAAAAAAAGTTGCTTTTTTTGCGGTTACAATGATAGATACCAGGATCAAATCCACCGGACCTTACAGTGCATGATCGAGTCAGCTTTGCCTAAAGAGGGATCACCGCAGTGAGGGTGAGGGAGGAGGAGAGTGGTCACAATTTTTTCCCAACTTGATAACACCACTTTTTGTGGTGTTATCAAGTTGAATCCGTTCAGATAACTACTTGTTCGGCTAAAATAATGAGCGAAGGATTTAAGTATGAAGAGTCAAATTTTAAAAGGGGAAAAATATTTGTATGGAGTACTTGGCACTATTGTACTGCTACAGGTTGTAACCAATATTTCTGACAGCATCCCTTTGCTATTCAGCCTCCCGCGTCTGACCTTCTTATTCGTTTTATTTTACTTTTTGCTCAACGGACATCTTTGGTCAAAATGGTTATTGCTTGCTTACTTGTTTCCGGTTGGTGTTGGAGGAATCGGCGCAGGATTTCTTCTAATTAGACTCAGAAGTGTTCTTCCTGAAAATTTGACAATGGGTATAATGGCAATAATTATTGGCATCCTTTACCTATTTTCTATAGTCGCCTTCTTTTTTTCGAAAGAGATAAAACATTACATAAAAGAGCAATCCAGCAATCGAAATAAAATAAGTGCCCGTGATCACATTACTAATATTCTAATTTATATTGGCATTGCCATTATTATTTGTTTTGAAACAACATTGATCCCCGAAGCAGCACAGAATGTGTTATCAAATCCAAGTCTAACAAAAAAAATATTTGGAATTATTTTTTTCTTGCCAGTTAAAGTCCCCTATTACGCAATTCCAGGTTTGGTAGTTATTTTTATTAGCAGATTGATAAATAGAGAAAATCAAGGAGCAAAATCATGACTATTTACTTTGATCTTCACAAGGTTTCGCCGAAGAAAAATGAACTCCCTTTCCCTTCATCTGTTTACCTTGCCCTAAAAAGACCCCCTCAAAATGAGCAGGGCAAACTTCTTCTCAGTCCGATGCTTATGTCTGAAAAGGAAATTGATGACACCTTCGACATGTTAATAAATGAGCTTCAAGCTTTAAGAAAAAAGGCAAAAAAGAGCATATAGCGGGAAGGGGGGCAGATCTATTTTTGTGGCCAATATTTCGTCTAAACCCATGGCTGCACCTTTTGTATCGCCGAACCAGGCGTTTCACGTGGCACAGCTGGGGTCAGGTCTTGCAATCAAGCATATTCCAAACGGAAGGAAGTTGATGCTGGTCGGCAAGACCTAGCCCCAGATTTTCCCTTACGACGTGGAAAGCCGCGACTCAATATCCATCCGCTCGTGCAGGACACGGACGATCTCTATGGTATCAAGGGGCGTTTGGCGGTAGAAGATGACATGGCTACCGACGCTCACGCTCCAATATCCTTCCCGAATATCGCTACATTGCTTCCCCTTGCCCGGATTGGCAGCCAGTTGCTGAAATGAGGCGTCCAGCATTTTCAGATAGAGGTCGCGCTGTTCACGTCCCCAATGTTCTTGGGTGTAGCGGGCGATCCCTTGCAAATCAGCCTTCGCCATCTTGGTGAGGGTAAATAAGGTCATCCGCTAAGACCTTCGCCATCCATCTCGGCAAGCAAGCTTTGCAGGGAATACTCCGCCGTGCCGCTCTCTTCACCCTCGATCAGGGCACGCCGTAACAAGGCGAGCTTGGATTCTCGCTCCTCCAAAAGCCTTAGCCCCGCTCGGATTGCCTCACTTGCCGAACCGAAATGGCCTTGGCCAACCTGTTGCGAAATGAACTTTTCGTAGTGCGCCCCGAGGGTAACGCTGGTGTTTTTTGGCATGGCATAACCTCCGCCGATTAAATGATGATGACGACCATTGTATAATATTTATTGGTATCGATCAACCTTCGGCATCGGGAAGACCATATGCGCCACTACAACTTCTCCTTGGCTAGATCCTGCCATGCCATAACCCTGGCGCCTTCCCGCATATACCCTTCGTTGCCACCATAGACAAGCCATGGCGAAAGAGCGTCATCGCCGGCGAACCCCTGCCATTTGCGAACCGTGTCGAGCCAATCGGCGGCAAAGGTTGCGCCGGATTTGACCTCCACGGCCTGGAGCTTTTGTCCTGCCTCGAACAGCAGGTCGACTTCATGGCCGACATTGTCGCGCCAGAAATAGAGATCCGCGGGTTGCCCCTGGTTATAGCGGCGCTTGATGAACTCGGAAACCACGAGGGTTTCAAACAGGGCGCCTCTTTGGGCATGGGTGTTCATGGTCTTCGGGTCCCGGATGCCGAGCAGCCAGGCCGCCAGCCCAACGTCGAGGAAATAGAGCTTGGGCGTCTTCACCAGACGTTTGCCGAAATTGCGGAAGTATGGCGGCAGACGGATGACGAGGTAACTTGCCTCCAGCACGCTCAGCCACTCCCGTGCCGTCACATGGGAGATGCCGCAGTCCGACGCCAGGGAGGAGAGATTGAGCAACTGCCCCGTCCGGGCCGCGCACAGTTTGACGAACCGTTGGAAGAGGTCCAGATCGCGGACGGTCAGCAGTTGCCGCACGTCCCTTTCCAGATAGGTGGCAACGTAGTTGGGAAACCAGAGATCCGGGGTCAGGGGACGGTCGTACAGCGGGGGATAGGAGCCGCGCCACAGCAGATCATCCAGCCGGTCGGGAAGACGTCCGGCGCCGGCGAGCTCCGCTAGCGAAAACGGCAGTAACTGCACCAGCCCAACACGCCCGGCGAGCGACTGACTGATA
>CAYSFY010000107.1:14164-14586 GCA_964430285.1 uncultured Desulfobulbia bacterium
CGCAGGCCGAACTGTTGCGACCCGGTCAGGATAAAATCGCCCATGCGGCGTCGTGCATCGACCAGGCCTTGGAGATAGGAGAACAGGTCCGGGCAGCGCTGGGCCTCGTCGATGATCGCACCGTCGCCGAAGCGGGCGAGAAAACCCCGGGCATCGCGCAGGGCAAACTCTCTCTGTTCGGGATCTTCGAGGGAGACATAGTCTCGATCGGGGAATAGCGCCCGGGCCAGGGTTGTCTTCCCCGACTGCCGGGGGCCGGTGAGCGCCAGAATGGGGAAACCTTGGGCCAGCTTGAGGGCGATGGAGTGTGCAGAGCGTGGGATCATGGTCTCATCTTACAATATGAAGCTTAAAGTTTCAATATGTAAAGAGTGGCTTTGTACATTTCCGGGGTCAGGCCCGCCTTGGACAATTTCCGCTTG
>CAYSFY010000107.1:14596-15210 GCA_964430285.1 uncultured Desulfobulbia bacterium
CCGGCGCGCCTTGTAACTTCTTGATGTTGTGTAGGCGGATGGCGAGTTTTGGGACTTCTTGCGATTCCATCAATATTCGCGTAACCCCCAAAACAGAAAAAAAGCACCACCCTTGTTCACCGTTTACAGGACGCGCTCCCACCACCCATCACTCCGCACCACCACCCCCCTTCCACAGGACCAGGACCTTGGCGAGCAACAGGATCCACGGCGTCCCGTGCAGCAACAGATCGAACCAGTCGAGGGGCCGCAGCAGTTGGCCTTTAACCAGCATGTGCAATTTCTCCCACAGGTGGGGCGGGTTGAAGGGGGCAAGGCCGAGGGTCAGGCAGCAGACCAGAAGGATGCTTACGGGTAACGAGGCCAGCATTTTTTCGACAGCGATGAACATGACAACTCCTGGGGATTGAGGTTCCGGCTTGGGTGGCGACAGGCAGGTGGTGATGGCTGCCGGGGTGGACGCTTGGGCACGGAGAGGTGATCATGGCTTGGCACGCCCACCTCATCCGGTCAAGCATAGAGTTCGTTTCATAGAATATTGTGGTTATAAACAATTCTCAGCAGTATTGGGGTGGGAGCGTCGTCCACGGCGCGATTCAGGCTTGATCGCGCCG
>CAYSFY010000108.1:0-2042 GCA_964430285.1 uncultured Desulfobulbia bacterium
GAGGAGATCCCGGTGCAGGTGGCGGGAGGCCAGATCATGACCCGGCTTCTGGTCTCGCCCAGGCAGCGCGCCATGCTCCTTGCCGGCGGCGCCCTGAACCTGGCCCGGGCCAATGCCGACCACGACAAGGAGATACCATGCGCCTAGAACACGACTCCATGGGCGAGATGCCGGTGCCCGACGACGCCCTCTATGGCGCCCAGACCGCCCGGGCGGTGGAGAACTTCCGGATCAGCGGCGAGGGGTTGGGCCGCGAGCTGATCGCTGCCTTGGCCCAGATCAAGCTGGCCGCGGCCCGGGTGAACCGCGACCTGGGGCTGCTGGCCCCGGCCATGGCCGAGGTGGTGATGCGGGCAGCCGCCGAGGTGGTCGATGGCACCCTGGACCGCCACTTCCCGGTGGACATCTTCCAGACCGGCAGCGGCACTTCCAGCAACATGAACGCCAACGAGGTGATCGCCAACCGCGCCAGGCAGCTCGCCGGCGGGGCAGCCCCGGCCATCCACGCCAACGACCACGTCAACCTCGGCCAGTCCAGTAACGACGTGGTGCCGGCGGCGATCCACCTGGCGGCCTTGGTGATGATCGAACAGGGGCTGCTGCCGGCCTTGGATAGGCTGCTGGCCGGCCTGACGGCCAAGGTGGTGGAGTTCGACCCCATCGTCAAGATCGGCCGTACCCACCTCCAGGACGCTACCCCCATCCGCCTGGGCCAGGAGTTCTCCGCCTTTGCCTCCCAGGTGGAGCACGCCATGGCCCATATCCGGGCGAGTTGCGATCACCTGCGCGAACTGGCCATCGGTGGCACCGCCGTGGGCACCGGCCTCAACACCCACCCCGAGTTCGGCAGGAGGATGGCGGCGGAGTTGAGCGCCATGACCGGGGTCGGCTTCCGCGAGGCCGGCAACCACTTCGAGGCCCAGGCCGGTCAGGAGGCGGCGGTGCAGATGAGCGGCACCTTGAAGACCCTGGCCTGCGCGCTGATGAAGATCGCCAACGACATCCGCTGGCTGGGCTCAGGCCCCCGGCTGGGCCTGGGCGAGCTGATCCTGCCGCCGGTGCAGCCGGGCTCCTCCATCATGCCCGGCAAGGTCAACCCGGTGATTGCCGAGGCCCTGATCCTGGTCTGCGCCCAGGTGATCGGCAACGACAGCGCCATCACCATCGGCGGCCTGTACGCCAACTTCCAGTTGAACACCATGCTGCCCTTGATCGCCAGAAACTTGATCCAGCAGATCCGCTTGCTCACCAACGGCTGCACCACCTTCACCGACAAACTGCTGCACGGGTTGGTGGCGGAAGAGGGGCGCATCCGGGCGGCCAACGAGCGCTCCCTGGCCCTGGTCACCGCCCTGGCCCCGGCCATCGGCTACGACCGGGCCGCCGAGATCGCCAAGAAGGCCCATGCCGACGGCCGCACCATCCGCGAGGTCGCCCAGGAACTGGGGGTCCTGCCCGAGGCGGAGCTGGAGCGGCTCCTCGACCCCCGCCAGCAAACAGGAAAGGACGATTGATGAACGATATCAATGTGGTAATCGCCGGCGCGGCCGGCCAGGGGGTGCAGGGGGCCGCGACCATCCTGGGTAAGGTGCTGCAACGCACGGGTTTTCATCTCTCGAACACCGAGGACGCCCAGTCGCGCATCCGTGGCGGCCACAACTTCAGCAGTGTCCGTTTTGCCGACCGGCCGCTCCACGCCGGGGTCAAGCGCATCGACTTCCTCTTGGCCCTGAACCGGGAGAGTCTGCCCCTGCACCTGGGCGAGCTGACGCCCCAGGGGAGGGCCTGCTGTCTCCAGGGGATGGAGGGTGACGTGGCCGATGGCAGGCTCCTGGTGCTGCCCACGGAGGTTGGCCCGGAGGAGGCCAGGCGGCCGCAGTTTGCCGGGGTCAAGCTGGTGGCCATGCTGGCCGGCCTGCTCGGGCTCTCCGACCAGCTGCTCACCGAGGTGGTGGTGGAACAGCTGGGCAAGAGCAAGGGCGGGGCCATTGTCGAACTGAACCGCCAGGCCATTGCCGCGGTCTTTGCCGCACGCCACGAGG
>CAYSFY010000108.1:2052-2692 GCA_964430285.1 uncultured Desulfobulbia bacterium
CCCGCAACCAGCTATTGGTCAGCGGCCACGAGGCGGTGGCCATGGGGATGATCGCCGCAGGGATCGGCGTCTATGCCGGCTACCCCATCAGCCCGGCCACTGCTATCCTGAACTTGCTCTCCGAAAACGGTCCGGCCTTGGGGGTGGCCGTGGAGATGGTGGAGGACGAGATCGCCGCCTGCAACATCGCCATCGGCGCCGCCTATGCCGGGGTGCGGGCCGCCACCGGCACCTCCGGGGCCGGCATCTCCCTGATGACCGAGGCCATCGGCCTGGCCGGCATCACCGAGACGCCGCTGGTGATTGTCGATGGCCAGCGCTCCGGGCCATCCACCGGCATGGCCACCCGCACCGAGCAGTCCGACCTGCTGTTCGTGGTCCATGCCTCCCAAGGGGAGTTCCCCCGGGCGGTGCTGGCGCCCACCGGCCCGGAAGACGCCTTTTACCTGACCACCGAGGCCTTTAATCTTGCCGACCAGTGGCAGGTGCCGGTCTTTGTGCTCACCGACCACCACCTGGCCACGGCCCAGGCCACGGTTGCGGAGTACGAGCTTGGCCGGGTGACCATCGACCGGGGGAGATGGCGCCGGAGCCCGACGAGGTGCAGGCCCTGGCCCGGTACGCGGTCACCCCTCCGGGG
>CAYSFY010000108.1:2702-15163 GCA_964430285.1 uncultured Desulfobulbia bacterium
TTGCGTTTTCTCACAGGAACCCACACAAACCATACGGGGCATCGTCACCGACAACCCGCAAAACCGCGAACGGCAGATGGCCAAGCGCATGCGCAAACTAACGGGCATGGCCGCCTCTTTCCCCGGGCCGGAGGTCATCCACCCCGAGGCGGCAACCCTCATCCTCTGCTGGGGCTCCACGGTGGGGCCGGTGCTGGAGGCGGTGGAAGAGCTGCGCGGCCAGGGCCATGACCTGGGGGTGGCCTTCTTCCGCCATCTCTTCCCCATGAACCGGGCCCGGGTGCGGGCCGCCTTGCCGGCGGAGAAGCGGCTCTTGACCGTGGAGGGCAACTACACCGGCCAGCTGGGCAAGCTCTTGCTGTTGGAGACCGGCCTGGCCACCCACGGCCACATCGGCAAGATCGACGGCCGTCTGTTCACGGTGGAGGATGTCGTGGCCCGGGTGACCGAGTTTCTGGAGGGACGAGGATGATGGATAAACGGTATCACGGGGAGTATGTGCCGCAGTGGTGTCCGGCTTGCGGTAATTTCGATCTCTTGGTCGCGGTGCGCGAGGCCTTGGCCGCCACCTGCGAGCCCCAGGAGGTGATTCTGGCCACCGGCATCGGCCAGACCGGCAAGCTCGGTTTTTCGGTGCGGGCCAATCTCTTTAACGGCCTCCATGGCCGCTCCCTGCCCCTGGCCACCGGCATGGCCATGGCCAACCATGGCGCCAAGATCCTGGTGGTGGCCGGCGACGGCGACCTCTACTCGGAAGGGGGCAACCACTTCATCCATGCCCTGCGCCGCAATCTCGACGTCACCATCCTGGCCGGGGATAACCGGGTCTACGGCCTGACCAAGGGCCAGGGCTCCGCCACCTCGCCCATCGATTTCCGGGCCCACCTCCACCGGGACGGCCAGGCACCCCAGCCCATCAACCCGGTGGCCCTGGCCCTGGTGAGCGGCGCCACCTTCGTGGCCAAGACCTTTTCAGGCAACCGCGAGGAGTTGACCCAGCTGATCAAGGCGGGTCTTGCCCATCGCGGCGTCGCGGTGATCGATATCCTCTACCCCTGCGTCACCTTCAACCGGGTCAACACCGTGGCCTGGTACCAGGAGCGCCTTAGGCCCATCGGGCCGGACCATGACCCGGGGGACTTGGCCGCGGCCCAGCGCCTGGCCAATCTGGGCGAGGATGAGATCCCCACCGGCATCTACTACCTGGTGGAGCGGCCGATCTTCACCGACCGCCTGGAGGCCCTGGACGCTGGGCCTCTGGTACGCCGGGCTGTGGCATGGCGGCCGGAACGGGTCCAGGGGCTCTTTGCCCACTACCGCTGAGCCAGGGAGGCGCATCGTGCACATCGCGGAACACTTTGACCACGACATCGTCATCATGGGGGCCGGCCTGGCCGGACTCACCGCCGCCCTGACCATGGCCGAGCGCCACCCGGCGGTCCGGGTGGCGGTGCTCTCCAAGGTCTACCCCCTGCGCTCCCACTCCGGCGCGGCCCAGGGTGGCATCAACGCCGCCATTGCCGTGGACGACCGTTGGCAGGACCACTATTACGACACGGTCAAGGGGGGGTGGTTCCTGGGCGACCAGGACGCGGTGGCGATCTTGACCCGCGAGGCCCCGGCGGCGATTTACGCCCTGGACCGTTGGGGGGCCAAGTTCAGCCGCACTCCGGAGGGGACCTTGGCCCAGCGCCCCTTTGGCGGTCAACGCCGTAACCGCACCTGCTACGTGGCCGACAAGACCGGCCATGCCCTGCTCAACACCCTCTACGAGCAGTGCGTGCGGCGAGGGGTGCGCTTTTTTAGCGAGTGGCAGGTCTTCTCGCTGATCGTTGACCAGGGGGTGTTGCTCGGTTTTCTCGCCTGCCAGACCGCCGCCGGCACCATCGGCTACTTTGCCTGCCGCGCCGGCCTGGTGGCCACCGGCGGCGCCGGCCGGGTCTACGGCCAATCCTCCAACGCCCTGATCAACACCGGCGACGGCATGTCGCTCTGCCTGCGGGCCGGGGCCAAACTGAAGGACATCGAATTCTTCCAGATCCACCCCACCGGCCTGGCCAACGGCATCCTGATCACCGAGGGGGCCCGGGGCGAAGGGGCCACCCTGGTCAATGGCCAAGGCGAGCGTTTCATGGCGCGCTACGCCCCGGAGTTCATGGAGCTGGCCCCCCGGGACCTGGTCTCCCGGGCGATCCAGACCGAGATCAACGAGGGGCGGGGCTTTAGCGACGGCTGCGTCCGCCTGGATCTCACCCACCTCGGGGCGGAGCGGATCAACCAACGCCTGGCGCAGATCCGGGAGATCGCCATCCAGTTCGCCGGCGTTGACCCGGTGCATGAACCCATCCCGGTGCGGCCCACGGTGCACTACACCATGGGCGGCATCGACGTGGATAGCGATGGCGCCACCGCCATCGCGGGCCTCTACGCCGCCGGGGAGGCCGCCTGCGTCTCGGTCCACGGCGCCAATCGCTTGGGGGGCAACTCGCTGCTGGAGACCATCGTCTTTGGCCGCCGGGTAGGGGAGGCCATGCCCGTCCAGGTGGCCAAAGGGCCACCGCCGGAGCGGCGGCGGGAGTCGGCCCTGCTGGCCGAGGCCCTCCGCCAGTTCACCACCCTGTTCGACGGCCAGGGCGAGGAGCACGCCCCCACCCTGCGCCGGGAGATGGAGCAGGCCATGGTGGCGGACTTCGGCCTCTTTCGCGAGGAGGGGCGGATGCGCGCCGGTCTTGCCCGCATCGAGGAGTTGGTGGCGCGTTTTGCCAAGGTCCGGGTCCGGGAGCACTCCCTGGTCTGCAACCTCGACCTGATCCGCACCCTGGAGCTGCGGGCCATGCTCGACATCGCCCATGCCTGCGCCCTGGCGGCCCTGCCCCGGGCCGAGAGCCGGGGCAGTCACTACCGGCTCGACTTCCCGGCCCTGGACAACACCAACTTCCTGAAACACAGCCTGGTCGCCCGCTCCCCGGCAGGGAGTCTCTCCTTGTCGTACCGGCCGGTGACCATCGTCGATACCCTCCCCTTGGACGAGATTAAATATTGATGGTCAGTGCTGTCCTGATAAGAGCTTGCATGAAGCTCCCCCTCCCTTTACGGGAGGGGGTTGGGGGGTGGGTGAAGAGGCAACCTGCCGGGCAGTGGCCAATTCCCCCCCACCCTAACCCTCCCCCGCAAGGGGGGAGGGGATTTTGTTCAATCCCCGCTGGTGTCGGACGGGGACTATGTTGTGTGAATATTGCCACTGCAAGTTTCTAACCGGATAACCCTGACTGATTTTAGCAACAGAGGATAAGAGCATGAAGGTGCGCTTGGACATAGGCCGTAAAGCGGCGGCTGGCGACAGTTACCGGCAGGAGTTCGAGATCGAGGCCCTGCCGGGCATGGTGCTGTTGGACGCCTTTCATCTGATCCAGGAGGAGCTGGACCCCACCTTTGCCTACCGTTACAGCTGCCGGGGGGCCATCTGCGGCTCCTGCGCCGTGCGCATCAACGGCCAGGCGGCCCTGGCCTGCAAGACCCAGATCCTGCCCCTGGCGGTGCAGGGGGTGATCCGGGTCGACCCCCTGGCCAACCTTGGGGTGATCAAGGACCTGGTGTGCGACTTCGCCCCCTTCTGGGAGGCCTACGAGCGGGTGCGCCCCTATCTGCGGCGGGAGCATGAGCACCATGACGAGCGCTTGCTGTGGGAGGCGCAAATGACCCCGGCCCAGCTCGATCAGCTGGAGCGCAGCAACGATTGCATCAAATGCGCCGCCTGTTTCTCCGACTGCCCCAAACGGTCGGAAGACCCAAACTTCATCGGTCCAGCCGCCAGTGTCCAGCTCTACAAGTTTTTTTTCGACCCCAGGGACCACGACCATGCCTGGCGGGTCGCTCTGGCCGGGGAGCCGGGCGGGGTGGTGGGGTGCGACCGCCACGCCAACTGCGTCAAGGTGTGTCCCAAGGATGTCAGGCCGTTAAGGGCCATCACCATGATGCGCAAGGAGATCGAGGGGTGAGGTGACGAACGCCGATAGGGGGCCGGAAAGGGGTAGCACCACGCCTGGGCGTGGCAACGATGAACAGTGCGGACGAGAGAGGAGAGAGGGGATGAGCAGTCAAGAGCAGGCGACAGCGGCAGAGACCAAAAATATCGGGTTGCGCGGCGTGGTGGTGGCCGATTCGACCATCTCCAACGTGGATGGTGAGCGGGGCATCCTGATCTACCGGGGCTACGACATCGGGATCCTGGCCCGGGAGGCCTCCTTCGAGGAGGTGATCCACCTGCTCTTGGCCGGCGACCTGCCCCGGGCGGCGGAGCTTACGGCCTTGCGCCAAGAACTCGCCGCCTACCGGGTGCTGCCCGGGGCGGTGATCGACTCCCTGCGCACCCTGCCCCGGGAGGCGGTGCCCATGGACGTGCTGCAGGCCCTGGTGCCGATCGTGGCCATGCACGCCCCCGAGGCCGCCGACCATAGCCCCGCGGCCTGCCGCCGCCACGCCCTGCGTCTGATCTGCCAACTCCCCTTGCTGCTCACGGCCTGGGAGCGGGTGCGTGGCGGCCACGAGGTGGTGGCGGCCCGGGCCGACCTGGGTCATGCTGCCAACTTCCTCTACACCCTGCACGGCGAAGTGCCGGACCCCACCCGGGCCGCGATCATGGACACCATCCTCGTCCTCCATGCCGACCACAGCTTCAACGCCTCGACCTTCACCGCCCGCCAGATCGCCTCCTCCCGCGCCCACCTCTATGCCGCCATCTCCGGGGCCGTGGGCTCCCTCTCCGGCGAGCTGCACGGCGGCGCCAACGAGCGGGTCTACGGCATGCTCAGAGAGATCGGCGCGGTGGCTCGGGTGGAGGAGTATGTGACCCGGGCCTTGGACAGCGGCGAGCGCATCATGGGCATGGGCCACGCGGTCTACAAGGTCACCGACCCCCGGGCCGAGATCATGGAGCCCATGGCGGCTAACCTGGCCGAGCAGGCCGGTCGGCCCGAACTCTACCAGATTGCCGAGGAGGTGCGCCGGGTCACCACGGCCGAGATCAAGCGGCGCAAGGGGCGGGATATCTACGCCAATGTCGACTTCTTCTCCGCCATTGTCAACGCCATGATCGGCATCCCGGCGGATATGTTCACCCCGGTCTTTGCCGTGGGCCGCATCGCCGGCTGGTGCGCCCACTATCAGGAAGAGCGCTTTGGCGGCGCCCACGTCAAACCCACGCTCTACCGGCCAACGGCCGAGTACACCGGCCGTTACTGCGGCCCCCATGGGTGCACCTGGACCCCGCTTAAGGATCGGTAACCGGTGCCCCTGCCCGAGAGACGATCCATGGTCAGCCGCTGGTTTTGCACCATCCGCTACCAGGGGCATGAGACCAGCGCGCCACCCGCCTCTTGCCCCAAGGGCCATGCCCAGCTGGCCTCGCTCTTGGCCATTTGTCCCCGGCATCCTGGCCTGAGATGTCCACCCTGCTGACTCGTCAGCTCGTTATCCTGGTCCTGGTGGCAGGGGTGTTGACCGCTTGTGTGCCCACCCCCCCCCCGCCCGGCAGGCAGCCCGCGGCTTCCGGGGGGCCGGAGGCAACGGCCTGTGGCGATGCCTTTGCCGTTGCTGAACAGGCGGTGAGGGCGGCAGGGGTCAAGGACACCGAGGCCGCGCGGATCCCGGGCTACCCGCATCTGCGGGTCAATCGCTTGCTCGCGAGTTTCCGGGCAGAGGTCCATGGCGAGGGGTATCATTTTTGGCTGCGCGAACTCCAGGCGCTCGCCAGTCAGGGCTGGGGCGTTGAACTCCGCAATTTGCCGCCACCCCAGGGAGAGGAGTTGCAACGGAGGGTGCAAGGGGTGGTGGCGAGTCAGGCCCCCACCCTTGCCATCCTCCGGCAGTGCGGTGACCAGCAGTTGCAGGCAGGGCTTGCGGCAGAGAGGGACCAGGGGCTCATCGACCGAGCCCTGGTAGGGGACAACTATGAGACCTGGGCGCGGTGGCTGGGCCTCTATCCCTTGACCGCCTGGGCCTTTAAGATCGGTATCGATCAGTGGCATGCAAGGACCCAGGCCACCTTCCACACGCCCCTAGAGCGGCTGCCGGTCTCGGGCCAACTCCTCCGCTATGCCCCTGCCCCGGGGCAGGAGGCGGCGGAGGCCGCCCAGGTTGGCGCCATCCTCCAGCGGGCAGCGGCCAACCCCTTGGGCATCCCCTTGCCCAGCGCCGCCGAGCAACAGCTGCTCTTTGACCGCTACGCCCCGCTGTGGGAGATCGACGTGAAGGGCGATGATGACCGCATCGGCTATCCGTTCCTCCTGGCCAACAACCGTCCCCGGGTGGACACCGGCACACCCATCGTTTTCCAACACCTCTCCCATACCCGGGTGGGGGCGCGGATCCTGTTGCAGTTGAACTACACCATCTGGTTTCCGGCCCGGCCCAAGAGTTCGCCCTTCGACCTCTTGGGCGGCGAGCTGGACGGCATCACCTGGCGGGTGACCCTGTTGGCCAACGGGCTCCCCTGGATGTTCGACGCCATCCATAACTGCGGCTGTTACCATCTCTTTTTTCCGACCCACTATGCCGGCAGCATCGGCAGGGAAGGGGGCTTTGCCGAGAACGCCTTCCAGCCGCAACCGCCCCTGGTCAGCGAAGAGGTCGTGCGGCCGGTGGTGCGCATTGCCGCCACCACCCACTATATCGAACGGGTCTATGCCACCCCCAGCCGGGTGGGCCGGGTGATCCCCTATCACCTGGCGGACGCGGATGAGCTGCGCTCGCTGCCCGTGCCCAATGGCCAGCGCCACAGTCTATTCGGCCAGGACGGGATTGTGGTGGGCACGGAGCGGAGTGAACGCTACCTGTTCTGGCCCGCGGGCATCCGGGCACCGGGGGCCATGCGCCAATGGGGCCATCACGCCACCGCCTTTGTCGGCCGGCGCCACTTTGACGATGCCCGTCTGTTCGAGGAGCAATTCACCATCCTGACGGATCCGCTGCCGTGATGGCCCACGGCACGACCGGCCATAGCCATTGGGGCTAGGTGGCAAACCAGGCGTTAGCACTGACGCCATAAACTTGATGGTCTCGCAAAAAGTCCAAAAACTCGCCATCCGCCTACGTACTATCAACAAGTTACACGGTGTGCCGGCGTCGTTTGAGCTGTTTTTGCGAAACCGACAAATTTAACCACACAAGGAGATTAGCCAATGCAAGCACGGGGACCACTGATGATCGAACACCGGCTTATCGAGCAGATGATCGACATCGTCCGGGAGGCGCTGACCCGGATCGAGAAATTCCAGACCATTGACCCCATGTTCATCGACACGGTGGTGGACTTTATCCGTATCTATGCCGACCGCACCCACCACGGCAAGGAGGAGGAGATCCTGTTTAAGCAGCTGAATGACAAGGGGCTCTCTGCCGACGACCGGCGGGTGATGAACGAACTGATTGCCGAACACCTGGTCGGACGGAAGGTCACCAAGGAGCTGGTCGAGGCCAATATCCGCTTTGCCAATGGCGATCTTGCGGCCTTGCCGGAGATGGTGCGTTGCCTGAGCACCCTGGTCGACTTCTACCCCAAGCATATCGAAAAAGAGGACAAGGTCTTCTTCCCCGCCGCCCGCGCCTACTTAACCGATGCCGAGGACCAGGCCATGCTTGCCGAATTCTGGGAGTTCGATCGCAAGATGATCCATGAAAAGTACAGTATGGTGGTCAACTCCTTGAAGTGACGGCCATGGGACGGCTGTTCCGCGCTCTTGGGGGCAGGGCGTTATTTTCGAGGCACGGAGGTGCCGTTGGTGCCGTCAAGGGTCAGCCTTGCTGTTCTTCCCCTGCTCGCCGCTTATTTCCAGTTCAAGAGCAGGACCTCTTGGTAGGTCAATTTTTTGCCGCCCCCTTTTTTGGTCAGAAAGGTGTCGGCATCAGCGGCATTGGCAAAGGCCACCAGGCCGAAGCCCATGGGTGAGGTGACGGCGGGTGATTGGACAAAGGTCGCCTTGCTGATCTCAATCTCGGCCAAGGTGTTGAAGTCGTAGACTTTTGCCCCGGCATCAAAGGTCCCTTGCCCGGATGAACATTGCTTCTCCCGCCATTTGAGAGCGCAGCCGATGTCGTCATAGATCACCTTTTTGGAATTGATCCTGTGGGTAATCGAAAAAGGGGTGACGGTTTTAACCGCCTTGAAGGAGCGCTTGACACAGGTGGGCGTTGTGGGTGCATCGCCGGCGCGCAGGGCGGGCGGGCACAAGGCTAACGCCAGGGTGAAGACTACGATGGTGGCTTTGGTGTGCATGGTGGGAACTCCTGTTGAAAAATAGGGATTTGCTGGCCGGTGGTCAACTTGCCTTTGGTCTCGTTGTTGTCGTTGTGCGCTAAGGGTGGATAGGGAGAGGACAATCAATCGTTTTTTGAGGCCTTTGTCAAGACCCCGAAAAGAGGGTCGGCTCCCGGGGCTGCCAGGGAGAGGAGGTGCGCTGCCCCGGAGATCGGCGCGCACTTCCTCTGGCATCCCGTTGGCATTCGAAGGACCGCCAAGCGATATGCCGAGCGCTTCCCTCATGTTCATTAAATCTGACCGCTTTTTGATCCTTTGACCATACGGCACCTTCTCCGCTTTATAGGCGCAGGCTAGCATGTCACCTTCGACTTTCTACACATTTGCATGGCAGAAAGAAAATAATTGCTTTTTAGTAATAGTTAAATATGGTATTTAACTAACAACAAACTGTTATCATGTTAACAATTAAATAACAGAAGGAAACTATTACCAGTTTAACAAACAGGTGGGGCGAGACAATGAGCGATTATTCCATACTGGTCTTAACGATTTTGGTGTCTATATTTAGTGGCTATCAGTCCGCCAGGGCCTCAGATATAGATTTATCCATTACTTCCTTGGCAAGCGATTCCCTAACGATCACCACGACTGTTACGACAACGACAGGAACAAGCAACACCACAACTTCAACTATAGTTGAAGCCTGGCTGACCATTGAGAGCGGGTGGAACTTGGTCGGCACAGGTGCGGGGGGCACATTGAACGTTGCGAGCGCTTTCGACGATCCGACAAAAATCGAGTCGGTATGGACGTGGGTGCATGACAAGGGAAGTTGGGGCTTCTATTCGCCCTCCCTTACTGAAACCGCTCTCGCCGATTACGCTGCCGAAAGGGGGTTTGATGTGTTGAGCACGATTGGTCCGGGCGAAGGCTTCTGGGTCAATGCCAAGCAAAAACACTTTGCCACGTGGCAATCAGGCGGAGAAATTCAATCGGCTGTGTTTCAGGAAGGCAAGCCGGGGGCCTTGAAACATGGATGGAATTTAATATCTATCGCCGGAGGAGGCATGACCCCCAGTGAATTTAATGCTGACATAGGAGTGTCGTCGCCAGCCTCCGCTGAGGTCATCCCAATAAACATTAGTTCCTTATGGGCTTGGGATACCGAGCTGAATAAATGGTATTTCTATGCACCAGACCTTGAAGCGCAGGGAGGGTCAGCTCTTATTGATTACATTGACAGCAAGGGGTATCTTGACTTCACGACCAACAACAAAACACTCCATGCAGATGTAGGATTCTGGGTTAACAAACCGTAGCAACAACAGTATTTCTCAATTATAGGGTAATCAAGGACGCCCCTTAACAGGTAATCAAGGACGCCCTTAACATTTTAAGTTCCACCCTGAGGGAAGGGTCTCGTTCACAAGCTGTTAACGCAAGCAGGCATCAAATAGGAGGCACCCCCCATGAAATTCGTAATTGCGATTGAACCAGGCACCGACACCACCGCTTTTGGCGTAGTGGTTCCAGACCTCCCCGGCTGTTTCTCCGCTGGAGATACGCTTGATAGGGCGATTGACCAGGCGAAAGAGGCGATTGATCTATACTGCGAAACCTTGATTGAGGACGGTGGCACCATCCCTATTGCTTCCCCCATGTCGGCGTATCAAGCCAATCCGGAATATGCCGGGTGGATTTGGGCCGTGGTGGAGGTTCCTGTTGAACGATACTTCGGGCCAGCCGAAAAGATCAACATCACTTTACCTCGCTTGCTGCGTTGTGGTCAGGGACGCCCTTAACATTTTAAGTTCCACCCTGTGCCGCCCCGCGCACCGGATCCCGAAGGAGGTAAGGCCTTGATTCCGAGGTCGTGACGACCGGCGGTCAATCCCCTTCAGTCTGCTCTCCCCCTCCTCCCCATGATCGCCCGCACCACCACCCCCCTGTCCAACGCCGTTGACCTAAGCCGGCTGCGCTACCTGCCTTGATCCCTAGCCAGACCTCTCTCCGTGTCGCCTTCCTCATCCGTTCTGCTTGCGGTCTGCCAACGAGGGCGAGCTCCCCGTCGGTTTCCCTCGCTAACCGCCACGCCGATTGACAGAAGAACCTTCCTGGTTACAGGTATCGTATAGTCAACAGGAGGGCGAGATGAACAAACAACAGGCCGCCAGGCTGGCATAGCGATTCGCCATCCTCGCCGACCTCCACCCCACGCGAGAGGACACCATGCACAAGATCACACCATTTTTGTGGTTCGATCATCAGGCCGAGGAGGCGGTCGATTTCTATACCTCGGTATTCACAAACGCGGAGATCCTGGACATCTCCCGTTACGGCGAGGCCGGACCGGGGCCCCAGGGTGCGGTGATGACCGTGAGCTTCCGGCTCGAAGAGCAGCGGTTTGTGGCCTTAAACGGCGGCCCGCTCTTCCACTTCACCCCGGCGATCTCCTTCATGGTGGAGTGCCGGAGCCAGGAGGAGGTGGACCGGCTGTGGGAGAGACTCTCCGCCGGCGGCGAACCCGGGCAGTGCGGCTGGCTCACGGACAAGTTCGGCATCTCCTGGCAGATCGTGCCCACACTGTCGATGGAGTTGCTGATGAGCGACGACCCGAAGAGGACGAAGCGGGTGATGGAGGCGATGTTCACCATGACCAAGTTCGACTTGGCCGCGCTGCAAGCCGCCCATGACGGCGAGTAGGCCGAGCCGGGCCAAAGCGATCCCCCCGGAACGGGGGAAGGAGGGCATTATGGCGGAACTAACTATTACCACATTTCTGACTCTGGATGGCGTCATCCAGGCACCCGGCGGCCCGGGCGAGGATGACAGCGGCAATTTTACCCATGGCGGCTGGGTGGTCCCCCATGCCGACGACGATATGGGCCGGGTGATGACCGAGATCTTCACCAAGGCGGACGCCTTCCTCTTGGGGCGGACCACCTACGATATCTTTGCCTCCTACTGGCCACGGATCACCGATGCCAACGATCTGATCGCCACCCAACTGAACTCCCTGCCGAAGTATGTGGCGTCGAGGAGCAGAACCACCTTTGGCTGGTACAACAGCACCCATCTGCGCGATGTGGTGGCGGAGGTGGCCGACCTCAAACACCGGTTTGCCCGGGAGATCCAGGTGCATGGCAGCTGCGGGCTGATCCAGACCCTGATTGCCAACGACCTGGTGGACGAGTACCGGCTGCTCACCTTTCCGGTGCTGCTCGGTCGCGGCAAGCGCTTGTTCGCCGAGGGCACGGTGCCCCGCACCTTGAAATTGGTGCGCTCGCACACCACCGCCAAGGGGGTGGTGGTCAGCGTCTACCGGCCGGCAGGCGAGTTGCAAACAGGCTCGTTCCTCCTTGATTGAGGAGGGAGCGGTAGAGCGCGTGGTGTTTCGCGCAAGGGAGGGGTGCCATGAGAAAATTAATCGTGTTCAATCTGGTGACGGTGGACGGGTATTTTGCCGGCGAAGGGGGCGACATCTCCTGGCACATGGTGGACGAGGAGTTCCAGGAGTTGGCCATGCAGGCCTCCAACTCCGGCAATATCCTCCTCTTCGGTCGCGTGACTTACCAACTGATGGCCGGGTTCTGGCCGACCCCGGAGGCGATCAGGGACGACCCCGTGGTGGCCGCGGGCATGAACAGGGCCGAGAAGATTGTCTTCTCCCGCACCCTGGACCAGGCCGAGTGGCACAACACGCGGCTGGTCAAGCAGGGGATGCTGGCCGAGGTCCGGAGACTGAAAGAGCAGGCGGACAAGGACCTGACCGTGCTGGGCAGCGGCAGTATCGTCGCCCAACTGGCAGAGGAGGGGTTGATAGATGAGTATAACATCCTGGTCAATCCGGTGGCCCTTGGCCAGGGCAAGAGCATGTTCGCTGGGGTGCGGGAGAGGGTGAACCTAAGGTTGATCGACACCCGGGTCTTCGGCAACGGCAATGTGCTGCTGCGCTATGAACCCGCGTGAATAAGCGGGGAGGTCCTAATTCTTTGTCACATTCGTCCTCCGCATAAAGTAAGGTACCGTGGTTGTAGCCGCTGGCGTTGACAGCGGTCCCCATGCGGGACTTGCCACCTGCCTTCCGCGCTCAGCGAGCGCGGCTACAACGCAAATGTGACAAAGTAGAACTAAACATTGTACGTTGAACCACACGCAGGGCCATACCTGGGTGCCCGGAAGGGCACGGCCCGGAGCGGGGCGG
>CAYSFY010000109.1:0-1503 GCA_964430285.1 uncultured Desulfobulbia bacterium
TGTTGGTTATGATGACAAAGAGGAACCCGTCGCCAGATGGAGTTCCTCTTTTTGTTGTTGGTGGGCCGGGCAGAGGTCCCTCCCGTGACGCGTAGAGGAGAGCGATGAAAACAGCACTGATCACCGGGATTACCGGTCAGGATGGGGCCTATCTGGCCGAATTCCTTTTGCAAAAAGGGTATACTGTGCATGGCGTCAAGCGCCGGGCCTCGCTGTTCAATACCGGTCGCATCGACCACCTTTATCAAGACCCCCATGTCGACAACCTGAAACTGATCCTCCATTACGGGGACATGACCGATTCCAGCAGCCTGATTCGCATCATCCAGAAGGTGCGGCCCGATGAGATCTATAACCTGGCGGCCCAGTCCCATGTCCAGGTCTCCTTTGAAGAGCCGGAGTACACGGCGGACTCAGATGCCCTGGGGACCTTGCGCCTGCTGGAGGCCCTGCGCATCCTGGGCATGACCGGGCAGACCAGGTTCTACCAGGCCTCGACCTCGGAACTGTTCGGCAATGCCCTGGAGAGCCCCCAGCGCGAGACAACCCCCTTTAATCCCCGCTCCCCCTATGCGGCGGCCAAGCTTTACTCTTACTGGATCACGGTCAACTATCGCGAGGCCTATGGCCTCTTTGCCTGCAACGGCATCATGTTCAACCATGAGAGCCCGGTCCGCGGTGAGACCTTTGTCACCCGCAAGATCACCCGGGCCTTGGCGCGTATCAAGCTTGGCTTGCAGGATTGCCTCTACCTGGGCAATCTGAACAGCCTGCGGGATTGGGGGCATGCCAAGGACTATGTGGAGGCGCAATGGTTGATGCTGCAGCAGGACCAGCCCGAGGACTATGTCATTGCCACCGGGGTGCAGCACAGCGTCCGTGAGTTTGTCGAGGCCGCGGCCCGGGAGTTGGGGTATGACCAGCTGGGACGCTGCATCGTGCAGACGGACCCGGGCTATTTTCGTCCCACCGAGGTTGACTCCTTGGTGGGTGATCCCGGCAAAGCCAGGAGGCAGCTGGGGTGGCGAGCCAAGACCAGCTTTGATGAACTCGTCCGCGAGATGGTGCGGGAAGACTTGAAGAGTGCGGAACGGGACGAGTTGGTCAAGCGGCACGGCTTTTCGGCCTACGACTATCACGAGTAGGATAGCCTATGGCCAAGCCCGCCCAGATCTTTGTTGCAGGCCTCTCGGTTTGTGGGCGATCGCACCATGGTCAGCGAGGGCGCCAGCAACCTGGTGCTCCGCCTCCATGCCGCGCTTGATCCGGCGGATGAGGTCCATCTGCGCCCGTTTTACTAACGGCCCTCAGCCTAGAACCTAATTAACCTAACGTAGCGACATCATTTCATCAAAATTTTATAGGTCCCACCACCATGAGTGAGCAGGCAATCCCGTTTATCGATTTAAAGAGCCAATACCGTGAACTGGAACAACAGATCAAGGCGCGTCTCGATGCCGTGCTGGAGAGCGGTCAATACATCCTGGGCCGGGAGGTGCGGGA
>CAYSFY010000109.1:1513-15113 GCA_964430285.1 uncultured Desulfobulbia bacterium
GCTTGAGGCGGAACTCGCTGCCTTCACCGGGGCCAAGCACTGCCTGACCGTGGCCTCTGGTACCGAGGCCCTGCTCATCGCGCTCATGGCCTTGGGGGTCAAGGCCGGGGACGAGGTGATCACCACCCCCTTCACCTTCGTGGCCACGGCCGAGGTCATTGCCCTGCTGGGGGCCACCCCGGTATTCGTCGATATCCAGGAGGATATCTTTTGCCTCGATCCCGCCTTGATCGAGGCGGCCATCACCCCGCGTACCAAGGCCATCATCCCGGTCTCCCTCTATGGGCAAGTGGCGGACATGGCCGAGATCAACGCCATTGCGGCCCGGCACGGCGGCATCCCGGTCATTGAGGATGCGGCCCAAAGCTTTGGCGCCAGCTACCAGGGGGGCAAGAGCTGCAACCTCTCCACCATCGGTTGCACCAGCTTCTTTCCCAGCAAGCCGCTGGGGTGTTATGGCGACGGCGGCGCGGTGTTCAGCAACGATGATCATCTGGCCAAGGTGTGCGGTGAGATTCGTGTCCATGGGCAGGATCGCCGCTACCACCATGCCCGTATTGGCGTGGGCGGCCGCATGGATACCATGCAGTGCGCGGTGCTGCTGGCCAAGCTTGAGCGCTTTGAATGGGAGGTGGCTCAACGCCAGGCTGTGGGGCAGCGTTATATCGAACTGTTGGCGCAGCTCCCCGGGGTCACCCCGCCCATGGTCAGGGCGGATCGTACCAGCGTCTGGGGCCAGTTCACCATCCAGGTGGCAGACCGTGAGGCCGTGCTCGGTCGCCTGGAGAAGGCCGGCATCCCCACGGCCGTGCACTACCCGGTGCCCTTGCACCGCCAGCCCGCCTACCAGGGGTTATGCCGGATTGCGGGAGGGCTTGCGGTCTCGGAGGCAGCTGCCAACCGTGTGCTCAGTCTGCCGATGCACCCCTACCTCGATCAGGCCACCCAGGACGCCATTGTCCGCGCCGTTGCCGCGGCCGTATGATCGATGTCCATGCCTGAAGCGAAGTGCTGACCTTGAGCCAAGAGTTCGGAGTAGGGAAAACGGTTGTCACATATCCTGGGGAGGTGAACGATGCGATCTCCACTTTCAACCCTGGCCCTTATCCTTTGCGCGCTGATTACCGCCACCGTGGTCCAAGCCGGGGAGAGGGGCAAGCCCGACCTCTTGCTGGCCAAGGTCTATGGTTGGGACCAGGGGCAAGATCCGGCCCGGTATTGGGTGAGTGAGAAGTACGACGGGGTGCGGGCCGTGTGGGATGGCGGGCAGTTGCGTTTCCGTAGCGGACGCGCGGTTGCCGCCCCGGCCTGGTTTAAGGCCGGCCTACCCAAGAAGCGCGCCCTGGACGGGGAATTGTGGTTGGGGCGGGGGACCTTTGCGCGCCTGGTGGGTATCGTCCGCAAAGAGGTGCCTGTTGACGCGGAGTGGCGGCAGGTCCGGTACATGGTCTTCGAGTTGCCCGGGGCCGAGGGGACCTTTAGCGAGCGGATCACCCTTATCCGCCAGCTGGTCGCACAGGCCCGCCAGCCCTGGTTGCAAGCGGTGCCCCAGTTTCGGGTCGCTGATCAAGCGGAGTTGAAGAAACGCTTGGCCGAGGTGGTGGCTGGCGGGGGGGAGGGCTTGATGCTGCACCGGGCCGCGGCCCTCTACCATGGCGGCCGTAGCGCGGATCTCTTGAAGCTCAAGCTGTGGCTGGATGACGAGGCCCTGGTGGTTGGCTATCGCCCCGGGAGCGGCAAGAACCAAGGGGTGATGGGGGCCATGGAGGTGAAGCGGGCGGACGGCGTCCACTTTGTGATCGGCATGGGATTTTCCGCTGCCGACCGTCGTGAGCCGCCGCCCATCGGCACCCTCATCACCTATCGCTATACCGGCCTGACCCGGGGCGGCCTGCCCCGTTTCCCGGCCTTCTTACGGGTCCGCCAGGAGCTGTAACCCTCCTAGCGCTGTTCCTTGATAAACTCGATCTTGGCCTCGGAGGGTTTCAGGGTGGGCTCGGTGTCGATGACGATGCTCGCCTTGTAGTCCCGCTCCAACTCCACCAGGTCGGCCCGTTTCTTGTTCAGCAGGTACTGGCCCACCTCCATGGGCAGGAGGCAGCGGACCACGGCGATATTCTTCCTGGTGACCCCGGTCTGGATCTGGCGCAGGAAGGCCAGGGCCTGGGTCTCCACCGAGCGTACCATGCCGTGGCCCTGGCAGTACTCGCAGGTCTGATAGTTGCCGGTCTGGATCGGCGCCCCCATCCGTTGGCGGGAGATCTCCATCAGCCCGAACTTGGAGATGCGGGTGAAATCCACCTTGGCCTTGTCCCGTTTCATGCTGGACTTGACCTTCTTCTCCACCTCCTTGATGTGGCTCATGGGCCGCATATCGATGAAGTCCACCACGATCAAGCCCCCCAGGTCCCGCAGGCGCAGCTGGCGGGCCAACTCCTCGGCCGCCTCCATGTTGGCCAGAAAGATGGTGTCCTCGAAGTTCTTGTCGCGGCCGGTGCTGCCGGAGTTGACATCGATGGCGACCAAGGCCTCGGTGGGGTTGATGACGATGGAGCCGCCGGAGGGGAGTTTCACCGTGGGCCGGAAGATCTGCTCGATCTGCTCCTCGATATTGTACGAGTTCAGCAGCGGGCGCGGTCCCTTGTGCAGACGGGCCTGGGTCTTCTTGCGCTGGGCCGCCGGCAACAGGGCCAGGAAGCTCATCACCTGGTCGTAGGCCTCCTGGCTGTCCACCAGGATCTCGCCGATCTCGGCGGAGTAGTGGTCGCGCAAGAAGCGGTCGATGATCGATTGCTCCTTGTAGAGCAGGGCCGGGGTGGGTTCGCTCTGGGCCTTCTCCCGGATCTCGTCCCACAGCTTGATCTGGTACTTGACGTCGTTGGTCAGCGCGGTCTTGGTGATGCCGTCACTGGCGGTGCGGATGATGTAGCCCACCCCTTCCGGGATGTTGCAGGCGGCCAGCATCTCTCGGAGTTTCTGGCGCTCCTCTTCCTTGTCGATCTTTTTAGAGATGCCGTGGGAGTCGCTCCCCGGCATCAGCACCACGTAGCGGCCGGGCAGGGAGAGGAAGGTGGTGAGGCTTGCCCCCTTGTTGCCGGTGACGTCCTTGACCACCTCCACCAGGAGCTCCTGGCCCTCGGCCAGGACCTCCTTGATCCTGCTGCCCTTGCGCGGGGTGTCCGGCGGCAGCTCCTTCCGGTAGTACTCGGGGTGGATCTCGTTGAAGGGGAGGAATCCGTTCTTGCCGGTGCCCAGGTCGACAAAGGCGGCCTGGAGGTTGGTCTCCAGGGAGACGATGCGACCCTTGTAGATATTGCCCTTGTGCTGCTCCCGGGAGATGGTCTCCACGTGGAAGGACTCCAGCTTGCCGTTCTCCAACAGTGCCACTCGGCACTCCTCGGGCTCCTCGGCATTGATCAGCAGCTTGATGGAGCGGGGGGAGTTGTCCGTGTCGGCCGTGGTCTCTTCTTCAATCTCCTCCTCATCCGCATCAAAAGTGGGCTCGGACTTGGCTGCCGCCACGGGCTGGGCGCCGGCAAGACCCGCCTTTTTGCGGCCGGACCCCCGTTTGCGTTTTCGTCCCGACCTCTTCACCGGTTCATCGGCTGGCCGCTCGCTGCTGCCGGCCTCTTGGGGCTCAACGGCAGACTCAGGTGCGGGCTCGGATGCGGGCATGCCCTGCTCCGCAATCACCGCTTGCTGCAGGGCTGCTTGACTGGCCCTCTTCTTGGCGGAACCCCTCTTGCGTCTTCTCCCCGACTTCTTGACCGGTTCGGCGCTTGGGTGGTCAGGATCGGCCTCGGCCCGGGCCTCGACCGCGGCTTCGACGCTCGGGGTGGGTTCAACCGTGGCTGCCGGTGCGACCACTGCCGTGTCTGCAACCGAGGCTTCGCTCCCGGGTTGGGCCGTCGTTGGCGCCGCCTTTTTCTTGGCGGAACCGCGTTTGCGCTTACGCCCCGGTTTTTTGACCGGTTCGGCAGCGGCTTGATCAGGGCTGCCCTCGACCCGGGCCGTCACTGCCGGCTCAACGCTCGGGGCAGGCTCGGCCTTGGCAACAGGTTCAGCCTTAGCAGCAGGGGCGGCCTTGGCAACAGGCTCGGCCTTGGCAATAGGAGCGGCCTTGGCAACAGGTGCGGCCTTGGCAACAGGAGCGGCCTTGGCAACAGGTGCGGCCTTGGCAACAGGTGCGGCCTTGGCAATAGGCGCAGCCTTGGCAACAGGGGTGGCCTTGGCCGTTGGCTCCGCTGATGGCTCGTTCTCGTTCTGGGGGGGCGTCGGTGCGCTCTTCTTGTTGGCGGCACTGACGGGGCGTTTTCTCGCCGGCTTCTTGACCGGCTCGGCGGCTGGGGCCCCGGCGTCACTTGCCGTATGCACCTCAGCGGCGGCGGATGCCGGGGGTGCGGTCGGTTCACCGGCGGCAGAGGGGGCTTCCTGGGCTTGGAGGGGAGCGGACTTGGGGGCTTTGGCACGACGAGGGGCTGGGCGACTGGGCTTCTTCTCCTCGGTCTTGACCTCGCTCTCGGCGGATTTTTTGGTTTTTGTGGTCATGGATACTCTTTTCCTTACGATGATTGCAATTTTATAATGAGATGGTCCGGTCAGCGGTCTGTTCGACTCTTGTCGGCTCGGTTTGCGAAGAGCGACAATGACAGGTGACCATCAGGAGTGTTTACGTGCTGGAGTAGTGTCTGGTCAGGGGATGTCTGCCGAGGTGATCTGGGGTTGTCCATTGGGCAGGCCGGGCGGAGGAGACGGATAAAACTACTAATTTGAACGAAAATACCATTGCTTGGCTGGTATGTCAACAAAGAGTCTGGCGGGCCCGGAGTTTTGCCTTGACAGGGATGCCTGCTAACGCGTAAGTTTGATTGCTTTCACGCACTTTCTCCCCCTGTAAACTGAACCTGATAAGGATAGACCAATGCGCAGTGACTCCATAAAAAAAGGGTTGGAGCGGGCCCCCCATCGCTCGCTGCTCAAGGCCATGGGTTACACCTCCGAGGAGATCCGTCGCCCCTTGATCGGTATCGGCCATGCCCATAACGAGATCATCCCCGGTCACGTCCACCTCGACCGCATCCTGGAGGCGGTCAAGACCGGGGTGCGCATGGCCGGCGGCACCCCCATCGCCTTTGGCACCATCGGCGTCTGCGACGGCATTGCCATGAATCACTCGGGGATGAAGTACTCCCTGGCCAGCCGCGAGATCATCGCCGACTCGGTGGAGATCATGGCCATGGCCCACCCCTTTGACGCCATGGTGTTGATCCCCAACTGCGACAAGGTCACCCCCGGCATGCTGATGGCCATGCTGCGCGTCAATATCCCGGCCCTCATGGTCAGCGGCGGGCCGATGCTCACCGGTCGCTTTCAGGGGCGTGACGTCCACCTGATCAGTGTCTTCGAAGGGGTGGGCCGGGTCAGGGCCAACACCATGACCGAGGAGGAGCTTTACGAACTGGAGGAGCAGGCCTGTCCCGGTTGCGGGTCCTGCGCCGGCATGTTCACCGCCAACTCCATGAACTGCCTGACCGAGGCCGTGGGCCTGGGGCTCCCCGGCAACGGCACCATCCCGGCGGTGGCCGCCGCCCGCATCCGTCTGGCCAAGGAGGCCGGCATGGCGGTGATGCGGCTTCTGGAACAGGATATCCGCCCCCGTGACATCGCCACCCGCGAGGCCTTTGAGAACGCCATGGCCGTGGACATGGCCCTGGGCTGCTCCACCAACACCGTGCTCCATGTCCCGGCCATTGCCCGGGAGGCCGGGGTCGATCTGCCGCTTGCCACCTTTAACGAGGTCAGCTCCCGGGTCCCCCATATCTGTAGCCTGATCCCCGGGGGGGCCAACAGCCTCCAGCAGCTGGACGAGGCCGGCGGGGTGCAGGCGGTGATGGCCGAACTGTGCAACACCAAGGAGGGGCTCCACCTGGAGGTGATGACCGCCACCGGTCAGACCCTGGGCGAGAATCTGAAGAGGGCTAAAATCCGCGACCGCGAGGTGATCAGGCCGGTTACCAACCCCTACCACCAGGTGGGGGGCATTGCCGTGCTTTACGGCAATCTGGCACCGGACGGCTCCGTGGTCAAGCAGTCGGCGGTGAGTGAGGAGATGATGCTGCACTCCGGTCCGGCCCGGGTCTACAACTCGGAGGAGGAGGCCCAGACCGCCATCATGGGTGGAGAGATCAGGCCTGGCGACGTGGTGGTCATCCGCTACTGCGGTCCCAAGGGTGGTCCCGGCATGCCGGAGATGCTCTCCCCCACCTCGGCCATCATCGGCATGGGGTTGGGCAAGTCGGTGGCCTTGATCACCGATGGCCGTTTTTCCGGTGGCACCCAAGGGGCCTGCATCGGCCATGTCTCCCCCGAAGCGGCCGTGGGCGGCCCCATCGGCCTGGTAGAGGAGGGTGACCGCATCGTGATTGATATCCGTGCCCACTCCCTGGCCTTGGACGTAGCGGAAGAGGAGTTGAGCCGCCGTCGCCAGCTGTGGCAGGCCCCGGCCCCGAAGATCACCACCGGCTATATGGCGCGCTATGCCCGCATGGTCACCTCGGGCAGCACCGGCGCCGTCCTCTCCGAGGGGTGATGACCGGTCCGATCCAAAAAAGACGACCATCTCCGCTGGGGCTGGGAGGGAGAAGGGGGGCTGCCCCCGCCAGCGGTGAGAGCACCCTCTCCTTCCTCCCCTTGCGGCTCTTCCTGTTGACCGTCATGGCCCTCCCCGTTGCCGAGCCGTTGGTCCAACCCGTGCAGGCCACGGAAGCCGGCAACACCAACACCCCCTGGCAAGTGTCGGCGGACAAGATCTCCCGTTTTGTCAACCCGGCCAGCATCGTTGCCGAAGGCCATGTGGTCTTGGTCCGGCAAGGGGTGACCTCCCTGGGCCAGCTCACCCAACCTGGGACCACCGCGCCCGGGGGGGGGGCGCCGGCTAAAGGGGTGAAGCCCCTGACCGTTAGCGGCGACTGGGTGAGGATCGATCCGGTGGCCAACCTGTTGCGGGTGCGTGGCCATGCCGTCCTCGACTCCGAGGAGGAACACGTCACCGCCGAACTCGTTGATCTGGACACCCAAAAAGAGACCGGTCACCTGGAGCGGGCGACCATCTATTTTCCGGGGCGGAGCCTCTACCTGGCCGGCGAGTCGGTGGAGAAGACCGGCGACCTCACCTATCACCTGGAGGACGGCTGGGTGACTCGTTGCGCCCCAAAGGAGGGGCAACCCCCACCCTGGAGTTTTGGCTGGCAGCGGGCCGATATCACCCAGGAGGGCTTTGCCCACTTCCGCAACGTCACCTTCCGGGTCAGCGAGCTGCCGGTGGTCTACTCCCCCTATCTGGCCTTTCCCACCAACACCAAACGTAAATCGGGTCTGCTGCTGCCGGAGTGGACCGGCGGCGAACGCGATGGGGCCGGTCTGCTGGTGCCCCTCTTTGTCAGCTTCTCTCCCAGCCAAGACATGACCCTCTACGCCGGTGGCCTGTCGCAGCGGGGGGCATTGGCCGGGGCCGAATATCGCTATGTCCAGGATGCGGCCTCCAAGGGGACCATGGCCTTGAGCTATCTGGACGATCGGCTCACCGATACCCCGGGGGATGACTTTAAGTCGGACGGGGTCTACCGTACCATCTCCAATCGCTACTGGTTGCGGGGGAAGGCGGATCATGATTTCGGCGAGGAGGTGGCGGTGAAGCTGGATTTGGACCTGGTCTCGGACCAGGACTACTTGGAAGAGTATAAGGACGGTCTGATCGGCTATGGCGAGAGCGCCCAGCAGTTCAGCGAGGAGTTTGGCCGCGGCTTCGAGGGCAAGACCACCCATGCCCGCACCAATACGGCCCAACTGACCAAGCTGTGGCCGACCATGGCCTTGGGGGGCGAGTTCCGGGCCTACAACGACCCCACCGCCCTGCCATCCACCAGCCACCCCTGGTCCCTGCCCAGCCTCTCCTTTGCCGGCAGCCGGCCCCTCTTGGCGCCGCGTAGGTCACGGGCTGCCTCGGCTGCCTTGGCCGACTCCCTGGTGGCCAAGACCGACCTGACTTGGGATTCAGGCTATGTCTATTACTGGCGGGAGGATGGGGTGGGCGCCAAGCGTCTGGACCTCCATCCGGTCCTTAAGGCCCCCTTACCCTTGGCCCCCTTTCTGGAGACCACTGCCGACGTTGGACTGCGCCAGACCATCTATGAGGTGGATGGCGCCGGTTCGCCGGTGGACGGGCCGAGTAATGGCAACGTCAACCGGACCCTCGCCGATGTCAAGCTCGCCACCTCCACTCGCCTACACCTATCTGCCGGCGGCCCAGCAGCAGGACCTCCCCACCCTTGACCAGGTTGACCGGATTCCGCCTGGCAACCTGCTGACCTATGAGCTGAGCAACGACTTTGATGTGCAGGGGAGCGATGGCCACTCCTGGAAATTTGGTTACGCCCGCCTGAGCCAGGCTTACGATATCCACGAGACCCGCCGCGACCTGGACCCTGGCGAGCGCCGGCGGACCTTCACCGACGTGGTCTTCGAGTCTTGGCTGCAACCGCTGCCGGATATGAAGTTGATCTACGAGACGGAGTGGGATGTCTACGGCGCGGGGTCGACCAACTACCAAGTTGGCGCCAGTTACGCCACGCCCAGGGGGGACAGCCTGCTCCTGGAGCATCGCTATGACGCGACCCAGATCATCAATCAGCTCAATCTGGCCCTCTCGGTGCGCTTGGCCAGCACCGTGCGCGCCCAGGCCGTGGTCTTCCACTCCCTGGAGACCGACGAGACCTCCGACGCCACCCTGCGCCTCCTCTACGAACCCGCCTGTTGGGGCATGGCCCTCCAGGCCTCCACCACCCCGGACAACGCCTACCGGGTAAGCCTGATGTTCAGTCTGGAAGGGGTGGGTAATATCATGGGTCTTAGTCGGACCGTCTCCACCGGCGGGGGGTGGAGTGGGCTGTAGGGCGCTGGGCCGAGGCCGACTCTTCCGTTGAACTCCCCTAACCATAACCATATCTAACTGATACCCCCAGGGACATACCCATGCACTATGATGTCTTTAATGGCGATGCGGATGGCATCTGTGCCCTGCACCAGCTGCGCTTGGCCGACCCCAAACCCGAGGCGGAACTGGTCACCGGAGTGAAGCGTGACATTCAGCTGTTGACCCCCTTGCGGGATCGATGCGCTGCCGGCGGGACCCTGACGGTGCTGGACATCTCCATGGACTCCAATAAAGAGGCCTTGCTGGAGCTCTTGGACCGAGGGTGCCAGGTGATGTACGTGGATCACCACTTTGCCGGCGATCTCCCCGAGGCCCCGGGGCTCACCGTCCACCTTGACCCCAACCCCGAGGTCTGCACCTCGCTGATCGTTGACCGCTTGCTGGGCGGACGCTTCAGGCCATGGGCCGTGGTAGCGGCCTTTGGCGATAATCTCCATGAGTCCGCCCGCCGCACCGGGGCCATGCTCGGTCTGGATGAGGCGCAATTCACCACCCTGCGGGAGCTGGGGGAGTTGCTCAACTATAACGGCTACGGGGAGCGGGTGGCTGACCTCCACTTCCCGCCCCGGGAACTCTATCTGGCCGTGCACCCCTATCAGGACCCCTTTGACTTTGTTGTTAATTCACAGGAGTTGGCCCAACTGCGGGCAGGGTTCGAGGCCGATATGGCCCATGCCCGCGGTCACGAGCCGATGCGCCAGGAGGCCGGCGGCAGGATCTTCCGTTTTCCGGCCGCGGCCTGGAGCCGGCGAGTGGCCGGGGTGTTCAGTAACGAGAAGGCCAGGGAGCGGCCGCAACTGGCCCATGCCCTGGTGGTGGACAACGGCAACGATACCCTGATGATCAGTGTGCGGGCGCCGCTTGCCAACAAACGCGGGGCCGATACCCTGTGCCGGGCCTTTCCCACCGGCGGCGGCCGTGCCGGGGCGGCCGGGGTCAATGCCCTGCCCCACGAGATGCTGGATGAGTTCATGCGTCAGTTTTTCATAACCTTTGCCTAAAGAAGGATGACCTATGGCACCGTATCGCTCTCTCCTCCCTGTTTGTCAGGCGTTTGTCGCCACCCGTGGACAGCGCGGCACTGCCACTGTTGGCGCATGGGCGGCCCGGGTGGGGCTCGTCATCCCCTCGCTGCCCCTGGTCATCTCGCTGCTGGTGGGCATGGTGTCTCACCCCATCGTCTGCCATGGCCAGGAGGGGGCGGCCCCCAAGGCGGCTGACCTGGTGACGGACGGCCAGGTGATCGATCTGGCCAGTGATCGCTACCTCAAGCTCTTTGCGGAACTTAGGCTCAGTCATGGCTTCTCCCAGGAGGAGTTGCTGCGCCTGTTCTACGGCGTCCAGATCCAGAAAAGGGTGCTGGAACTCATGGACCGCCAGACCGAGGCCCTGCCCTACTACAAGTACTACCCGTTGTTTATCAAGGATGAGGTGATCTGCGAGGGACGGCGGATGCTCACCGAGCATAAGGCCGTGCTCGATGCCATTGAGAAGGAGATCGGCGTTGACCGCCGCATCGTGGTCGCCATCTGGGGGATTGAGTCCCGTTTCGGCACCCACAAGGGGGCCTACAGCATGTTCCGCACCTTGAACACCATGTTCGATGCCTACCCCCGGCGCCGGGAGTTCTACCGTCAGCAACTGATCGAGTACCTCTTGCTGTGCAAGGAGAACGGGGTAGATCCGCTGGGGGTCACCGGCTCCTATGGCGGTGCCTTTGGCCAGACCCAGTTCATCCCCTCCAGCTTCCGCCAGTACGCCGTGGATTTCGACCACAACGGCAAGCGTGACGTTTGGGAGTCGGTGCCCGATATCCTGGCCAGCATCGCCAACTACCTGCACAACTTTGGCTGGACCCTGGGCGCCCCGCTCACCGCCGAACTGGGGCTGGACTTGAAGGCGCAAAAACTGCGTGACGCCTTTGCCCAGGGGCGCTCCGGGCTCTTGCCCTGGAACGAGGTCAAGGAGCTGCAGCAGGCCACCATCCAGGCTCTCCCCGAGGGCCAAAAGCTCTCCATCGTCGGCCTGGAACTGGCGGAGGGGGGCATGCGCTACGTGGCCGGCTACCCGAACTTCCAGGCGATCACCAAGTGGAATAACTCCAACCGCTACGCCATGGCGGTGACCGAACTGGCGGCACGCTTCCAGTAGGGGCCACGCCTCGCACCCCAACTCCTTCTCCTCCAGCCAATTTTCCGTCTTGAGTTCATGGATGCGAGCGAAATGGCGCGGATTGCCGCTGACCAGGGGCAATCCATTGGCCATGGCGATGGCGGCAATCTCCAGACGTGGGCGACCTTGGGTCGTGCCATACCCCCTTTGTTCAATCTTTATCACCTGAAACAAAAAAGGGGCAGGATGCTTTACCGCATCCTGCCCCTTTTTTGTTCCGTCGAGCTAAAGCCTTACTTCTGAATCAACTCCAGGTTACCCTTGACCAGGACATCCACCACCCCCGGTTCGGCCAGGGTCGAGGTGTCGCCGAAGTCGTGGGCCTCGTGGTGGCCGGCGGCGATCTTCCTTAAGATGCGGCGCATGATTTTGCCGGAGCGGGTCTTGGGCAGCCCCTCGGCGAACTGGATGAACTCCGGGGTGGCGATGGGGCCGATCTCGGCCCGCACCCAGTTGGAGAGGGCCTTGCGCAGTTCGGGGGTGGGCTCTACCCCGGACTTGAGGCTGACATAGGCGTAGATGGTCTGGCCCTTGATCTCGTGGGGGGCGCCGACTACCGCCGCCTCGGCCACGTCCTTGTGGGCCACCAGGGCCGACTCGATCTCGGCGGTGCCCAGGCGGTGGCCGGAGACGTTGATGACGTCGTCCAGGCGGCCCATGATCCAGAAGTAGCCGTCCTCGTCCTTGCGCGCCCCATCTTCTGGATCGTAGATCCCGGGGAAGCGCTCAAAGTAGGTCTTCTTGTAGCGGGCAGTATCGCCGTACACGCCACGCAGCATGGCGGGCCAGGGCCGTTTGATCACCAGGCGGCCGCCCTCGTTGGGACCGGCCTCCTTGCCCTCCTCGGTAAAGATGGCGGCATCGATGCCAGGGAGCGGACGGGTGGCTGAACCGGGTTTGAGGGGGGTGGCGTAGGGGAGGGCGGAGATCAGGATGCCGCCGGTCTCGGTCTGCCACCAGGTATCGACAATGGGTAGCTTGCCGGCGCCAATATTGTCGTGGTACCAGATCCAGGCCTCGGGGTTGATGGGCTCGCCCACCGAGCCCAGGATGCGCAGGGAGGAGAGGTCGTTCTTCTGGGTCATCTCCACCCCGAAGCGCATGAGCGCCCGGATGGCGGTGGGGGCGGTGTAGAAGATGTTGACCTTGAACTTTTCGATGATCTGCCAGAAGCGGTTGGGGGCCGGGTAGGTGGGCACCCCCTCGAACATCAGGGTGGTGGCGCCCAGGGCCAGCGGCCCGTAAAGGATGTAGGAGTGGCCGGTGACCCAGCCGATGTCGGCGGTACACCAGTAGACATCGTCATCCTTCATGTCGAAGACCCACTGGCAGGTGTGAGCCACGTAGGTGAGGTAACCGCCGGTGGTGTGCACCACCCCCTTGGGCTTGCCGGTGCTGCCGCTGGTGTAGAGGATGAACAACGGGTCCTCGGAGTCCATGCTCACCGGCTCGCAGCGGTCGCTGATGCCAGCGGCGTTCATCTCGTCGTGCCACCAGAGGTCATGGCCCTCCTTGAAGTTGATGGTGTTGCCCCCCCGTTTGACCACCAGGGTGTTGGTGATCGAGGGGCACTCCACCAGGGCGTCGTCGACGTTGGTTTTGAGCGAAATGGTCTTGCCGGCGCGGATGACGGCGTCGGCGGTGATCAGCACCTTGGCCTCGCAGTCCTGGATGCGGCTCTTCAGGCTGGGGGCGGAGAAGCCGGCAAAGACCACAGAGTGGATGGCGCCGATGCGGGTGCAGGCCAAGAGGGTGATGGCCAGCTCCGGAATCATGGGCAGGTAGACCGCGACCCGGTCACCCTTTTGGACCCCCAGTTTTTTCAAGACATTGGCGCAGCGGCAGACAGCGGTGTGGAGCATCTGGTAGGTGTAGACCTTGACGTCCTCTTCCGGCTCGCCCTGCCAGATGATGGCGGCCTTATTGCGGCGGCCGTTGGTGAGGTGGCGATCGAGACAGTTGGCGGAGACATTGAGTTTACCACCGACAAACCACTTGACCTCGGGTTTGAACAGATCCGCATCCACCACCTTGTCCCAGGGTCTGTCCCAGGTCAGGAGCTCCGTGGCCCGGTCTGCCCAGTAGCCGTCCGGGTCGTCCATGGAGCGCTGGTAGTGGGCCTCGTAATCGGCCATGCTTTTGACACAGGCGTTTTGTTGGCCCTCGGTAGGCGGATTGAAGATCCGTTTTTCGGTTGATAGGCTCTCGATCTGTTTCTCTTCGCTCATAATTCCTCCTGTAATAATGGATGCTTCGGGCAAAAGATTGGTGTGCTCCGCACGCTGTACTTGATAATTTAAGGATACTTAACAGCGCGGTAGCGGCAGGTCAAGAATAAATGTAGGTAGAACTACGATTTTTGACGGTTTCGCAAAAACCGCTAAACCGCCGCTGGCACGCCCCGTAACACATTGATATTACATTGGCAGATGGTCA
>CAYSFY010000110.1:0-15038 GCA_964430285.1 uncultured Desulfobulbia bacterium
GGGCATGGTGGTCAAACAGGACCGGGCCGAGGTCTTCGCTCCCATCTACCGCCGCCTAGGGATCTTGGTGGCCATCGCCTGTAGCGGACTGGCTTTGGTGCTGACGGCGATCTTCGTGATGGCCCGCACGCTCCTGAGGCCGGTGGAGATGGTAACCGCCGCTGCCTGCCGTCTGCGGGACGGAGAACTCTCCGCCCGTGCTGATGAGCATGGCTCGGGTGAGGCCCGGGTGCTGGCCATCGCCTTCAATGTCATGGCGGAAGAGGTCCAGCGTTGGCACGAAATAGCCGATCAGGAGCGGACCGGGTTACAAGATTTTAATCGCATTGTCGTTGACCACGCGCCTGTCGGCATCGCGGTCTATGACGAGACGGGGCAGTGTCTCCGGGCCAATCAGGCGGTGGCCGAGGCCACTGGTGCCACCATCGATCTCTTGGTCAGTCAAAATTTTCATGACTTGGCATCCTGGAAACAATGCGGCTTGTTCGACCTGGCCGTCAAGGCCATGGCGTCTGAGGTCATGGTCGAAGGGTTTGTCCACATCCTGACGAGCTTTGACCGGGAGGCCTGGTTCCATGCCAGGTTCTATCGGTTGCGGGGGGGCAGCGACCGCTTGATTTTGATTATCAGCGACCTCACCGAACTCAAGATGACCCAGGACGACCTGGTGCGCATGAACCAGGCGTTGCAGGCCAGGAGCCGCCAGTTGGAGGCGGCGAATGCCGAGCTTGAGAGCTTCAACCACACCGTATCCCACGATCTGCGCACCCCCATCCGCGCCCTTGCCGGTTTTCCCGATCTGCTGGAGTCCCATCTCGGCCACTGCCTGGACGCGAAGGGGCGCCAGTATCTCGACGCCATCCGGGTGGCTGCCCGCCGGATGGCGGAGATTACCACCAAACTGTTGGATTTTTCACGTTTGGGCCGGGGCGAGATCTCATGGGCCGATGTCGATCTGTCGGTATTGGTCGGCAAGGTGAGGGAGGACCTTGCCGTGATGGCCGCCGGGCGGCGGATAACCTGGCAGGTCGCGGATCTGCCCGTGGTCAAGGGCGATGCCAATCTGCTGCGGATTGCCTTGACCAACCTGTTGGCGAATGCGATCAAATTCACCAGTCTCAAGGAGCAGGCGGTTATTGGTGTCGCTTCAGCGGTTGGCGAGGATGGGCTCCCGGTCTTCACGGTCAAGGACAATGGCGCCGGCTTTGACATGAGATACGCGGACCGCCTGTTTACGGTATTCTCCCGACTGCATCCCAGCGAAGAGTTTGAAGGCACCGGCATCGGCCTGGCCACGGTAAACCGCATTGTCCGACGGCATGGCGGCAGAATTTGGGCTGAGGGCACCCCTGGAGCAGGGGCCTCATTCTCCTTTACGTTGACCTCCCCCCCTTCTTGACCTCCCCCTCACCCTTGCCCGGCAGGGCGCATCCTCGCCGCAATAGGGGCCTTTCATGGGAAGACCTCTGCCCGGTAGGTGGGTTGAGGCGATCACCTCCATGATCACGGCGATGCCCACCACGGTTACCTCGTCGTCCACGACGGATAGCAGCTGCCGCCAGAGAAATTACTTGATTTTGCCATGATCTGGGGCGAAGCTAGAGATTATGCGCGGTATAAGTGGCGAGGAGGGGCGTAACGTCGGGATTGCAAATGAAGGAGGAGGATGCGGATGGAACCGGTGTATAATTTTTTTTGGGGTGATCTCGGTGATCTGGCGGAAGGCCGGCCAAACCTGGGGAGCGAGACCTCGGTGGCTGTCTATCGCCTGATGCAGTTTACCTTTAAGGATGTCCTGTCCAAAGAGGTGGGCCGGGAGAGGGCCAGCGCGCTGTTTGTCAAGGCGGGACACTTGGCTGGCCGGGAGTTTTGCCGTAACATGCTCAATCGTACCCTGCCCTTTGACGAATTTGTCGCCGAGCTGAAAACCAAGCTTATCGATCTCAAGGTCGGTGTGCTACGGGTGGAACAGGCGGACAGGGAAGGGCTCCGCTTTGTGCTGACGGTCTCCGAGGACCTGGACTGCTCCGGCCTGCCGGTCTTTGGGGAAACGGTGTGTGATTATGATGAAGGGTTTATCGCCGGGATTTTTCAGGAGTACACGGGCAAGGAGTTCACCGCCACCGAGGTGGACTGCTGGGCCACCGGTGATCGTACCTGCCGGTTTGCCGTGAAACCCGTTGGGGCATGATATGGAGTTGCTACAGGCCCTGGCGGCAATCGACCACTGTTTGGCGCAGGCCATGGCGCGGGGGCTTGGCAACAAGGGGCTGCTCTTCCCTGCCGCCTGCCGGGAGGTGGCAGACCCTGGCGGCCGCGACTTTTGCGCCAGCGTGGAACAAATCTTCTCTCAGATGAACGAGGCCTATCACTTTGCCGAGTCATTGGCCAACGGGGAACTGCGGGCCGAGGTCTCCCGCGCCAATATCTTCGCCATGCCCCTCAAGGCCTTGCAGGCCAGTCTCCGCCATCTCACCTGGCAAGCCAACCAGGTTGCCGCCGGCGACCTGAGCCAACAGGTCGATTTCTTGGGGGAGTTTTCGCAATCGTTCAATCGCATGATTGCCTCGCTACGGGACAAGGAATCCCTGGAACAGCGCTTGAAAACCATTACCGACGTGCTTGGCGAAGGGGTGTACCTCGTTGACACGGAGGGACGGCTCATCTTTGCCAACCCTGAAGCCGAGCGCCTGCTGGGTTTCAGCTTTCAGGAGATGGCCGGCGAAATGGCGCTTGGCGCCATCCATAAGCAGGAGGCCGATGGCACCTTTATCCCCGCGGAACAGACGCCACTGGCCGTCTCCATTCGTAGCGGCCAAGCCTACAATAATAATGATTGTGTCTTCACCTGCAAGTCCGGCCGTTTGCTGCCGGTCTCCCTGGCTTGCCGTCCGGTCATCACCGGGGACAGACTGGAGGGGGCGGTCATGGCCTTCCATGATATCAGCGAGCAAAAAAAATATCAGGAATCGTTGCGGACCATCAACGCACTGCTGGAGAGGCAGGCCTCGACCGATGCCCTGACCGGGATCTACAATCGGCTCAAGTTCACCAAGCTGCTGGCCCAAGAAATTTCCAGGGCACGGCGCTACAAGTCGGCGATGGCCATTATCATGTTCGACATCGATAAGTTCAAGGAGATCAACGATATCTTCGGCCATCAAGCGGGCGACAGTGTGTTGGTCGATATGGCGCGGGTGGTCAATTCCACTATCCGCGCCACGGATGTCTTCGCCCGTTGGGGTGGTGAAGAGTTTATGGTCATTGCCCCGGGGTGCACGGTCGACCAAGGGGTGCAATTTGCCGGGGTGTTGCGTCTCCGGGTGGCGCAGACGACCTTTGCCATTTCCCGGCCAGTCACCGCGAGCTTTGGGGTTGCGGCCTTTAGGCCGGACGATACGGAGATCAGCCTGACCAACCGGGCGGATCAGGCCCTCTATCAAGCCAAGGAACAAGGGCGCAACCGGGTTGAAGTCGAGGTTGCCGCAACAGCATGAATAGTTCAAGAAATAACCCCTCCCCGCCGGGACGAATTCTCGTGGTGGATGACGACCCAAGCAGTCTCGATATCCTCAGCCTGCTGCTTCAGCCCTATTACGAAGTGATGGTTGCCCCTTCCGGGGAACGGGCGTTGGCGATCTGCGCTCGCGCCAGGAAGCCGGATCTGGTGCTGCTCGATGTGATGATGCCGGGCATGGACGGCTACACCGTGCTTGCCAAATTGCGCGAGCATCCAGGCACCCAAGCCATTCCCGTCATCTTTGTCACCGGCATGAATGCCACCGAGGACGAGGAACGTGGTTTTGAACTGGGCGCGGCGGATTATATCGTCAAGCCCTTCCGCCCGTCGATTATTCTGGCCCGGGTCCATGCCCAACTTGAACTTAAGCGCGCCCGCGACTGGATGTGTCAGCAGAACACCCTCCTTGAGGCCGAAGTGGAGCGGCGGATACGGGACATCGTCTCTGTTCAGGATATCACCATCAACGTCCTGGCCGAACTTGCCGAGATGCGTGACCCGGAAACCGGCAACCACATCCGTCGCACACAGGAGTATGTCCATATCCTGGCCGGCCGCTTGTTGCCCCATCCCCGCTTTTCCGGCCTGCTGACCGACAGGGCCATCGAACTGCTGGTCAAGTCGGCGCCACTGCACGACATCGGCAAGGTCGGCATCCCCGATCATATCCTGCTCAAACCCGGCCCGTTGACGGCCGAGGAGTGGGCCATCATGAAGACCCATAGCCAGCTGGGCGCCATGGCCATTGACCATGCCTTGCGCAATGCCGACCGCAGCATCGATTTTCTGGACATGGCCAAGCAGATCGCCCATTTCCATCATGAAAAATGGGATGGCAGCGGCTATCCGGAGGGCAGGAAAGGGGAGGACATCCCGTTTTCCGCCCGGCTGATGGCCTTGGCCGATGTCTTCGACGCCTTGGTCTCGCGCCGGGTGTATAAACTTCCCATACCGGTTGAGCAGGCGAGGGAGATCATTGCCGCCGAACGCGGACGCCATTTCGACCCCGATGTCGTTGATGCCTTCCTTGCCGGCTTTCCTGAATTTGTGGTGGTGGCCCAGAGATATGATGAAGGTGATTGACCACAAGCGCTGTCCGCACCCGGGCTTTGCGTGCTCAGAGTCGCCCCGGGCGAGATTTCCCATGGCAGAAAGGGCTCCGGCACGAGCCGAACTGGCGGGTTGCCCACAGGAGGAGGTGGGCGTAACGCCCCCCTGCAAGGAGTCGATATGACCGCATCAATCAGGGCATCGGCCACCCTGCCCGAAATCTTGATTGTCGAGGACAGCCCGGTGGAGGCGGAGTTGCTGCGCCGCACCCTGACCAAGGCTGGCCACGCGGTGTGCGTGGCGGACAACGGCGCGACAGGCCTGCACATGGCGCGCACGCGCCGGCCCGCCTTGGTGTTGAGCGATATCCGCATGCCGCTGATGAACGGCTACCAGTTGTGCCACGCCATCAAACTTGATGATGAACTGTGGGACATCCCCGTGATTTTGCTTACGGTACTGGCGGAACCGGAAGATATCGTCGAGGCGATCAATGCCGGTGCCGATGCCTACCTGGTCAAGCCTTTTGCCGAGGACAACCTGTTGGAGCGCATCCGTTCCCTGCTGGCGACCCCGGTCGAGAGGCGGAGGGTGGATGAACGGCGAGGGGAAGAGTTGGGCTACGGCGGCAAGCACCATGCCATTGTCGGTGGTGGCCAGCAGATCCTTAATCTGCTGCTCTCGCTGTACGAGAACATGCTCCACCAGAACCGGGAACTGATTGACCGTCAGTCTCGGCTTAACCTCCTGAACGAGAGACTTGACCAGCAGGTGCGCGAACGCACCGGGGCGCTCCATGACAGCGAGGCCAGGTTTCGTAATCTGGTGGAGACCACCGGCGATTGGATCTGGGAGGTGGACGAGAACGCGGTCTACACCTACTCGAATCCGCGAGTCCTTGACCTCCTTGGCTACCTGCCCGAGGAGGTGATCGGCAAGACACCATTCGCCTTGATGCCCGCCGAGGAGGCGGAACGGGTGGCGAGCCTGTTTGGTGCCAAGGTCGCCGCGCGCCAGCCCTTCACCAACATCGAAAACACCAACCTCCACAAGGATGGCCATCGGGTTGTCCTGGAGACCAGCGCCGTTCCCATCATCGACGACCAAGGCCGGTTCCGCGGCTATCGCGGCATCGATCGCGACATCAGCGAGCGCAAGGCAGTGGCGGAAGCGGTGGACAAGGAACGGAACCAGCTCGTCGCGATCCTGAAAACCGCCAGCGACGGCATCCATATCCTTGATGAACAGGGCCTGCTGGTGGAGGCCAGCGACGCTTTTCTGAAGATGCTCGGTTACGACCGGAGTGTGATCGGCCATCTGCATGTCACCGACTGGGATGCGCAGATGGATGGCGAGACCATCCGCGCAAATTTTCAGAAGCTGATGACGCGGCGCGAATCGATGTTCTTCGCCACCAAACATCGCCACCATGACGGCCGGATCATTGATGTGGAGATCAATGCCAATGCCGTCAGGCTAGACGATCGCGATCTCATCTACGCCTCGTCCCGCGACATCAGCGAACGGAAACGGTCCGAGGCCATCAAGCGTATCCAGTCCGTGCGGGCCCATGCCCTGCTGGAACTGCCCAAGGCCGCGGCGCGGCTGGACGAGGTCGCCTTCTTGCAGTTCGGCCTGGAACAGTTGGAACGGGTGACGGCCAGCAAGATCTCCTTTATCCATTGCATCAATGATGGCGGGGAGACCATAGAGCTGGTCGCCTGGTCGCGCCGGACCCTGGAACAGCATTGCCAGGCAGCCTTTGATCCGCACTATCCGGTGAGCCAGGCCGGTATCTGGGCCGATGCCCTGCGGAGGAAGGAAGCGGTGGTGTTCAACGACTATGCCGCCTATCCCCACCGGCGCGGCCTGCCGCAAGGCCATGCCGAAGTGACCAGAATGGTCAGCGTGCCGGTGCTTGAGGATGGCAAGGTGGTCATGCTCGCCGGCGTGGGCAACAAGGCCAAACCCTATGGCGCCCTGGATGTGGAATCGGTGCAACTGCTGGCGGACGCCATGTGGCGCATCGTGCAGAGAAGGCGTAGCGAGATCATGCTGCGCAAGCTCTCCCTGGCTGTGGAGCAGAGCCCGGAGAGCATTGTTATCACCAATCTGCAGGCCGAGATCGAGTACGTCAACGAGGCCTTCCTGCGCAACACCGGCTTCCTGCGCGCGGAGGTGATCGGCAAGAACCCGAGCATTCTGCAATCCGGCAAGACCCCGCCGGAGAGTTTTGCGGACCTCTGGCAGGCCCTCACCCACGGCCGGACATGGCGGGGGGAGTTGATCAACCGGCGCAAGGACGGCAGCGAATTCACCGAGTTCGCGGTCATCACCCCCATCCGTCAAGCCAACGGCCACATCAGTCACTATCTGGCGGTAAAGGAGGACATCAGCGAAAAAAAACAAAGCGCCGAGGAGCTGGATCGCTACCGCCATCACCTGGAGGAACTGATCGAAACCCGCACCCGTGAACTGGTGGAGGCCAAGAGGGCGGCCGAGTCCGCGACCTTGGCCAAGAGCGCCTTTGTCGCCAACATGAGCCATGAGATCCGTACCCCCTTGAATGCCATTGTCGGGCTGACCCACCTGCTGCAGCGGGGGAGTGCCGACCCGGCGCACCAGGAGAAATTGGGGAAGATCGTCGACGCCTCCCGGCACCTGCTGGCGGTCATCAACGACATCCTCGATTTCTCCAAGATCGAGGCAGGCAAGTTGAACCTCAATATCGTTGACTTCGCCTTTAACCGCATGCTGGACAACGTCATCTCCATGATCGTCCCCAAGGCGCGGGAGAAACAGCTGGAGATCGTGGTGGAGCAAGGAGAGCTGCCGCCGGTGGTGGTGGGCGATGATACCCGGCTGGCCCAGGCCCTGCTCAACTATCTCGCCAACGCCGTCAAGTTCACCGAGCAGGGCACGATCACCGTGCGTCTCTCCACGGTAGAGGAGACAGCCACCGACCTGCTGGCGCGCTTCGAGGTGACGGATACCGGTTTCGGCATCGCCCCGGAGAAGATGCCCATCTTGTTCTCGGCCTTCGATCAGGCCGATGTCACCACCTCGCGCCGTTACGGCGGCACCGGTCTGGGGCTCGCCATCAACCAGCGCTTGGCGCGACTCATGGGCGGGGAGACCGGGGTGCGGAGCGTGCTGGGCCAGGGCAGCACCTTCTGGTTTACCGCCCGTTTGGGTAAAAGCTCCCGCAGCCTGCAACAGTTGGCAGCGGCGGCCCCTGTTGCCGAACAGAGCCTGCAAGCCTTGCAGACCGGGCAACGCATCCTGCTGGCCGAAGACAACAAGGTCAACCAGGAGGTGGCGGTGGAACTGCTGACCGAGGTCGGTCTGCGGGTGGAGGTTGCGGCTGATGGCCATGAGGCACTGACCAAAGCCCGTAGCGGCGGCTATGATCTGATCCTCATGGATATGCAGATGCCGCGCATGGACGGCCTGGAGGCGACCCGCGCCATCCGGGCGCTGCCTGGCTGCGCGACCATTCCCATCCTGGCCATGACCGCCAATGCCTTTGACGAGGACCGTGAGCGTTGCCGGGCCGCCGGCATGAATGATTTCATCGCCAAGCCGGTGGATCCGGAGCAACTCTACACGACCTTGCAACGGTGGCTGCCGGATGTGGCAGCGATGACGCCCCCTGTCCGCGATGTGGTGGCGGGGGAGTTGCCCGCCGCGCTTACGGCTATCCCTGGTCTGGAGACCGCGCGCGGGCTCAAGGTGCTGAACGGCCAGGAGGCCACCTACCTGCGCGTGTTGCGCCTCTTTGCGGTGGACCATGGGGATGACATGGCCCGGCTTCGGGAGCGCTTGGCCCAGGGGGATCGAGAGGGGGCCAAGCGTTTGGCCCACAGCCTGAAAGGCAGCTCCGGCATGATGGGAGCGACCGTTATGCAGCGTCTGGCCGCCGAAGTGGAGGGCATGATTAAGGAGGGCGGCGACCTGGAGGCCATCGCACGGCTCGCCACCTCCGTGGAGAGTGAGCTGCGCCAGCTGACCACGGCCATCCTCGCGGCCCTGCCGGAGGAGGCGGCCCTCCCCGGGGGTGAAGTCGACTGGACCGTGGTGCGGCAGGTGTTAAGCGAACTGGAATCCCTACTGGCGGGGGATAGTAGCCAAGCAAACCGGCTCCTGGAGCAACACGCCCAACTGCTCAAGGCCGCCTTAGGCCCCCTGGGGGTGGAGTTGCAACAACGAATTGAACACTTCCTCTACCCAGAGGCCTTGCAAACCCTGCGGCGTGTCCGTCAAAGACACCCTGAACCGATGATCCAAGATGTGGAGGATGGCGCGAATGAACAGTGACAAGCTTGCCGATTCAACGAGGGCCAGGGTCTTGGTGGTGGACGATGAACCCTGTAGCTTGGACGTGCTCACCAGGGTGCTCCAGCCCCATTACGAGGTGCAGGCCGCCCCCTCCGGGAAACGGGCGCTGGAGATCTGCTCACGGGAGCAGCGGCCCGACTTGATCTTGCTTGACGTGGTGATGCCCGAGATGGACGGCTACGGGGTGCTCGCCAAACTGCGCGAGAATCCCGCCACTCATGCCATCCCCGTCATCTTTGTCACCGGCCAGAGTTCCACGCAAGACGAAAAGTACGGTCTTGAACTCGGCGCGGTGGATTACATCGCCAAACCCTGCAGTCCGGCCATTGTCCTGGCGCGCGTGCGCACCCACCTTGAACTGAAATGTGCCCAGGATCGGATACGTGATCAAAATGCCTATCTGGAGACTGAGTTGGCGCGGCGCCTGAAAGAAGAAGAACAGGTCCAGGTGCAACTGCTCCAGTCCGAGAAGATGGCCTCCATCGGCCAACTGGCGGCGGGTATCGCCCATGAGATCAATAACCCGGTAGGCTTTGTCACCTCCAACCTCGGTTCCCTGGATGCCTACCACCGGGCTATCTTCGAACTCCTTGATGCCTATGAGGCCATGGAGGCCATCTGCCCGCCAAACGCGCCCGCACTTGCCGACATTCAAGAATTGAAGAATAAGAAGAAAATCGTCCGCATTCGAGCCGATATCGGCGAGTTGCTGGCCGAATCGCGGGAGGGACTGAAACGGGTGGCCAAGATCGTCAGTGACCTGAAGACCTTCTCCCGCGCGGACAAGGACAATTGGCAATGGGTCGATCTGCATCAGGGTATTGATTCCACTCTCAACATCGTCTGGAACGAGATCAAATACCACTGCACCTTGAACAAGGAGTACGGCGACATCCCCAAGGTCCATTGCATCCCCTCGCAGCTCAATCAGGTCTTCTTGAATCTGTTGGTGAACGCGGCCCAGGCGATCCCCCAAAAAGGCGAGATCACCATTCGCAGCGGCCACGTCGGCAACGAAGTCTTTATTGCCATTGCCGACACGGGGGCCGGCATCCCCGCCGAGCACCTGCCTAGACTCTTCGAGGCCTTCTTTACCACCAAGCCGGTAGGCAAGGGCACGGGGCTTGGTCTTTCCATTGCCTATAATATCGTGCACAAGCATGGGGGACGCATTGAGGTGGCGAGCACGGTGGGCGAGGGGACTACCTTCACTGTCTGGCTGCCGCTTCAGCCCTCTGACGCCACCGTGGTTGAGACGGCAGGGTGAGCGGAGGAGCCGGACATGAACCCCAAGCGTATTGCCATCCTCCTCCCCCGGACGGTTACCTGAGCCGCCACGGCGGGACCCTCCCTAGACCAAATTCCGGCACGGATGCGGGAGGGGATCGGCTGAGGCGTTGAGCTTTGAGGCCGCAACCGAGCCGATCCGCTTCCGTGCTGGTGACTACCGGATAGATTCTTCCTCTTTCCTCGATGGTGTTGGGGCCATGACTTTAATTAGTGCTTGCAATTTGGAGAGAGAAAGTCGTATCATTTTTTCATGAACAGTTTGGAAAATACCAGCGGCCAGCCAGGGATTATTCTGTTGGTGGACGACGACCCCAGCAATCTTGATATCCTCAGCAGGCTCCTGCAACCACACTACGAAGTCATGGTCGCCCCTTCCGGGGAGCGGGCGTTAGCCATCGTCGCGCGCGAGCAGAAGCCGGATTTGATCCTGCTCGATGTGATGATGCCGGGCATGAACGGTTACGCCGTGCTCGCCAAACTGCGCGAGAATCCGGCCACCCATGCCATTCCGGTCATTTTTGTCACCGGGCTGGATTCCACCGAGGACGAAGAGTGTGGTCTTGATCTTGGCGCGGTGGATTATATTGCCAAACCCTACCGTCCGCCGATCATTCTGGCTCGGGTCCACGCCCAGCTTGAACTTAAGCGGGCTCGGGACTTTCTCCACAACCAGAATGAATACCTGGAAGCCGAGGTGACGCGGCGCATCCGCGACATCCAGCTTACCCAGGATATCACCATCAAGGCCTTGGCCGAACTCGCCGAGACACGGGACAACGAGACCGGCAACCACATCCGCCGTACCCAGGGATACATCCGTATCCTGGCCGGCCGTTTGCATCTTTATCCCCGCTTTGCAAGCTACCTGACTGACCGGGTGATCGATTTATTGGTCAAATCGGCGCCACTGCACGACATCGGCAAGGTCGGCATCCCCGATCACATCCTGCTCAAGCCCGGCAAGTTGACGGCCGAGGAGTGGGGCACCATGAAGACCCATAGCCTACTTGGTGCCCAGGCCATCGAGCGGGCCTTGCGCAATGTCGACCGCAGCATCGATTTCCTCGACATGGCCAAGCAGATCGTTCATTTCCATCATGAGAAATGGGATGGCAGCGGCTATCCCGAGGGACGAAAAGGGGATGATATCCCCTTGCCAGCCCGGCTGATGGCCATTGCCGACGTGTTCGACGCCCTGGTCTCGCGTCGGGTCTATAAGCCGCCGATGCCGGTTGCGGAAGCGCAAGAGATCATTGCCACCGAGAGTGGACGCCATTTTGACCCTGATGTCGTTCATGCCTTTCTCGGCGGCATTGCGGAATTTGTGACCGTTGCCCTGAGATATGAAGATGGCGAATGACAAGACGCCGCGCATCATCGCCGAGACCTATTTCTTCCGCGATCATGGCCAGTTCGACTTGCTGCGCCTCCGCCTGCTGCCGGAACTGATCGAGCGTCGCCGCGGGGTAAAGAGTCTGCGTCTGTGGAGTGCCGGTTGCTCCAGTGGCGAGGAGGCCTATTCCCTTGCCATGCTGGTTGACCTGTTGTTGCCGGAGCGTGACGGTTGGGAGATCCTCATCCTCGGCAGCGACATCGACCAGACGGCATTGGCCAAGGCCCGGCAGGGACGCTATGGGCAATGGTCATTCCGCATGGCGCCGCCCACCCTGCAACAGGAGTATTTCCGGCGAGAGGGTGAAGAGTGGCTGCTGGCCGAGCGTATCCGGCGGATGGTGACCTTTCGTGCCGGTGACCTGATCGGCGAGTTGTGTTCCGGCGGGGAGGTGGGGGCCATGGACCTCATCCTCTGCCGCAATGTCTTTATCTACTTTGCCGCCGACGCCGTGGCCGCCGCGGCGGCTAAGCTTGCCAACGCCTTGAGTGGAGGCGGTTACCTCATGACCGGCCACACCGAACTCATCGGCCATCGGGTGCACAATCTACGGAGCAGACTGTTTGCCGAGGGGGTGGTGTATCAGCGGGTTGCGCAACCGTCTGCCGAACCCCGGGCGCCAGGCCGTATCATCCCCTCTCCATCGTCTGGAGAACCCCAGCCGCCAGGCCGGATCATCCCCCCACCACCGACCATCCCGCACCGTACCTCTTACCCGCCGCCTCCTGCCGCGCCCACCGGTGAACAACTGTTGGCGACGGCACAGGGCTTCGCCGACCGGGGCGAATATGATCGGGCAGAGCAGCGCTGTCAACAAGCGTTAACCCTTACCCCTCTTGCCGCCGGGCCACATTTCCTGCTGGCCCAGTTGGCCCAGCTGAGAGGAGATTTCAAGCGGGCCGGAGAACTGTTGGACAAGACCCTCTACCTTGATCCCCGCTGCGTGGCTGCCTACCTCGAACTGGCTGCCCTTTGCGAACGCGCCGAAAACCTGCCCCGAGCGCAGACCATGCGCCGCGCGGCGCTGGACATCGTCCGGGCGCTGCCCAACGACGTGGTCATTGCGCCGTATGAAACCACCGCGGCGGAGATGGCGCAGTGGCTTGCTCGCTGACCCTCCCCCCTCCCATCCCTGCGAAACCCTTAGGATGGGTAATGAAAAAGCGCGGTTGATACCCGTGGGTGAAGGATACCTTCGGAGGATGACGACATGGATACCCGTCCCTTTCTGATTTTTGATCTTGATGGCATGCGCTTTGGTGTGGACGCGACGCTGGTGCGTGAATCCGTCTGGCTGCCGGAGCTGACGCCGATCGAGGAGGCGCCGCCCTGGGTCGTCGGCCTCTTCTGCCTGCGTGGCCGGATCGTGCCGGTTACCGATCTTCATTTGCGCTTCGGCCATTCGGCGCGGCCCTATACCCCGAGCGATCAGGTGGTGGTGCTGGCAGGCGAGCACCAGTCGATGGGTCTGATCGTCAGCGAAATCCGTGAAGTGATTGAGCTGTCCAGCGCAGCTATCCAGCCCCCCCCTCAATTTGATGTCGTGGCTTCCGGCGCGGCCCATCTGATTGCCGGTGAAGCGCGCGTGGGTGACGATCTGGTGAGCCTGCTCGATCTCTTCCGCCTGACCCATCTGCCCGAGGGAGCGACACCCGTGGCAGCAACGGAGCGGCCCGCGCCCTTCACCCATTTCTGCCCAGAAGCCACGCCAGAAGAACGCGCCCTGTTTCGCAAACGGGCCATGACCCTGCGGGAAGCCACCATTGAGGAACAGGGTGCGCTGCTGGGGCTGGCGGTGGTGGAACTGGGCGGCGAATATTTCGGCGTTGAACTGGCGGCTGTGCAGGAGTTCTGCAATATCGTCCAACTGAGCCCGATCCCCTGCTGTCCGCCCCACATCCTGGGCGCCATGAACCTGCGCGGTGATCTGCTTACCCTGATCGACCCGCGCACCGCACTCAACCTACCGCCAGCCGCCACGGGCAGCAAGGCCGTGGTCGCCCGTCTCGGTGAGCAGTCGCTGGGGATTGCCGTGGATGCGGTGCATAACGTCCTCTACCTGCGGAGAGAGGATCTACTGCCTCCCCCCCCAGCGCTCCGCGAACAGTGCGGCGCGGAAATCACCGGCACCGCGCCCTATGCCGGCAGGACGATGACTGTCCTGGACCTCCATGCGTTGCTGAGGCGCGAGGAGTGGATCGTCAATGACAACTGATGGAATCGTAAAAAGTCGTGAAGCTGAGCATCTGCCAATGTAATTTCACTATGTTACGGGGCGTGCCAGCGGCGGTTGAGCGGTTTTTGCGAAACCGTCACAACTGATTTTGAGAAGGCAACATGCCTGCCGAAACTAACACGTATGACTGGAGGAAATTGCTATGTTCGCTAACATGAAACTGCGCCAGCGTATCTTGCTTGGTTACCTAGTGCCTTTTCTCTTGTTGTTGGGGGTGATGATTCTGGTCTATTTCAACTTGCGGATCGCTGCTAGTGGAATGAAGCATATGAATGAAACTGCCGAATTCATTCCAGATGTACTGACTGCTGGCGACTGCCTCGTGCGAATGCAGCGGGCGTCCTATGCCTATGTCCTCATGAATGGCAAGACGGATGTAGCGGTAGGATACCCGAAGAAAATCTTTGAAGAGAGTGAAAAAAAGTTCCACGCCCTGAGAGAGAAACTCACCAAGCAAGCTGTTCAAGGCACGTATCAAGATAATCTGCGCCATCTTACCGAGATAGGGGACAGCATCAGTCGGGTAAACGGGCTCTATATGTCCCTGATTGATGAAGGCAAGGAAGAGGAGGCCATCGTCGAATTTCGCCGTGGCGAAAGCGTTAATCTGGCCCGGCAAATCGATCCGCTGGTGGATGGCATTGTGAAAACCGAGATGGAGCGCCGGAACCAACTCCGTGCCGCCGTACAAGAGTCGATGGTGATGGTACAGAATACGGTCGTTGTCGGCACAGCGGCCGCGATGGTACTGATGGTGATTTTGGGCATGTGGCTCGCCGCGGTGGTGAGCCGCAAGATTACCGCCAACACCACCCAGCTTTCCGCTGCCGCCAGCGAGATCGCCGCCACCATTGCCCAGCACGAACGTACCGCCAGCCAGCAAGCAGCCGCGGCCAACGAGACCTCCACCACCATTGAGGAACTCTCCGCCTCCTCTCGTAAGTCGGCCGAGCAGGCGGAGAGCGCGGCGGCGGTGGCGGAAAAGGCCGGCGCCGCCACGGCGCAGGGAGACGAGACCACCCGGCGGACGGTGGTGGCGATGGGCAGCCTCAAGGAGAAGATCGGTGCCATGGCCGATCAGATCCTCCACCTGGGCGAGCAGACCGGCCAGATCGGCAGCACCGCCACCGTGCTGAAGGATTTGGCCGGGCAGATCAACATGCTGGCCTTGAACGCCGCCGTGGAGGCCGCCCGCGCCGGCGAGCACGGCA
>CAYSFY010000111.1:0-6245 GCA_964430285.1 uncultured Desulfobulbia bacterium
TGCAAATCAAGCAAATCTCAAGCGATGCCGACAAGCCCCATCTGACCCTGGACGCCGGCAACCTCTTGTTCAAGCACGCGGCCATCACCCCCAACCTGGAGGCCCAGGAGAAGCTGACCGCGGAGGCCATTGTCGCGGCCTATAACCTGATCGGCTATCAAGCGGTCTGCGTTGGCGGCAAGGACCTGATTGCCGGCATCCCCTACCTGCAACGGATCAACAAAAACTCCAAGTTCCCCTGGCTCTCCGCCAACCTGGTTAAACAACCTAGCAGAAAGCCGATCTTTAAGGCCAGTACCATCATCAAGGTCGGCGCCCTTAAGGCCGGAGTGATCGGACTCACAGGACCGGCCATGCTCCAGGCAGAGGACGCGGCCCTAATCCTGCCATGGGAAGAGGTGCTCCCCACCCTGATCGCCAAGGTGGCGAAAAAGAGTGACTTGGTCATCCTGCTCTCCAACCTGCCGGCTGCCGACAACCAGCGTATCGCCCAGGAGTATCGCGATATCCACCTGATCATCCAGTCCGGGGCAAACGCCACCACCATCTCGCCGGAACCGGTGAACAACACCCTCTTGGTCAGCACCGGCCCCCAGGGCAAACAGCTCGGCATCATGACCATCCACTGGCAACGGAGCAAACGCTGGGGAGATACGAGGGCCGAGACCTTACGCAAGAAAAGCGAGGCCATGGCCAGCATGCGCTGGCAACTCAGCAAGTACCAGCAGGACCAGGACCCGGAAACCGCCCTGCGCAATCAGCCCGACCAACTTCAGGCCTACCACCTCCTCAAGGCCAGGGAGCAGGCCATGCAAAACGAGATTGACCGGCTGAGCCAAGAGCTCGGCCAAAACCCGCCCGCCCAGGGCACCCCCTCCTCCTTTGCCAATCGCTTCATGGCCATGGAGATCGGCCTGCCGGACCAGAAAGAGGTCGTGCGCATTACCGACCAGCTGGCTGCCGCAATTGTCAAGCAGGGGCAGCAGCAGGCCAAAAGCAACACCAGCACCGCCATCTCTCCTTACCTGGGCTCCAACCAGTGTGGCGCCTGCCACGCCGCGCAGCTTGCCTCCTGGCAACAGACCAAGCACGCCAGCGCCTACACCACCCTGGTCAACGGCCAAAAGCAGTTCAATCAGAACTGCCTTCCCTGCCATGTTACCGGCGTGACCCTCGCCCAGGGCCAAGAGGCCCTCTCCCTACCGGCAGAGCGGCGCGGGGTGGGCTGTGAGACCTGTCATGGCCCTGGTCGCGAACACAGCAAGTCCCCCAAGGCCTTTGCCTTGACCAGGATACCGGGACCTGCCGTCTGCCAAAGCCGCCATAGCGCTCCCCACGACGAAGCCTTTGACTACCAGGTCAAGATCAAGCAGGTCGGTCATTGAGAAACGATTTGGTGGTGGGGGGGAGAATTGCTTTCGCACAAAAAAAAAGGTCATGCCCCGAACTCATCGGGGCATGACCTTTTTTTATAAACTACAGGTTGGGGTTAAACGGCACGGTCGCCGCTCAGTATGGCACCCCTTGCCTGATGCCAACCCAAAACGGCCTCATTAACAACCGAAGGCCTTCTGCATGGGAGGAACGGTCTGTTTCTTACGGCTCATCATGCCGGGGACCCACATGGCGCCGTTGGTCAGCTTGCCGTTGAAGGCCTTCTCGATGAGGGCCGGCTCTTCGGAGACCACCAGCAGGTCGGTCCCTTCCTTGACCACGTCGGTGAGCATGAAGAGGACGGTGTGACGGCCGGAGGCCTTCAACCCTTCCAGGGCCTTCATCAGCTCGGCGCGGACACCGGCAGCCTGGTCAAGGGTGGCCAATTCCAACTGACCAATACCGACCTTCTTGCCATTCATGTCAAAGTCCTTGTAGTCACGGTTCAACAGGTCGTTGATCGGCAGACCGTCAATGGCGGACTTGGCCTTCAGCATATCCATGAACAGGCCGTCGGTATCGGTAATACCGGCAACAGCGGCCAACTCCTTGACTGCGACCTTGTCTTCCGGGGTGCAGGTGGGCGACTTGAAATTAACGGTATCGCTCAGGATGGCGGCGGTCATCACACCGGCCACCTTCTTATCGCTGGCGATGTTGTTGGTCTTGTAGATCTCGTTGATCACGGTGCAGGTGCAACCCACCGGCTTGGCATAAAAGAAGATCGGGCCATTGGTGGTCACATCACCGATCTTATGGTGGTCAACGACCTCCACGACATCGGTCATGTTGGCCGGTCCCTGGGCGAGGTCACTGAAGTCAACCAGCATGAGCTTCTTGCCGGCGGCATCGGTCAACAACTCCGGCGCGGCAAATCCAAAACGATCCAAGACCAGCTGGGTCTCGGGGTTGGTCTCGCCCTGCATGGCAGGGACGACGTCAACGCCCTGGGCCTTTTTCAAAGCGGCATAGGCAATTGCTGAAGCGACTGAATCGGTATCCGGGCTCTTGTGCCCAACAACGTATACTGACATACTTAACTCCTCCATCCTTTTTAAATGAATAAAAATAAACCGTACAAAGCCTACCTATCCTCCTACCGGATAGAAACCGGTGAAACATAGTGCTAATCAAAAATCCAGTCAAGCACAAAAAAAATCGCGCATCTCATTCGTTGTCAAGAACGAGAAATGATGGTATCTGATACCATCATTTGCTCTTGCTGCGCCCCCCCGAGAAGAAAGATCCAGCAACGTTCTCCCCCAAACATAGGCCTAAGCCATGCCCATACCCGCCCCCATCCCGAACGCCCCCAAGGTCCTCCTGGCCGAGGATAGCCCCTCCGTCCGCCTGGGGCTGGAAAATTTTCTGGTCAAATGGGGTTACACCCCGGTGGCGGTGGACAACGGCGACCAGGCCTGGGAGCTCTTGGAACAAGACCACGGCATCCGCCTGGCCATTGTCGACTGGACCATGCCGGGGTTAAGCGGCATCCAGATCTGCCAACGGCTCCGCACCAGGCTCAATGCCCCCTACGTCTACACCATCATGTTCAGCGCCCGCAAATCCCACGAAGAAAAGCTCATGGCCCTGGACGGCGGGGCCGACGACTTCCTGATCAAACCTTGCAAGCCCTCGGAACTCCGCGCCCGCCTGGGGGTTGGCCGCCGCATCATCGAGACCGCCTTGTGCCTGCAGACCGCTTCCTCAGACAATAGCGCACCCACCGCTCCCCAGCCATTCATTGTGGAAGAGTTTTAATGAGCGAGATCAAGGCCATCCTCTTTGATCTGGATGGCACCCTGCTGGACACCCTAAGCGATCTAGCAGGATCAATGAACAGTGTGCTGGCCCGTCTCAACCTCCCCACCCACCCCCAAGAGGCATACCGTTATTTCGTGGGTGATGGCATGGAGACCTTGGCCCGCCGGGTCCTGCCCGAGGAGAGGCGCACCCCGGAAATGATCGCACACTGTGCCGAGGCGATGCGAGGCGAGTACTTGCACCACTGGGCGGTGCGGACCAAGCCCTATGCGGGAATCCCCGAGCTCCTGGACTCCTTGACCGGCCAAGGTCTCTCGCTCGCCATCCTCTCCAACAAGCCGGAAGCGTTCACCCGGATGATGGTCAACCACTTCCTCTCGGCCTGGCCATGGCGCCTGGTGCGGGGGGCGCGGCCCGATTGCCCCAACAAGCCCGACCCCAGTGGGGCCATGGCCATTGCCGCTGCCCTCGATCTCGCCCCCGGCCAATTCCTCTACCTGGGCGACACCAACACCGACATGCGCACCGCCGGATCCTGCGGCATGTACCCCGTCGGCGCCCTCTGGGGTTTCCGCACCCGAGCGGAGCTTGAGGAGTCGGGAGCCAAGCTCCTGCTCCAACATCCCTTGGAGCTGCTGAAGGTGCTTTGAGGTGTTAAGGTGGACACCACCCACCGGCTTTTTGGGCCAATCGCGATACGGTTGTTCCTTGTTGGTCAATTAATGACTTTGTGGCGGCAAAGATGTGGTGGGCGGTGCCCACCCTGCCGCCCACTTTCACCCTTCACCCTTCATACTCCCCATGCCCACACCCGGAAAAAAATTCGAAGAGTTACAGCAGATCGTCGCCACCCTGCGCCAGCCCGGTGGCTGTCCCTGGGACATCAAACAGACGCCATCGAGTTTCAAGTCCTATCTGCTGGAAGAGGCCCATGAACTACTAGAGGCCATTGACCGTGATGAACCGGCCCTGATCAAGGAGGAGTTGGGCGATCTCCTGTTTCAACTCCTGTTCATCAATCAGATGTTTGAAGAGCAGGGAAAATTCACCCTCTCCGAGGTCATCGCCGCCATTATCCACAAGATGATTCAGCGCCACCCCCATGTCTATGGCGACGAGGTGGTCGACACGGAAGAGGATCAGCGCCGCCGCTGGAACGAGATCAAGGCCCAAGAAAAGACGGAGCCCAAGTCCGTGGCCGACCTGCTCGCCAATGTCCCCAAGAGCCTGCCCGGCCTGCGCCGGGCGCAACGGGTCTCGGAACGGGCCGCCCACAACGGCTTTGAGTGGCGGGACAGGGAGCAGGCCTTGGCCAAGCTCAGCGAGGAGGTCGGCGAACTGAACGAGGCCATTAACCACGGCACGCCTGCACACATCGCAGAGGAGCTGGGTGACTGCCTGTTCATGCTGGTCAACCTGGGCCGGCTCACCAAGACCAACAGCGAAGAGGCCCTGCAGGCCACCACCGACAAATTCATCTCCCGCTTCACCCTGCTGGAACAGAAGGCCAAGGCTTCCGGCTGTACCGTTGCCGACCTCCCCTTTGCCGAGCAGCTCGCCCTCTGGCACGAGGTCAAAAGGGATGAGTGCGCCCAACAGGGGGGAGCAGAGCAACCGCTGACGTAATATCAACCGGTTGCCTCTCTAACGCCAAAAATGATTTGACAGCAAAACCCCGCTCATGGTATTCAAGCGGATTCATTTCGGTGGCGGGTGTCATCGAAAGAGTCTTTTTTTAACCTTCTTGCTCTCCGCAGGAAACAAATGAGGGCCTTGCGACGCCATCGGCGTCCGCTAACGTCCAAAAGGAGGAACACATGCGCAGGTACGAAACCATCTATATCATCCGGCCAGGGGCCAGTGAGGATGATATAACCGCCATTATCGACCGCACCAATGGCGTTATCGAAAATCTTGGCGGCAAGATCGATCAACTGGATCGCTGGGGCATCAAAAAGCTGGCCTATGCCATCAACAAAGAGACGCAAGGGTTCTATGTCTTTGCCGAATACGCCGGCATGCCCGCGGCAGTGGCCGAGATTGAGCGTCTTTTCCGCATTGACGACAAGATCTTGCGCTACATGACCGTCAAGACCCAAGATGTCTATGGCCCCAAACCCGAGAAGGTCGTCAAGGTGATCGATCCGGAAGCCGCCGTTGCCGAAGAAGAGAGTGAGGACTAAATCATGAAAAAGCCAAAGACCAAACAGACCAAAAGACCGCGCAAGACCTTTGACCGTAAGCGCGTCTGCCGCTTCTGCGCTGAAAAGGCCACCGAGATTGACTATAAGGATGTCAAGACCCTGACCAACTTCCTGACCGAGCGGGGCAAGATCATCCCCATGCGCATCTATGGCAACTGCGCCAAGCACCAACGGCAACTGTGCGAGGCCATCAAACGGGCCAGACAGATTGCCCTGTTGCCCTACACCGGCATGATCGTCCGTCCGTCAAGCACCTCGCGCAGCGGTCCCGGTGGCGAAGGCCGCTCCGAAGGACGCTTTGAGGGCCGTTCCGACTCTCGCTTTGATTCACGATAATTAATCTTTTACGGATGGGAATGTATGACCGGGAGTATCTGAGAGGTCTGGCCCTGTGCACCGCCCTGCTTACGCTCCCCGCCCTGGCGGTTGGCATGGCATGGCTCTTTTTTCTTGCACCGTTGCCTCTCATCTACTTTCCCATCGCCCTGGGCTTTGACAAAGGGTTCAGGATAGTCCTGCACGCGACCCTGATCGCAACCGGCATCGCCTTGCTGACCGGGACCCTGCCGGTGCTGTTATGCTCGTTAAGTCTGTTGCCGGCAGGCTTTATGGTGGCCAGATCATTAAACCGGAAGGGATCGATCCAAGATGCCTTTGCCACCGGGACCATCACCCTGGGCCTGATCTGGCTGCTCTCCGGCACCTTGATAGGGGCCGCGAACCACATCAACCTCTATCAAGAGGTGCTGGTCCAGATTGACGCCGGACTCGCCAGCGCCTATGACACCTACAGCAAGGAGCCGAATATCCCTGTGGATACGCAGGTGGAGCTCCAGGCGGCCT
>CAYSFY010000111.1:6255-14629 GCA_964430285.1 uncultured Desulfobulbia bacterium
TGGTATGCCTATGAGCAAACCGTCGTCCTGCTACTCCAGGCGGCCTTCACCCGCATCCGGGAGGTTACCCCCAGGATCTTTCCCGGGGTGTTGGCGACCATCACCTTCGGCACGGTGTGGTTCAATATCCTCCTGGCCAACTGGCTGTTGCAGCGAAACGGCCACAGCGGCTGGGGGGATATGAGCCAATGGCGGTTGCCCGACCCCCTGGTGTGGGTCTTTATCGCTGCCGGGGTCTCCCTGTTTTTTCCCGGCCCGATGAACACCATTGGGCTCAACCTGTTGATCGTCACGGTAACCCTCTATTTCATGCAAGGGTATGAGGTCTTCAACCACCTCTGCCGGAAATGGTCGGTGCCCAACCTGATTCGGGTCCTGCTCATGTTTGTCCTGGTAATCCAGGCCTATGGTTTTATCCTGTTGGCCATCCTGGGCCTGGCTGATATTTGGGCGGATTTTCGTAAGCCCAAAGCGATTGATATTTAAGTAACAACTCCGGATAACGACTGCCAAATTCCGTCGACCCGATGCATTACGAAACTAAAACAATAGATGAGGCACAGTCATGCAATTGATCTTAAAAAAAACCGTTGACAACTTAGGCGAGGAAGGCGATGTCGTCAAGGTAAGACCCGGATACGGGCGCAACTTCCTCCTGCCCCAGGGTATGGCCATTGTTGCCAGCAAAGGAAATTTGTCCCAGCTGGCCATAGAGAAGGTAGCCATCGAGGCCCGCAAGAAACAGCAGCGTGATGAGGCCACTGCCATGGCCACGAAGCTTGAGGCCTGCACCCTCACCATCAGCAAACGGGTTGGCGATGAAAACAAGCTTTACGGTTCAGTCACCTCCAGCGATCTGGCCGACAAGCTAGCGGAACAGGGCTTGGTCATCGACCGCCGCAAGATCGTCCTTGATGAACCGATCAAGACCGTGGGCGAGACCTCGTTCACCGTCAAGGTCGGCTATCAGGTAACGGCCACGGTCAAAGTCAATATCGTAGCCCAAGCCGAGTAGTTTACGTCCTTGGACTTATGGTCCCTGCCGTTAAGTCCATGACCTGACCCACCACCTGCCGACCTTGCCTTTATTAAGGGCGGGGTCGGCAGGTCGCGTTTGTTCACCTGCCCCCCCCTTGTCTTCCTCAGCCGAAGATGCCGTGAAGGATTTTGCCATGGGACCCCCTGTGCCTGTATCAACCCAAACGCATCGGCTGCCGCCGCAAAATATCGAAGCGGAGCAGTGCGTCCTGGGGTCAATCCTGCTCTCCCAAGGCGCCATCGAGAAGACCGCCGACCTGCTCTCCGCCGAGGACTTTTACAAGCCGGCCCATCAGACCATCTTCGCGGCCATGCTCGATCTCTTCCAACGATCCGAGCCTCTTGACATCATCACCATCACCAACTCCCTGCAGAACAGAAACAAACTCAATGAGATCGGCGGCCCCGCCTATCTGGCCAACCTCTCGGACATGGTGCCGGTGGCCAGCAATATCACCTACTACGCCAGGATCGTCCGCGACAAGAGCATCCTTCGCCAGCTGATCCGCACCTCCACCGAGATTGCCGGTCGTTGCTACGAGGAGCAGGGTGACATTGAACTGTTGCTGGACAGCGTGGAACAGACGGTGTTCGACATCTCCAGCGCCAAGAGCGCCCAGGCCTTTGCGCCCATGAGCGAGATCATCAAGCAGACCTTCGAACACGTGGAGAAGCTCTCCGAGCGCCGCGAACTGATCACCGGCGTGCCCAGCGGCTATGACGATTTCGACAAGATCACCGCCGGCCTGCAGTCCTCGGATCTGATCATCGTTGCCGGCCGCCCCAGCATGGGCAAGACCGCCTTTGCCATGAACATCGTCCAGAACGCCGCCCTGCTGGCCAAGGTACCCTCCGCCGTCTTCAGTCTGGAGATGGCCAAGGAACAGCTGGCCATGAGGATGCTCTGCTCCATCAGCCGGGTGGACTCCAGCCGCCTGCGCACCGGCCACTTAAATGACCACGACTGGCCGAAGCTGGTGCGGGCAACCGGCATGCTGGCCCAGGCCCCGATCTTTATTGATGACACCCCGGCCATCTCGGTGCTGGAGATGCGGGCCAAGACCCGGCGGTTGAAGTCCGAGCACAACATCGGTCTGGTGGTGGTGGACTACCTCCAGCTCATGCGCGGTGGCCCCAACACCAACAGCCGCGAGCAGGAGATCAGCGAGATCTCCCGCTCCCTGAAGGCCATGGCCAAGGAGCTGCATCTGCCGGTGATCGCCCTCTCCCAGCTCAACCGCAGCCTGGAGAGCCGCACCGACAAACGGCCCATGCTCTCCGACCTGCGCGAGTCCGGGGCCATCGAGCAGGACGCCGATGTCATTTGCTTCATCTATCGCGATGAGGTATATAACAAGTCGCCGGACAACCCGCGCCGGGGGGTCGCCGAGGTGATCATCGGCAAGCAGCGTAATGGCGCCACCGGCACCGTGGACTTGGCCTTTATCAACACCATAACCACCTTTGAAAACCTGGCTCGCCAGGAGTACCAGAGCGGCGAGCATTGACACTAACCACCATACCCACGACCCATGAGCATCGACGAGACCATACCATACGATTTTGCCGCCATTGAAGAGCGCTGGCAGGGAGAGTGGCAGACCTCCGCCAGCTTCAAGGTCCACGAGGACCAGACCCGGCCCAAATACTACCTGTTGGAGATGTTCCCCTACCCCTCGGGCAAGATCCACATGGGGCATGTCAGGAACTACACCATCGGCGATGTCATTGCCCGCTACAAGCGGATGCAGGGGTTCAACGTCCTGCACCCCATGGGCTGGGACGCCTTTGGCCTGCCGGCGGAAAACGCCGCCATCAAGCACGACACCCACCCGGCCAAGTGGACCGAAGAGAACATCGCCTACATGAAGACCCAGCTCAAACGCATGGGCTTCAGCTACGACTGGGAGCGGGAGCTGGCCACCTGCCGCGGCGACTACTACCGCTGGGAGCAGCAGTTCTTCATCGACCTCTACCAAAAGGGGCTGATCTACCGTAAACTGACCACGGTCAACTGGTGCGAGCCCTGCCAGACCGTACTGGCCAATGAACAGGTTATTGACGGCGCCTGCTGGCGCTGTGACCACAAGGTCATCCCCCGAGAGATGAACGGCTGGTTCTTCAAGATCACCGCCTACGCCGAGGAGCTGCTGGCCAACCTCGACACCATGACCGGCTGGCCGGAGAAGGTGTTGAGCATGCAGCGCCACTGGATCGGCAAGAGCGAGGGCGCGGCCATCGAGTTTCCCATTCAGGGCTCGGATAAGACGCTGCCCATCTTCACCACCAGGCCGGACACCATCTTCGGGGCCACCTTCATGTCCATCGCCCCCGAGCACCCCTTGCTGACCGAGCTCTGTCACGGCACCGCCCAGGAGGAGCAGGTCAAGGCCTTTGTGGAAGAGACCAGAAACGCCAAGCAACGGGCCAACTACGAAGACGTGCTGGAGAAGGCGGGGGTGTTCACCGGCAGCCACTGCATCAACCCCTTTACCGGGGAGAAGTTGCCCATCTATGCCGCCAACTTCGTGCTCATGGAGTATGGCACCGGCGCGGTGATGGCGGTCCCGGCCCATGACCAACGGGACTTCGAGTTCGCCCACAAGTACGGCATCGCCATCAAGCAGGTCATCCAACCCCAGGAGGGGGCGATGCCCCATGACGCAGCCTATGAAGGCCTTGGCACCCTCATCGCTTCCGGGGAGTTCACCGGTCTGGCCAACGACACGGCCAAGGGGGCGATCACGGCAGCGGCCGAGACCAAGGGTTTCGGCCACCGCCAGATCACCTATCGTCTCCGGGACTGGGGGATCTCACGCCAGCGCTACTGGGGGGCGCCCATCCCCATGCTGACCTGCGAGCGCTGCGGCATCCAGCCGGTGAGTTCCGCCGAGCTGCCGGTCTGCCTGCCCACCGACGTCACCTTTGACAAGACGGGCAAGTCACCCCTGCACGCCCTCGCCAGCTTCTACACCACCACCTGCCCTAAGTGTGGGGGAGCTGCCCGCCGCGAGACCGACACCATGGACACCTTTGTCGAGTCCTCGTGGTACTTTGCCCGCTACACCTCACCCCAGTTCACCGGGGGGATGGTGGACCGGGAGGCGGCCCGCTACTGGCTGCCGGTGGACCAGTATATCGGCGGGGTGGAGCACGCCATCCTCCACCTGCTCTACGCCCGCTTCTTCACCAAGGCCATGCGCGACGTGGGGTATCTCTCCATTGACGAGCCCTTCACCAACCTGCTGACCCAGGGCATGGTGATCAAGGACGGCACCAAGATGAGTAAGTCCAAGGGCAACGTGGTTGACCCGGACACCCTGGTCCGCCAGTACGGGGCCGACACCGTCCGCCTGTTCAGTCTCTTTGCCGCCCCGCCGGAGCGGGACCTGGAGTGGAGCGACCAGGGGGTGGAGGGCTCCTACCGCTTCCTGACCAAGCTCTTCCGCTTCGTGGCCACCAACGGCGGCACGGCTGCACTGGCCATGCCCGAGGACCTGGACGGGATCAGCCGCCGCCTGCTGCGCAAGACCCACCAGACCATCGGTAAGTTCACCTCCGACGTCGAAAACAACTTCCACTTCAATACCTGCATCAGTTCGGTCATGGAGTTGATGAACCTGTTGACCACCACTGCCGGTGACGGGGCGAGCGACCAGGCCCACCCGGCAGTGGTCCGCTTCGCCATGGAGACGGTGATCAAACTCCTCTACCCCATGGTCCCCCACATCACCGCCGAGCTGTGGCGGATGATCGGTCACCACGCCCCCCTGGATACCGTCGCCTGGCCCCTCTTTGACGCCGAGGCGGCCAAGGAGGACGAGGTGACCATCGTCATCCAGGTCAGCGGCAAGGTCAGAAGCCGTCTCCAGGTTGCCGTGGGTACCGACGACGCCACCTTGCAGACCCTGGCCCTGGCCGACGAGCGGGTCAGCAAGTATATCGGCGACCAGCCCATCCGCAAGGTGATCGTGGTCAAGGAAAAGTTGATCAATATCGTTGTCTAACTGCTTACGGTGACGGTTATCCGTTTACGGTTTACGGTGAAAACTTGAACCCCGGCCAACAGATCCGCATGTGTTTTGCCCCCTTTGGTCATGGCGGGGACAACCGGCAACTGTCAACCGTCAACTCCTTTCGCGAGGCAAAATAAGCGATGCCCCCTGTCACCTTACCAACCCGCTCATGCAGCTCCATTCTCCTCGCCTTGCTGCTCTTCGGTTGCGGCTACCACAACCCCTATCTCACCCAGGGGCTTGCGCCCATCACCATCAGCCGCTCCATGTGGACCAACCGCACCACCGAGCTCGGCCTCCCCAACACCCTGTTCCAGGCCCAGTCCGACTGGCTGCGCAAGAGCCCGCTGATCACCATAGCCGACAGCAAGGCCGAGGCGGACTACCAACTGAGCGGCACCATCGACCGGGTCAGCTACCCAGAGATCTCCTTCGGCACCTTCCGGGAGGGGACCGAAGGGAGGGCCGAGCTGACGGTGAGTTTCACCCTCACGGAGACTAAGAGCGGCAAGGTGGTCTGGGAGCGACCCGCCGCTACTCGTCAGCAGACCTTTTTCATGAGCCAAGACCCCGTCCGCCTGCAGGACAACCGCACCGCCGCCCTGCGTGAGATTGCCGATGACTTTGCCGAAGAGATCTACCTCCACCTGATCACCACCACGATGCGGCCAACCCCCGCGCCGTAGGAACCAATTCCTCACCCCTTTGGAGAAACCGCCATGACCGCCCGCCGCAACCTTGCCAACGCCATCCGCGCCCTCAGCATGGACGCCACCCAAAAAGCCAAGTCCGGCCACCCCGGCGCGCCCATGGGCATGGCCGATATTGCCGAAGTCCTGTGGAACGACTTCCTGCGCCACAACCCGCAAAACCCCAAGTGGGCCAACCGCGACCGCTTTGTGCTCTCCAACGGCCATGGCTCCATGCTGCTCTACTCCCTGCTCCACCTGAGCGGCTACGACCTGGACATCAACGAGATCAAAAACTTCCGGCAACTGCACGCCAAGACCCCGGGCCACCCGGAGTACGGCTATGCCCCCGGGGTGGAGACCACCACCGGTCCCCTGGGCCAAGGCATCGCCAACGCCGTGGGCATGGCCATTGCCGAGCGCACCCTGGCCGGCCAGTTCAACCGTCCCGGCCACGCCATTATCGACCATCACACCTATTGCTTTCTCGGTGATGGCTGCATGATGGAGGGGATCTCCCACGAGGCCTGCTCCCTGGCCGGCACCCTGGGCCTCGGCAAACTGATCGCCATCTATGACGACAACGGCATCAGCATCGACGGCGAGGTGCAGGGCTGGTTCGCCGACAACACCCCCAAACGCTTCGAGGCCTATGGCTGGCATGTCATTCCCAAGGTCGACGGCCACGACCCGGCCGCGGTGCACCAAGCCATTGCCGAGGCCAAGGCGGTCCATGATCGGCCCACCCTGATCTGCTGCCAGACCATCATCGGCTGGGGCTCTCCCAACAAGCAGGGGAAGGAGGCCTGTCACGGCTCACCGCTGGGTGTGGACGAGATCATTCTGGTCCGCCATGCCATCGGCTGGCCCCACCCCGCCTTCGAGATCCCGGCGGAGATCTACCAGGGTTGGGACGCCAAGGCCAAGGGGGAGCAGTTGGAGACCGCCTGGAAAGAGCAGCTGGCCAGCTATCGCGCGGCCTACCCGGAGCTGGCCGGTGAGCTGGAGCGCCGGCTGCAGGGCGAGCTGCCGGAGAACTGGGCCCATGAGGCCAAGGCCTTTGTGGCGGCAGTCGATGCCAAGGCCGAAAAGGTGGCCACCCGCAAGGCCTCGCAAAACTGCCTGAAAGGCTACGGCCCCTTGCTGCCGGAACTGATTGGCGGCTCCGCCGATCTCGCCTGTTCCAACCTCACCCTGTGGCAAGGGAGTAAGAACATCACGGAGGAGGTCGGGGGCAACACCATCTTCTTCGGGGTCCGGGAGTTCGGCATGGCCGCCATCATGAACGGCATCGTCCTGCACGGCGGTTTCATCCCCTACGGCGCCACCTTCCTCATGTTCTCGGAGTATGCCCGAAACGCCCTGCGCATGGCCGCCCTGATGCGCATCCAAGGGATCTTCGTCTTTACCCACGACTCCATCGGTCTGGGCGAGGACGGCCCCACCCACCAGCCGATCGAGCAGGCCGCCTCTCTCAGGGTGATCCCCAACATGGAGGTCTGGCGCCCCTGTGACGGGGTGGAGTCCGCCGTGGCCTGGAAGGCTGCCCTGGAGCGGAGGACCGGGCCCAGTTCGCTCCTCTTCTCCCGCCAGAACCTCCCCCATCAACCCAGGAGCACAGAGCAGATCGCGGCCATTGAGCAGGGTGGCTATATCCTGGCCGATTGCCCCTCAGGCATGCCCACGGCGATTATCATCTCCTGCGGCTCCGAGATCGAACTGGCGGTTGCAGCCGCCACTGAGTTGAATGCCGCGGGCGGCCAAGTGCGGGTGGTCTCCATACCCTGCCCCAATCGCTTTGACCACCAAGACCCAGCCTACCTGGCCACGGTGTTGCCCCCCGGGGTGCCGCGGGTGGCGGTGGAGGCCGGGGTCACCGACTACTGGCGCAAGTACGTGGGCCTGGAGGGCCAAGTCATCGGCATCGACCGCTTCGGTGAGTCCGCCCCGGCCGAGGTGCTCTTTGCCTACCTGGGTGTCACCAAGGAGCGAGTGGTGGAGGCGGTCAAGGCAGTCACTAACGGCTGTTGACCGTATGACGGCTTAGCAGCCAACGGTTATTGCCATGGGTTCCAGACATGGCAATAACCGCGCATGCTGGCGCACTCGCAACTCCCTACCGCAACCGGTTAGCCGTCAACTGTAAACCTGATCAGTACTTTCTCCCTCCCTCCATGCACATCGGTCCAGTCCAACTCGCGTCGCCCTTCATCCTCGCCCCCCTTGCCGGCTACACCGACCTCCCCTTTCGCCTGTTGTGCCGGGAGTATGGGGCGGCCTGCTGCTTTTCGGAGATGATCAGCTGCCACGGCCTCACCTACCGCCAGCAGAAGACCCTGGACATGCTGGCCACCCGGCTTGAAGAACGGCCGGTGGCCATCCAGCTCTTTGGCGCCGAGCCCGCCCATATGGGCCGGGCCGCGGCCATGGTCTCGGAGCATGCCATCGATCTCATCGACATCAATATGGGGTGCCCGGTGAAGAAGGTGGTCAAGAAGGGGGCAGGATCGGCCCTGATGAAACAACCGGGGCTAGCCCGGGAGATCATCCGCCAGGTGGTGGCCAACACCGACCGGACGGTAACCGTGAAGATCCGTAGCGGCTGGACCCACGACACCATCAACGCCCCGG
>CAYSFY010000112.1:0-1194 GCA_964430285.1 uncultured Desulfobulbia bacterium
CAAGCCCGTTGATCTGGAGCGGTTGCTCTCCATGATGCGGGTCTGGCTCTACCGTTAGGGGCCTTTCGTGAAAATCGGCGCCATTGAAGAGATCGAAATGAACCTGCTGCGGGAGGCCATCTTTCAGCGTTACGGCTATGACTTCCGCCAGTATGCCCACGCCTCCTTCAAGCGGCGGATCAAACAGGCCATGGCCTCCTTGGGCATCCCCACCATCTCCGTGCTCACCGCCAGAATCATGCATGATGAGCCCTTTTTCCAGGAGGTGGTGGCCCGCATCTCGGTGGTGGTCACCGAGATGTTTCGCGACCCCCTCTTCTACCAAGTCTTGCGCCAGCGGGTGATCCCCTACCTCAAGACCTACCCTTTCATCAAGGCCTGGGTGGCCGGCTGCGCCACCGGCGAGGAGGCCTATTCGCTGGCCATCCTCTTCCAGGAAGAGGGGATCAGTAAGCGCACCACCATCTTTGCCACCGACATGAACGAGGCGGCCCTGGAAGCGGCCAGGGACGGGATCTACCCCTTGGACCGGATCAAGGGGTATACCGCCAACTACCAGAAGGCCGGGGGGTTGGCCTCCTTCAGCGACTACTACCATGCCCGTTACGGTTCCGCCCTCCTCGACCAGGGGCTGAAGCGGACCATCACCTTTGCCCGTCACAACCTGGCCCTGGACAACGTCTTCAGCGAGATGCACCTCATCCTCTGCCGCAACGTGCTCATCTATTTCCAACCCTCGCTGCAGCAACGGGCCTGCGGCCTGTTCCACGACAGTCTGGTCCATGACGGTTTTCTCGGTCTTGGCCTGCAAGAGGTCATTCGCGAAGCGGACGGCGTCAGCCGCTTCGCCACCTTTGACCGCAAGTTCAAGATCTACCGTAGATTGCGGGAGGTGAGATGAGAGGGGTGGTGGTCATTGGCGGCTCTGCCGGCAGCATGGCCTCCTGCCGGCAGATCTTGCAGCAACTGCCTACCACCTTCGCCCTGCCGCTGGCTGTGGTCATCCATGCCCACCCCAGCCAGGACGACCAACGCCTGGAGATCCTGCGTCAGGATTGCCGTTTGGCGGTCATGGACGTGGTCAGTGCCATGCAGCTGACCCTGGGCACTGTCTTCTTTGCCCCGCCCAACTACCATCTCATGGTGGAGGCGGACCACACCCTGATCCTCACCGTGGACGAAAAGGTCAACTTC
>CAYSFY010000112.1:1204-14593 GCA_964430285.1 uncultured Desulfobulbia bacterium
AGTATTGATGTCCTCTTCGAGAGCGCGGCCGATGCCTTTGGCGGATCAGCCATCGGCATCGTCCTCTCCGGGGCCAACAACGATGGCGCTTGGGGCCTCAAGGCCATTGCCGATGCTGGCGGGCTCGCCATTATCGAGGACCCGACCCTGGCCACGGTGGACGAGATGCCCCGGGCCGCCCTGGAGATGGTACCCAAGGCCCTGGTGCTGGCGGCCAACGAGATTGGGCCGTTTCTGCTCCGCCACGCCTCGGCCCTTGCCCCCCAGCCCGCTGCCGGCACACCCCAAAGGAACGCGCCATGATGCACGAAAGCCTGACCGAGCGTCCCCGGGTGCTCATCGTCGACGACCTGCCGGAGAATCTCTTTGCCATGCGCCAGCTGCTGGCAGAGGTTGATGCCGACCTGTTCACCGCCCAATCCGGCAACGAGGCCCTGGGTCTCATGCTCCAGCAGCGGTTCTGCGTGGTCCTGCTCGACGTGCAGATGCCGGAGATGGATGGCTTCGAGACGGCCGAACTGATGCGCTCCCACGAGGACACCAAGTCCACCCCCATCATCTTCATCACCGCCATCAGCAAGGAGGATCGCCATGTCTTTCACGGTTATGCCTCCGGTGCCGTGGACTATATCTGCAAACCCGTGATCCCGGAGATCCTGTTGTGCAAGATCAAGGTCTTCATCGACCTCTACCGGGCCATGCAGCTAACCCGGCAATTGGAACGAGAGCAAAGAAAGTCCGCCAACCTGGAGAGCATCGGCACCCTGGCCGGCGGTCTGGCCCATGACTTCAACAACCTCTTGTTTGCGGTCCTGGGCAACATCGAGTTGGCCCAGGACGAAGTGCGCGCCGCCCCGGATCAGGCCCTGAAGTTTCTCGCCCGGGCCAAGGACGCCCTACTCAAGGGGAAGGAGTTGACCTCATTGATGATCACCTTTTCCAAGGGTGGTCAGCCCTTGAAAAAGGCGTGCCACCTGGAGGAGCTGCTCACCGAGGCCGTGGCCACCATGAACGTACCACCGGGGATTACCGTCGATTTCCGCATCCCCCGGTCCCTGCCGGAGGTGGAGCTGGACTGGCGCCTGATGCGCCGGGCCATTGACAACATCCTCGCCAATGCCTGTGAGGCCATGGTCCAAGGTGGACGCCTGACCATCACTGCCGAGACCGAGGCGCACGAGAGGGGGAGTGAGCAGAGGGGGCAGGAGGCCCCGTGGGTGACCCTGCGCATTGCCGACACCGGCATCGGTATTAGCGATGATGATATCGATCAAGTCTTTGATCCCTATTTTTCCACCAAACAGAAGAGCGGCAGTAAGGGCATGGGCCTCGGGCTCTCCGTGGCCAACAGCATCATCAGAAACCACCATGGCACCATCACCCTGCAAAGCGCCAAGGGGACGGGGACCGTGGTCCTCGTCACCCTGCCACTGGCCAAGCCCCAGCGCCCCAGTGGACCCAGCGGCCGCCAGCTGAACGAGGAGCGGCAGCCGCCGGCGAGCGGACAGGCAGCGCGGGTCCTGGTGATGGATGAGGATGAGATGGTCAGGGTGATGACCTGTCAGATGCTGCACGGTCTTGGCTTTCATGCCGAGGGAGTGCGCAACAGCCGCGAGGCCCTGGTCCATTTTGCCGGGGCCAATGAGTGCCAACACCCTTACGCCTTGGTGGTGTTGGATATGACTACCCATGCGGGAGAAGATGGCCTCTTGGCCCTGGAGGAGATGCGGAAGGTGACGCCGGGATTGCCGGCAGTGGCCATGGTCCTCTTCGGTAACGACCAGAGCATGGGGGCAATGCAGGCCTGCGGATTTCGTTCCTGCATTGAAAAACCATTCACTTCCCGTGAGTTAAAGAAGACCTTGGAAGTGATCCTATAACTATTTACTCAATAACGTGGCTATAAACAATTCTCAGCAGCCCTTGTTGGAGCGTCGTCCACGGCGCGATTGAAGCGTGATCGCGCCGTGGACGACGCTCCCACCGAAACAAATCCCGGCGCGGTCAAGATAAACCGGCGGACGGGGTACGGTGAAATAGCCGCCCATGTTCAGCGTTGGGGACCGATCAGCAGCAGCGGGATGCTGATCCGGTGCTTGAGGGTCCGGGAGACGCTGCCAAAGAGGATGTCGCCGATGAAGGTGTGGCCATGGGTGGCCATGGCCACCAGGTCATACCCCTGGCCCTCGATCTCTTTCAAGATCTCCTCATCGGGCTCGCCGCTCTTGATGATGATACGGGTCTCGACCCCCTGGGCCTCCAGGGCCTCGCGCCGGGCGCGCAAGGAGGTCTCCGCCAGTTCATGCAAGGCCCGGTCTTGGTCCAGGGTGTGGGAGTGGACCACGTGCAGCAGGTGGACCTGGGCCTGGTTTTGCAGGGCCAGGGCGGCCACGTGCCGGATAATGACGTCGTCCACGCCGGAACAGTCCATGGCCACCAGAATTTTTTTGTACACCTGCATGTCAGACCCCCTGGCTCATGGTGCTATAGAGTAAGTAGATGTTTAAGGCGATCACCACCGTGGAGATGAGCACGGCGGTGGCGAACTCCCGCCGGCCACTGACGAAGCACCCCATGAGCTTGCGGTCGCGGCAGAGGATCACCAACGGCACTAGGGTGAAGGGGAGCTGGATGCTCAACACCACCTGGCTGAGGATGAGGATGCGGTAGGTGTCCATGGCCAGGAGGATGATCACGAAGGAGGGGATGGCGGTGACCAGGACCGAGACCCGGTAGAGCAGGGAGCGGGGGTCTTCCGGTCTGCCCAGAAAGCCGGTGATGACGTTGACCTCGGCCATGGACGAGGTCACCTTCGAGCCCACCCCGGCGAAGACCAGGGCCACGGCAAAGAGGAGGCAGGCCAGGTCGCCGGCCAAGGGCCGCAGGGTCTCCGAGGCCTGGGTGATGCTGCTCACCGCCACCTGGTGGCCGGAGAAGACGGCCGCCGCCACGATGATCATCGCCGAGTTGACCAGCCACCCCAAGAGCATGGCCGACAGGGTGTCGATCTTCTCGTAGTGGAACAGCGTAAGCTTCTCCTCCACCGAGATCCCCCACTGCCGGCTGTGGATGACGTTGGAGTGCAGGTAGATGTTGTGGGGCATCACCACCGCCCCCAGGATGGCCATGGCCACGTAAATACTCTCGCCGTTGACCCGGGGGATAACCATGGCGGGCAGCACCTCTAGCCAGTCGGGTTTGACGATCACGATCTCCACCAGGTAGCAGAGGCTGATGATCCCGAGGAAGCCCATGATGATCGCCTCCAGCCGATGGTAGCGTTGGCTGATGATCAGGAACACCTCCAGGGAGACGGTGAGCAAGGCCCCCAGCCACAAGGGCAGGCCGAAGAGGAGATTGAAGCCGATGGCCCCACCCAGGAGTTCGGCCACATCGGTGGCCGCGCAGGCCAGGACAATGGTCAGCCCGAGAAAGGCCGAGACCGGCGGGGAGAAGCGCTCGCGGATGTTGACCGCCAGGGACTTGCCGGTGGCGATGCCCAGCTTGGCGGCCATGTTCTGGATGACGATCAGCATGATGGTGCTTAAGGTGATCACCCACAGCAGTTCATAGCCGAAGCGGGAGCCGCCCTCGATATTGGTGGCCCAGTTGCCGGGATCGATGAAGCCGACGGTGACCAGGAAGCCGGGACCCAGGAAGCTGAGCAGCGTCTTTAAGGGGAATGCTTTTTTGGCGGTGCTCACGAAGCTCCTCGGGTTAGCTGGTGGATGGGGGCAAAAAGAGGGTCAGGCTGCTCCCTTGGCCGGGGCGGCTGTCGATCTCCATGTCGCCGCCCAGCATCCGCAAGCGCTCGGAGATGCTGAGCAGGCCAATGCCCGGCGCGGTGGTAGCGACTCCACCCTGCCCCCGGGGGAGGCAGGCATCAAAACCGCAACCGTGGTCTTGCACGGCGACACACTCCCTGCCGCCTCTGACCTCCATGGTCAGCCAGGCCTGGTTGACCCCGGCGTGCTTGACGACATTATAGAGGAGTTCCTGGACAAAGCGGTAGATAATACCGCGCAGGGACTCGGATTGGACCTCGAACGTGGCGGCGGGGGTAAAGTGCACCTCCAGGCCGTGGCGTTCCCGGGTGCGATCGGCCAACCATTGCAGGATATGTTGCATGCCGCCATGGGCCAGGACCGGCGGGCTCAAGTCATGGGAGAGGGAGCGCACGGTGGCATGGGCCTTTTTCAAGACGTCAAGCACGAACTCCAGATGCCTGGTCTGTTGCGCCAGGGTGTCGCCCTTGGTCAATAGCCGCTCGGCCTGCATGGTGCCGGCCGCCAGCAGCTGTTGCAGATCGCCATGGAGGATCTCGGCGACCCGCTGTCGCTCTTGGTTTTCCGCCGTGGAGAGTTGCATGGCCATCTCCCGCACCTGCTCCATCCGCTCCGCCAGCGCCTGGGTCCGCTCCGCCACCTTCTCCTCCAGCTCCGCATGGTGACGGCGACGTTCCTCTTCCACCAGTTTCCGCGCCGTGATATCCCGCGCCACCCCGACCACCATGCTCACCCGGCCCTCTTGGTCGCGAATGGACGAACCGCTGTCGCCGATCCAGCGCTCCGTGCCATCCGGGCGCCGGATCCGGTAGTCATAGCGCCAGGCGTCACCGCTGTGATGGGCGCTGGCGGCCAGCACCCGGTCGCGATCCGCGGGGTGGATCGCCTCCGCAAAGGACTGCGGCCGTTCATAGAGGCTGGCGCAACTGCGGCCCCACACCTCCTCGTAGGAGTTGCTGATAAACAGGGTCTCCTGGTGATCCGGGGTCCGCATCCAGATCACATCCTTGATCGAGGCGGCGATGAGTTTGAGCCGCTGTTCGCTCTCCCGCAAGGCCTGTTCCGCCTGACGGCTGGCGGTGATGTCGGTGATCACGGCCATGGCGCTCTGGGGCTCGCGCCCTTCATCCCGCAACAGACTACAGGTCGCCCGCACCCAGATGATGGCCCCGTCCTTGCGCACCAAGCGCGTGTCGCGGCTCATGCCCTCTTGCCCGGTGAGGGTCGCCCCGGCCAAGAGCCCCGCTCCCCGCTCCCGCTCGGCGGGATGGATGAGGTCATCAACGGTCATCCCGCTCAGTTCCGTAGCCGAGTAGCCGGTAATCCCGCAAAATTTGTCGTTGACCCTGAGCAAGGCATGGGTCCGCGGATGGAGCTGGGCCATGCCCACGGCGGAGAGTTCGAACATGGCGCGAAACTCCTTCTCGCTCTGGCGCAGCAGGAACTCGTTGTGCTGGAGCTTATCGGCGAGCAGGGAGTAGGGCCTTTTCAGGCCGGTTTCGATCAAGGCCTTGTAGATCAGGTAAAAGGAGATGAACTTGAAACTATGGCCCACCAAGTTGGCGAGCCCGAAGGCATGGACATAGGAGGTGAAGGCCAACTCCGAGCCGAGACTGAAGAGGATGGAGGTGGCGAGCAGGGAGAAGACCTTGTCGTCGAACCGTTGCCGGTAGTGGCGCAGGCCAAGGAGGGCGGCGAGGAGGATGGCGTTGATCCCGTACTCGCAACTCTCTTTGAAAGGCGTTACCCCCTCTCCCTCGATAAAGCAGGGCGGAAAGTTGCCGCTGCCGATGCTCCACAGCAAGAGCCCGCAGGCGAGGCCCATGAGGGTGATGCAGGTTACGGGCTGCAAGCGGCGGCGGACAAAGAAGAGCCCTAGGAGCAGCGCCAGGCTTTCGCCGAACCGTGCCCCGATCCACAACTGGGTGGCCAGATTGGCGTTGGCATGATCCACCACGCCCATGCCCTTGTAGGAGATGGTATGGACCAGATCGAGTCCGCCGACATAGAGAAAGGCGATGCCCAGAAAGAGGAGGTAGTTGGCGCGCAGGATGTGCCGGGAGTTCCAGGCCAGGATAAAGATGGCAAAGGCGACCACCACGCTGAACAGCTCGGTCAGGCCGTGGAACAGCAAGAAGTTGCGCTGGCTAATCCCGTGGAGGCTGATGGTGATCAGCACCAGGGCCAGCCAGTTGCCAATGGAGAGCGATGATGGCCTAGGGGTATTCATGGGAGGGGCTGCCTTGCATGCTCCGGGTCCACAACACGATTGACAAGGGAAGGAGGGGGGAAGGATTATGCCTTTGGCAAAGCCCTACGCCTCTCCCAAGCGAGCGCTCTCCGCCGGTGCCAGCGGCAGGGTGAAGACGAACTTCGACCCCGTGGCCAGGGCTTCATACCAGATGTCGCCACCATGCTGGCGCAGGATATCCTTGGCCAGTCCCAGTCCCAGCTCCAACCCCTCCTCGCGAAAGGTGGCGGGCGAGTCATCGTGGCGGTCCCGCACCAAGGCATCGAAGATCCTCTCTTGGAGATGGCTGGGAACCACCTCGCCCTCATTGGCCACCTGGATCTTGTAGCGCCGGCCGTTGTTGGTGATGCCGTAGGAGATGATGCCCCGGGCGCGGCAGTGTTTGATGGCGTTGCTGAACAACGCCCGAAAGACACTCTTCAGCATCAAGCGATTGCCCGTCACCTGGGCGTCCCCGGTGGTCGTCAGTTCCCGGCTGCGGGAGACGGTGATCTCCTTGCGTGCCAAGGCATCCCGCATCTCGTCGAGGACCGGGGTGATGACCTCCTGGCGCAGGGCTACCCGCTCGGTGGGGAAAGAGCCGTTACCCCGCAGCAGGGTTCTGGCCAGCAGGCAGTAATCAGTGGTCAGCCCTTGCAACTGCCCGAGCTTTTGCCGCATGGTGAGCAGCGCGTCCTGGGCACCGGCGTCCATGGCGCCGAATTTGCCGCGCGTGAGCTGCTTGATGGTGCACTCCAGGGGGATCAATTCGTCGCGCACCTCATGCATGACCTGCTGCATCATTGAGGAGAAGAGTTCGTGTTTGTCCGGGAACCGCGGCTGACCCCAGCGGCTGAGCGTCTCTTGCAACTCGGGCAAGTTGAACGGTTTCACCAGATAGTCCTTGGCCCCGGCCCGCATGGCGGCCAGAATAGACTCGGCGCTGCCATCGCCGGAGATGACGATGGTGGTGGTTGCCGGCCGGTGCCGTTGGATCCATTGCAAGAGGAAGAGGCCGCCCACGCCGGGCAGGGTGAGATCGCAGACCACCAGATCGTAGGGGGTGGCGGAGAGTCTCTCCAAGGCCTCATGGCCGGTGGTGCTCTGTTCCACCGCCCCCGCCTCCTTGCCCAAAACGGTGGTATACAGGGCCATCAGTTGCGGGTCATCCTCCACCAGCAGGATGCGAAACAGTCCGCTTGCGGTCTCTGCTCGCTGGGGGGGTGCTGTTTTTTCCACCCCCACCGGGATGGTGGTGCTGGCCGCTCGCGGCACAAAAAATACGTTATCGGTTAATCCCTGTTTTTGTACCACCGGCACGGGGTACCTCCATGGTGAAAATCTTTTCCTTGCTGCCCGCCGGGCAATGGTGGCGGAACACGGTTGTCCGTTTCGCACATACCGCTCACCCGCCGCTGGCCCGCCTCATACCCATTGAAATTACATTGACAGATGGTCAGCTTCACGCATTTTTACGATGCCATCACCTTTGCCGCTTGTCCTCACTATAGAAATTTAGGGCCGTCCGGCATATAAGGGATAGACCTTATTTTCAAGAGCAGAGTCGCTGTGTTATGGTGGATACCATGGGGCACTGGGCCTTTGCCATTCTCCGAGGAAACCGGCGGCGCTCCCCCAAAATAAAAATTGCCAAGCATACGGATTATTCGCTAACGTGGCTCTACTGCTCAGCCGCCGCGGACCCGTACTCCGTTTGTGTCATAACGGCAAGGGATCAACCTCAACAGGGACGCGTGAAGATATGGCCCCCCCACTCAAGACACGGATTATCATTGCCGAAGACCACACCATCCTGCGCGATGGACTGCGGGCGATTTTTGCCGAGTACCCGGAATTCGAGGTCATCGGCGAGGCGAATGACGGCCTGGAGGCCATTCGCCTGTGCGGGCAGTTGACCCCGGAGCTGTTGCTGCTCGATTTTTCCATGCCCAAGATGAACGGCGTCGAGGCCATTGCCGACATCAAGAAGCAGAGCCCGCGCACCAAGATCCTGATGCTCACCGTCCACAATTCGGTGGAGCATGTGGCCACCGCCATCAAGGCCGGGGCCGATGGCTACGCCCTGAAGAATGCCAAGCAGGCGGAGTTGGTGCGGGCGGTACGGACGGTGTTGCAGGGCAAGAAATACATCCCCGAGGCCGTGGCCGAGCAGTACGAGGCCTGGGGGGAGGCGGCGGGCGGGATGACGGAGGAGAGACAGATGGCCTCGATCCTCACCAAGCGGGAGAAGGATGTCCTGAAACTGGTGGCGGAGGGGTACACCAACAAGGAGATCGCCTCCTTCCTCTACATCAGTCCCAAGACCGTGGACAACCACCGCACCAACATCATGAGCAAACTCGACCTGCACAACCCCCAGGCCCTGACCTTCTACGCCATCCATATCGGCCTGGTGGAGTAAGTCCGCCCTCTCTGGGGCCAGCGCTACTCTCCACGGCCGCGGCCTGCGGTTTCCCTCCGCCGCGCCTCGTTACGCCTCTTTTTCCTCCTCACCCTCCCCTCCGTTGGCCACGGCGGCCATGGCCGGCGTCAGGCCTGGCACGCAACTTCTGATCACCCCGCAGACATCCTCCGCCGAGCCGCTCTTGTTGAGGTAGGCACAGGCGCCGGCCTCCAGCATGGCCTTGGTGGTGCCGGGATCGTCATTGATCGACAGGGCGATGATGCCGATTTGCGGATACTCCTCCTTGATCCGCCTGGTGGCCTCGATGCCGGTGACCTTGGGCATGTTGACATCCATGATGATGACATCGGGCAGCAGTTTGCCGGCCAACTTGATGGCCTTCTCTCCATCTCCCGCCTCGCCGATCACGTCGATATCCGCCTCGTCATGGAGAATCATCTTCAGGCCGTCCCTGACCACGGTATGGTCATCCACCAGCATGACCCTGATCTTGCGTCCCGTGGCCAACCCGGCCATGGTGGTCCGCCCGCTCTCCTCTCGCCGCTGGCGGGCAGGGTGGGGCAGGGAGGCGGTGGTGGCGGCAAAGGGGAGGATGATGTCGACACGGAACCCCTGGCCAACGGCGGAGTTGAGCCGTAGATCGCCGCCGATCAGGGAGAGACGATCCCTGATCGCCCCCAGGCCCAGGCCGCCGCCCTCCACCGCAACATACTGGGCCTGGCGCTCCAGGTCCACGCCCACCCCCTCGTCGGCGATGGTGAGGCAGAGGCGGTCCTGATCCAGCCGTTGCAGGGTCATGCGTCCCTCCTTGACATGGGCGTGCTTGACGATATTGAAGCACAACTCGCGGGCGGTTTCGAAGAGGAAGACGATGTGGGCGTCCGGGAGGGCATCCTGGGGCACCTCCTCGGTGATCGTGAACTTGAGAGAGAAGTCGAAGCGCTTCCACAGCCACTCGGCCAGCCACTGGAGACTCTTCACCAGGTTGCCGCTGTTCAACACCGGCGGCCTGAGGTCGGTGGCCAGGGAGCGGGTGGCGGTCACCGCTTGGGCGAGCAGGGTTTCGATCTGGGCAATGGCCTGACGCCGGTCGCCATTGCCTTCGCTGTTGGCAAGCCGCTCCAGGCGGAGCCCCGCCGCCACCAACAGCTGTTGCAGGTCGTCATGGAGGACGGTGGCCAGCCGCTGCCGTTCCCGCTGCTCGGTCCGGGTCAGCTCCTGGGCCAGCCGCCTGAGCTGGACCATGTGCTCCTGCAAGGCGAGGGTCCGTTGGCCAACCATCGCCTCCAGGTCGCGGTTGGATGCCCGCACCTCCTCTTCCTTGGCCTTTCTGCTACTGATGTCGCTCATGATCACCGAGACCGCCGTTGCCTGACCGTCCGGCCCCAGGATGGGGGATTGGGTGAGCAGCACGGCCAGGCTGCGGCCGTCCCGGGTTTGGCAATCGGGCTCGGCATGGCCGGCCCCGACGCCGCGGCAGAGGAGTTCATGGTCGTTAAAGCCGTCCGGCTGCTGGGCGGGAAAGAGGCAATCGATCTTGTGGCCGATCATCTCCTGGGGTAGGTAGCCGAACAGCTGCTCGGCCCCCTGGTTCCAACTGCGGATGGTGCCGTCGGCGCTCCTACTGATAATGGCGTCGTGGCTGGACTCGACAATGGCCGAGAGATGGGCCTTGTTGGCCTCACCCTGGCGGATCTCGGTCATATCCTGGATCATGATGAAAAAACCGGCCATGTGGCCAGGCGCCAGCTCATGGGGCGCGAAGGTGCAGAGGATGTCGCGCCAACCCTTGCCCTCATCGTACAGGATCTTTTCAAAGTGGGCGCTCTCGCCGGCCAGGGCCTTGTTGATCGCCGGCGCGGCCGCCTCATGGAAGGCGGGTCCCAACACCTCGCGCAGGGTGAGGCCCATGACCTCTCCCGAATTGAGGTGGAACTCCTGTTTGTAGTTCTTGTTGGCGAAGATATGGCGTTCGTTGTCATCGACATAGGCCACCCGCAACGGCAGGGTGTCGGTCAAGACCTTGAGGATGTCTGCCTGGCGGATGGCCTCATCCTTCTTTTCCTTGAGCAGGGTAATATCCAGGAAGGTGATCAACACCCCTTGGATATGGTTGTCCCTGGTGCGGTAGGGCAGGACCCGTTGCAGGTACCAACGGCCCCCGGTCGCCGGGATCTCTTTTTCCATGGGCAGCAACTCGTGCATCACCTGCTTGGCGTCGGCAAGCAGGGTGAACTCGGCCAAGGAGGCGCCGAAATCCTCCAGGGGACGGCCCAGGTCCGAGGGGATCAGGCGGAAGAGCTTGTGGATCGCCGGGGTGAAACGCTTGATGCGAAACTGTTCGTCCAGGAAGAGAAAGGCCACGTCACTGCTGCCCAAGAGGTTGTCGAGGTCGTTGTTCACCTCTTCCAGTTCCGCCACCTTGTCATGGAGTTCGGCGTTGACCGTGGCCAACTCCTCGTTCATGGACTGCAACTCTTCCTTGGAGGTCTCCAGCTCCTCGTTGGTGGACTGGAACTCCTCGTTCATGGACATGGCCTCTTCATGATTGGCCTTCAGCTCCTCGTTGGCGGCCTCCATCTGTTCGATGGTGCTCTCCAGGCTCTCGCGGTTCTGGCGCAACTCCTCCTCCAGCTGCTTGATGACCAGTTCATGGGCGGCATACCCCTCCTTGGGGTCGGCCGGTGGCGGCAGGCAGAGTTCACACTCCGGCGGCAGGTCGGTAAAGGTCACCAGATAGAGCTCCTGCTCAACCCCCGGCGCCTCGATGCGCCGGGCGCCCACTTGAATATGGCGGTAGGGCCGGCCCTCGTGGTCGGGGAGACGGAGCAGCAGGGCGGAGGGGGTGTGCTTGCGGCCGGTCAGGTCCTGGAGCATAGCCCGGAGCGGGGTGCGCATCACCATGGGCGCCATGGCCAGCAGATTGGTGGTGGGGTCGCCCGGCGGCAGGGCGAGGAAGAGATTGGTGTTGCCGAGGAACTGCAAAATCTCGAAGGTCGGGGTGATGATCACGCCGCAGGGGGAGCAGTGGTGCAGGATCTCGCTCTCGCCCAAGGCCCTGAGATTGATGCTCTTCCTTTGATCGCCCGCTACGGCGGCATGGAGCGTGCCCACCTTCTGGGTGAGGGGGAAGGCGACCATGGGCACCCGCACCGCGTCGATCTTGCGATAGATCCGCCACTTTTTGTCCAGGGGGCGGAAGAGATTGTCCGCCTGACCGACGCTCTCGGCATTGCCCAGGAAGAGCACCCCCCCTGGCCGCAAGGCGAAATGAAAGAGGGCGAGGATGCGGCGCTGGGTCTCCACCGTGAGATAGATCAACAGGTTGCGGCAGGAGATGAGATCGATGCGGGAGAAGGGGGTATCCTTGATCAGGTCCTGTTCGGAAAAGGTGATCGTCTCCCGTACCTGTTTTTTGACCCGGTAGCCCCCCTCCTCCTTGTCGAAAAAGCGGAGCAGCCGCTCCTGGGAGAGGTCGGCCTCGATGGTCGTGGGGAAATGTCCGCTGCGGGCCTGTTGCAAGGCACCCTTGTCGACATCGGTGGCAAAGATCTGCGGGCCACACCCCCCCTTGTGGCAGCGCTCCAGCTCTTCCATGATGAGCATGGCCAGGGAGTACGCCTCTTCGCCGGTGGCGGACCCGGCCACCCAGACCCGGATCGGCACCTCAGCCACCGCCTGTTGGCAGAGGGGGGTGATCACCTTGGCGCGCAACAGGGCGTAAGCCTCCGGGTCGCGGAAAAAACCGGTGACCACGATCAACAGGTCCTTGGCCAGGGCGGCCACCTCCTGGTCGTCTTGGCGCAGCCTCTGGCCATAGGCCAGGATGTCTTGCAGGTGCAGGAGATTCATCCTCCGCTCGGTACGCCTGACCAGGGTGCCCCGTTTGTAACCGCCAAAGTCGATGCCCCTCCGCTGACTTAAGAGCTCGATGATCTCCGTCAGCTGGGCCTCCAGTTCCGTTGTTGACAAGGGCGGGAGATGGTCCTGGGGCGCAAAATAGGCGTGGCGGACGTACTGCAACAGTTCGTCCGCCATGGCGGCTACCGGCAGGACAAAGTCCACCAGCCCGGTGGCGATGGCCGCAAGCGGCATGCCGTCGTAGCCGGCCTCCGCCGGCTCCTGGGCCATGGCCAGGCCGCCAGCCTCCTTGACCGCCTTCACCCCCAAGGCGCCGTCGGCGCCGGTGCCGGAGAGGATGATGCAGATGGCGCGGTCGCCCTGTTCCTGGGCCATGGAGCGCAGAAACTCATCAATGGCGTGGCTGATCCGCGCCTTGTCTTTGGGCAGGGCATCCAGAAGGAGCTCTCCCTGCCGCAGGAGGACCCTCTTGCCCGGGGGTGCCACATAGATATGATCGGGCGCGATCCGGTCGCCGTGGGCCGCCTGACCGACCGCCATGGCCGTGGCGCGGGCCAGGATCTCGGCCATCAGGCTCAGCTTGTCCGGATCGAGATGCTGGATGACGACAAAGGCGAGTCCTGAGTCAGCGGGCATGGCCGCAAAGAACTGCTTCAGGGCCTCCAGCCCCCCAGCCGAGGCACCGATGGCCACCACCGGGAAGGGGAGAGGACGGCCTTCATCCGCCGGCAATGGCTGCCGCACTGGGGGGACGCTTGCCTGGGCGTTGGTCGTGGGCTCTTTTTTGTTCACCGTACACCTCTCTTGGTCCGTGCTCCGCGGGGGGAAACGCCATGACCGCGTGGGGTGAGGTCAGGGCGGTGATGAATAGGATATACCGTTTACCGGCGGTGAGTGGAAGCGCTAATTCATCGCTTAACAATTCTCAGCCACCGTTGTTGTGGGAGCGTCGTCCACGGCGCGATTGCCGCTTGATCGCGCCGTGGACGACGCTCCCACGAAATTGTCCGCCAGTGGCAGTGCCTCCCCCACCGGGCCGCTGAAATTAGGGTGTTTAATATCGTTCCCACGCTCCTGCGTGGGAACGA
>CAYSFY010000113.1:0-2223 GCA_964430285.1 uncultured Desulfobulbia bacterium
CGGCGGGAGCGCCGGGTGAGGTCCGTCACCCCGCCCACGAAGCGGAAGTAGATGGCGTTCTCCTCCGGCCGTTCCGAGAAGTAGGCGTCGATGACGTTGAAGTGGTAGCCGAGCCTCAAGCTCAGGTTGCAGTAGTGGGCGGCGATGATGGCCAGGTTGTCCCCCGGGTAGGGTTCCTCGCCCAGCAGCGAGGCCAGGGGCCGGGTCATGCTGGAGAAGAGGTCCTTCATGGAGAAGGGGGCCGGCTCGCGCTCCCAGGCCGACTCCTTGAGCAACCCCTGCAACAGGGCGTTAAAGGGGCGGCTCTGTACCTGGGCCGGCAGCACCTCACCGCGCTCCGGCGCATCGGCGGCCAGCCCGCCCCCCAGGTCCAGCAGCCGGAGGCGCAGGGGGATGGCGACCGCCAGCAGCAGCGGCGAAGGGGGGAGTTCGGCCGTGCCCATGGTGTGGATATTGATCAGGGCGTCGATGGCCTTCTCGTGGCAGAAGCGGATGATGTCGTGCAGGGTGCGGCAGTGGTCCGGGGTGAAGGTGGCGGCCGTGGGGTCGGTGAGGGAGAGGGGCGCCACCTGGCGCAGCAGGCGGCGCAGGGTCACCGCCTCGGCGGAGAGGGGGTGAGGGTCCTGGTGGGCCGCGGCCAGGCGGAGTAGCCCCGGCACCAGGCCGGCGTAGACGGTGCGCTCCTCCACGTCCACCGTCACCTCCAGGCCCGGGGTCAGCAGGCGGGTGGCCTCCTTGGTGCCGAACAGGGCCGGGGTGCGGTACTCCCGGCAGATGGAGGCGAAGTGGCCGGCCGGACCTCCCACATCGGTGATGATCGCCGCCGCCTTCCTGGCGATGGGGCTGAGTCTGGGGTTGGCCTCCCGGGCCACGGCGATGCCGCCCACCGGGAAGAGCGCCGGGTCGTCACCCGGGGCCACCACCAGCACCGGACCCGAGGCGATGCCGATCTGGGCGGCATGGCCCCGCCCCTGCAAGAGCACGGTGGCCCGGCGCAGGTCGGCGGCAATCTCCCGGGGCGGCGGCGGGGGCACGGCCATGGAGGTCAGGGGGCGGCTCTGGAGGATGGTGATGGTGTCATCCACGCAGGCCCACTCGATCTCCTGGGGTCCCTCCAGGGCCTTCTCCAGGAGCACGGCGAACTCGGCCAGCTGGCGCAGCACGGCGGGGGTCAGGGGTGATGAGCCCCGGCGCAGCCCCTTCTCCCCTGCCTCGTGGGCGGGACTGTCCGTGTCGGGGCGGGGGGCGAATTCACTCTCCACCAGCTGGAAGGGGTGTTGGCGTTCGAGCACGAAGCGGTGGCCGGTGAGGGAGCCGTCGGCCAGCCGGGCGGCCAGACCGTCCACCGCGGTCACCAGGATGCGCTCCTTGCCGCGCCAGGGGGCGTAGCTGTGCATGATGCCGGAGACCCGGGCCGGGATCATCTCCTGGATGAGGATGGCCATGGGGATGTCACGGGGGGCGGCCTGGCCGGCATAGTCCAGGATCTGTTCCGAGAAGCGGGCCGCCATCACCTTGCGGCAGGCGGCCAGCACCGCCTCCCCAGTGGGCGCCACGTTCAGCTCGGAGCCAAACTGGCCGGCAAAGGAGCGCAGGCCATCCTCGCCCACGGCGCTGGAGCGCACGGCCAAGGCCTTGACCTTGCCCCTCCGTTTGCGCAGGCCGGCCAGCCCTTCGCTCACCGCGCGGCGCAACTCCTGGGGGATCACGGCCTGGGCGATGAACACGGCGCTACGCTCGGCCCTAGCCCGGGAGTTGGCGGTCTCGGCGAAGATGGCGTGGATGGCCGGCAACAGGCTATTTTTGTTTAGGAAGAGGAAGTAGCTGGAGGTGGTGAGGCTGAAACCATCCGGCACCGGCAGGCCCAGGTGGTTGCCGATCTCGCCCATGGTCGCTGCCTTGCCCCCCACCACATAGTCCAGGTCGCGGTGGAGTTCCGGGGCGTGCAGGAAGAGCCGCCGTTCCGCCGGGTCCGGCTCGTCCAGGGCGATGCTGGTCATGGAACCCACCACCTGGTCCAGCCGGTCGTAGAGGGCGATGTGCTGGTTGCCGGTGAGGGCGTTGGCGCTGTAGATCACCTCGCGGACCAGGCGGATGAGGTCGCTGGCCGCCTGGTTGATGAAGGCGCGATCAAAGATGAACTCGCCGCCCAAGGCCCTTTCCAGCTCGGCGATGCGCTCCAGGATGGCGGTGTTGTTGCCGAGGATCTTCTTGAAGTGCTGA
>CAYSFY010000113.1:2233-8822 GCA_964430285.1 uncultured Desulfobulbia bacterium
TGAAAGAGATCGGCCAGTTTGACTTGCGTCTCTACCTGTCTGCTCATAGGGCGTGGCCCGTCAAGATTGCATCCGGCCCCGGGGGCATGCACCCGCGGGGCAAAAATTCTCGTGTAATGATCACGGCAAACCCTCCAGCAAGTGTAGGAGCGCCGTCCACGGCGCGATCACGTGTCAATCGCGCCGTGGACGGCGCTCCTACGGATTCCACTCTTCATTTACGCTGCCGGGGCCGAGAGCGGCAACACAATCCGGAAACAGGCCCCGCCCTCGGCCCGGTTGTGGACCACGATTTCGCCGTTGTGCTCGCGGATAATGGCGTAGCTCACCGACAGCCCCAGGCCGGTGCCGTCGCTCTTGGTGGTGAAGAAGGGCTCGAACAGCTGTTGCCGCACCGCCTCGGGGATGCCGGGGCCGCTATCGGTGACCGTGATCCAGGCCTGCTTTTTCATGGCATCCTCGCCGGCCGCGATGGCCACCGAGCCCCCCTGGGGCGAGGCCTGGATGGCGTTTAAGATGATGTTGACCAACACCTGCTCCAGCTGATTGGCGTTGCCGGCGACCAAGATCGGGTGCGCGGGGAGGTCGGTGGTGGCGGTTAGCTGGTTGATCTTCAGCTGATTTTTGAGCAGGGCCAGGGAGTTGTTGCCCAGTTTAACCAAATCCACGGGCTCCCAGCCCGCCGGTTTGCGCGACCTAGAGAAATCCAGCAGGTGGCGCACCACCTCCCGGGCGCGGTCGGCCTGGACGATGATGTCATGGACCATGTCCAACCGTTCGGCGCAGGCCAGGTTGGGGAGGTCATCCAACAGCACCTCGGCGGTGAGGGAGATGTTGTTCAAGGGGTTGTTGATCTCGTGGGCAATGCCCGCCGTCACCCGGCCGATCACCGCGAGTTTGGCCGACTGCAGCAGCTGATTCTGCTTGGCGGCCAGGGTCTCCAGCATGCGGTTTAAGGTGTTGACCAGCTCCTCCCCCTCCACCGACTCACGGATGGGCCGCTCCATGGGGATGAGGGTCAACTCGCCGCGCACCACCCGGGCCGCGGCCACGCGGATGGCGTCCAGGGGGCCGATGATCCAGCGGATCAGCAGGAAGGCCACCCCCAGGCTGATCAGAATATTGATGCCGATGACGGCAAAGGAGAAGAGGTGGAAGCGCCGGGCCTCGTTCTCGGCCCGCTGCCGGGCCAGGGTGTCCATCTCCAGGACCTTGGTGGTGAGCTCTTGACCCTTGCTGCGCAACTCCTCCTTGAGGCTGGCCAGCCGCTCGGCGGTGAGCCCCGGGGCGCTCAGCCGCTCCAGCAGGGAGTCGTAGGCGTTCAGCTCCGCCTCGTGGGGCTGGGTGCCCAGGTTGCCGGACATGATCAAAAACTTTTTCACCGGGTTGATCGCCTTGCGCACCCGGTCCAGGTAGGCGCGGGCGTCCAGCAGGTCGCTGTTGGTGCCGTAGAGCAGGAAGTTTTTTTCGTGGCGCCGGGTCTCCAGGATCTTTTGGTTCAGTTCGTAGAACGATTCGATGATCTGGATCTTGGACTCCAGGTGGAGGATGGCGCGGTGGGCCAAGACCGTGGCCGCGAGCCCGATGGCGGCGATCAACAGCAGGCTGATGGTCGCCTTGGCCCGGATGGAACGGGGCCGCCAGGAAGAGGGGCGGGGGGGCGCCGCCCCGCCGGTCGCGGGGGGTGAGGGGTTGAATGGGTCCATGGGGGGAACTACTCCTCCAGCTCTTCCAGGGCGCGGTTGACGGCGGTCTTCAACTCCTCCAGGCGGAAGGGTTTGGCCAGGAAGTCGAAGACCCCCTCCCGGGTGGCTGCATCGGCGGTCTCCTGGCTGGCGTAGCCGGTGATGATGATCACCCGGGCGCGGCTGTTCAACTGCCGGGTCTGGCGCAGGACCTCGATGCCGTCCATCCCCTCCATCTTCATGTCGGTGACCACGATGTCGAAGGGGGTCTTGGCCATGGCCGCCATGGCGGGCACGGGGCTGGTGAAGATGGCCACCTCCAGGCCGAGCTTGACAAAGGCCTGCTGCAAGCGCTTGCCGACAATGGGCTCGTCATCGATGATCAGCAGACGGGCCGGGTAAGGTCTGTGGTGCATAACGTACTCTCCTTGGTGATGCAATGGGGAATGCTGCTAACGATTAACAATGCCATAGTCGCCGTTCAAAAAGGCCTCGGCGTACTCCTCGGCCCGCTGGTCGCTCTCCATGCGCACGTCCAGCTGGCGGGTAAAACCGACCAGGCGGCCCAGGATGTCCAGGGTCCGTTCCACCTCGGCCACCGGCAGGTGGGAGAGGCGGGCGGTGACGATATCGCCCCGGGTCTGGACACTGAACTCGAAGGCCCTGAGGATGGTGGCGATCATCATCGACCGCCGCGAGCGTTTGGTCAGGTCGGTGACCCCGCCCAGGAAGCGGAAGTAGAGGTGGTTGTTCTGCTCCACCTCATCGCAGTGGGCGTCGATGATGTTGAAGTGATACCCCAGCCGGAAACAGAGGTTGACGTAGTTGTTGCCGATGATGGCGATGTTGTGGCCGGTGTACTGGCGGTTGACCACATCGTGGGCCGGGTTGAACATGCTGTGCATCATGTCCCTGAGCCCCACCGGCATGGGGGCGTTGTGCCACACCTCGGGGTAGAGCATGCCGCGGAGGATGGCCTTGAACGGCACCGAGGTCACGTACCTGAAGGGGACATCGTTGGCCGGGGCGTCCGGGGCCAGACCGCCGCCGATGTCGATGACCAGGATGCCGGTGGGGATGGGCAGGTTCAGGCGCCGGGCCAGGTTGCCCCCCAGGAAGCGCTGTTCGTCGCGGCCCATGTCCACCAAGGTCTGCACCGCAGTCTCGTGGGTGAAGCGCAGGATGTCATGGAACGACTGGCACTCCTCGGCCCGGAACTCGCCGAGCAGGGGGTCCACCAGGTGCAGCACCGAGGTGGCGCGCACGATGCGGCGCAGCAGGCGAAACTCCATGCTGGCGTTGACATCCATGCCCTCGCTCACCCGCATGGTGATCAGCTCCTTGATCAGTCCCCGGTAGATGGTGCCGTTTTCCGCGTCCACCGTGATCTCGTCACCAGTGGCCACCTTGTCCAACAGTTGCGGGCAGTTGACGATGCAGGGCACCCGCATCTCGCGGCACAGGGTCGCCATGTGGCTTAAGGGGGTGCCCACCTCGGTGACGATGGCCGCGGCCCGGGCCAGCACCTTGGCGAAGATGGCCGAGTCGCGGCGCGCCACCAGCACCGCCCCGTCGGGGAAGTCGTTTAATTCCTCCGGGGTCAGCACCCGAAAGGCGGGACCCGCGCCCACGCCGAGGCTGGCGATGCGGCCGCCGCTGAGCAGGGGGTCGAGATGGGCCACCGCGGCGGCCAGGGCCTGGCTGTTGCTCGCGGTCTCGGGGATAAAGAGCGGCCGGGACTGGAGGATGAGGATGTTGCCCCCACTGTCCACGGACCACTCGATGTCCTGGGGACGGCGGAAGGCCTGCTCAATACGGATGGCTTGGGCCGCCAGGGCCAGGATCTGCTCGTCGTCCAGGCAGGGACGGCTGGCCAGCTCCGGGGCGATCGCTCGCTCCTCGGTGCCGCTGGCGGCGCTCGGGTAGCGGCCGGTGGTCTTGGCCACCACCCTGCGCTCCATGATGGCCAGGGGCTCGCGCTTGAGGAGAAAGGAGTCGGTGGCCACCGACCCTTCCACCACTGCCTCGCCCTGGCCCCAGGCGCCGACCAGCACCATCCGTTCGCTGGCGGCATCGGCGGTATCCACGGTGAACACCAGGCCGCTGGCCTGACTATCGATCATGGTTTGGCAGCCGGCGGCAATGGTCATGCGCCCCTCGCCGGGGAAGAGGCTGCGGCGGTAGCTGATGGCCGGCTCGGCAAAGAGGCTGGCCGCCACCTGCCGGTAGGCGGCAAACAGACTATCCGCCTGGGCCGGGCAGTTGAGCACGGTCCGAAATTGGCCGGCAAAGGAGAAATCCATGTCCTCTTCCAGGGCGCTGCTGCGCACGGCAAAGCGGGTCTCGGCCCCAGCGCCGAGAAGGTCGAGCTGCTCCAGGATGCCGGCCAAGAGCTCCGGGGGCGGGGTGGCGTGCAGGATACCGGCAGTCAACTCTTGGGCAAGGGGGAAGAGGTCGGCGAGCGGGGTGGCGGTGTCGGCGAGGAGGTGTTCGAAGTGGTCCAGGGTGGCAGCCAGGCCATTGGCGTCGATCAGGTCGTGGAAGGCCCGGGTGGTGATGACGAAGCCGGGTGGGACCTGGGAGAAGCCCAGGCGGAGCAGCTCGGCCAGATGGGCACACTTACCGCCCACCACCGCCACATCGGCCAGGCTCGCCTCGTTTAAGCCCATGAGTTGGGGGCCGGTGCACCGCTCACTGCCGGTGACCATGTCCTGGAGTTGGGCGGCCAGGCGTTGGTGGATGGCGGTGAGGGAAGGGAAAGAGGAGGCGGTCAGTTGTTCCAGGGCCAGGATGGAGTCCGCCACCGCGCGGGCCAGGGCTTCGCTCCCCGCAATCAGGTACTGGCGGTCGAAGATGTAGTCCCCGGAGAGCTTTTCGCCCATGTCGGCGATGATCTCCATGGCTTGGTTGTTGGCCACCAGGACCCGTTGGAACCGTTCGAACACCTCTCGGGCGCTGGGAGGCTTTCCGCCCCGGCCGCACAGCGGCCAGGACGGAAAGAGGGTACGGCACCATTCGAGAACTCCCATGCGTATCCTTGCATTGGACGAGGAGCGGGCACACGGAGTGGGGGATCGACAGACGATCTTTTCCCACGCAATAAGGGCCGAGGCCCTAACGCGATCAGTGCGCGCCACCGCCTTTCTTAAAGATATTGCCCACCGCGAAACCGACGGCCAGGGCCACGACAATGGCAATGATACCATAGACGGCCCGGTTGTTCGATGCCATATTGGAGATGGTGGCCACCAAACCTTTCATCTCCACCTTGAGGGAGGTCTCGGCCTGGCCGGTGACCTCGCCGTTCTTGGCGGTGATCACCTGCACCGTGTAGTCACCCGGCTGGGCCTGGAAGGGCCAGTCCAGGGTGAGGGTGAAGCCGCCGCCCGCATTGACCTGGACATTCCCCTCCTTGATGGCGTAGTTGTGTTCATGCTCCTTGAACTCGAAAAATTGGGTGAACCAGTCACCCTCGGGGATCGTCTTGCCGTGCTCGGCCTCAAGGGTGGCCTTTTTCTGCAGGGCGGCAATGCCGATGCCATTTTGGTCCAGGGCCGCGGGCGACAGAATCTTGTCGATGGGGCCGGAGGAGGAGACCAGATAGGTGCCGGGGATCTCCTTGAAGGTCAGGGTGCCAAGCTTCATCCAGAAGATGCCGGCGGCCTTGCCCTTGTACTTGAGATGGATGTCGGCGGGGGCCGAGGTGATCTTGACGATGACGTCGTCACCCGGGGCGCTCTCCCCCTTGATCGTAACCGGCAGGCCATGGTAGCCCATGGTGATGGGGATGATGGCGGGGGTGGCCTGGCAGCTGACGGCGGCGTGGGCGTGGTTGGGGAGGGCCATGGCCAGCAGGGCCAGGAGAAGCGTCAGGAAACGAATGGGTGTATATTTTGACATATCAGTGTCCTCCTGCGTAGGAGAGGAGATTGGCGGGTTGGAGCACGATGTCGAGCACCATCTTCACGGTCACGGCCAGCACGATGATGGAGAGCAGAATCTTCAATTGTTCGCCGTGCAACTTCTTGCCGAGCATGGTACCGATCTGGGCGCCGAACACCGAGCCCAGGAGCAGGAGGATGGCGAGGATGAAGTCCACCGTGCGGTTGTAGTAGGCCTGGAGAAAGGTGACCTCGATGCAGGTGAACAGGATCTGAAACAGGCTGGTGCCCACCACCACGTGCATGGGCATGCGCAGCATGTAGATCATCACCGGCACCATCAGGAAGCCGCCGCCCACGCCCATGATGGCGGCCAGGACGCCGACGAACATCCCCAGGAGAAAGGGGACCAGGGCCGAAAAGGTGACCCCCGACTTCTCGAAGAAGGTCTGCATGGGCAGCATGCTCATCAGGCCGGCCTTTTTGGCGGTCGGGGCAGAGTGGGTCGCTTTGTGGGCGGCGGACTTGCTTTTCTTCATGGCCAGCAGACTCTCGACGAACATGAAGGAGCCCACCAGGCCCAGCATCACCACGTAGGTGATCTTGATCAGGAAGTCGGCGCCGCCGGTGGCGGCGAGGAGTTTGATGAGTTGAACGCCGGCGGCGCCCCCCAGGAAACCGCCGAGCAGGAGGTAGATCCCCATCTTGTAGTCGACGTTGCCGAGACGCCAGTGGGTGAACATGCCGGATGACGAGGCAGCGACGATCTGGTTGGCGTCGGTGCCGGCGGCGATGGTGGGCGGGATGCCGACCATCATCAGCAGGGGGGTCATCAGGAAGCCGCCTCCCACGCCGAAGAGGCCGGAGAGCAGACCGACCGAGAGTCCGAGTGCGATGATCAGCAGGTAGTTGACACTGGTCAGCGCGATGGGCAGATACATGTACATCGTGTTTTTCCTCCTTGTTAGGTGATTTAGGGCCGAGGCCCTTAGGGTTTTGCGGTTGCCGGACCGTCATCCAAGG
>CAYSFY010000113.1:8832-10225 GCA_964430285.1 uncultured Desulfobulbia bacterium
AGCCCAGAACGATCGCATTGACCAGCGCCGATCGCCGGCTATGCTCTTCTGTAAGGCCTCCAGCTGCTTCTCCATACGCTTCCCCTCCGCCTCATCCTTGGCGCCAACGATGAGACAGAAGATGCGCTCTTGCCGCAGCAGGGCATGCACATCTTTCAGACTATTTCCCTCCAGGACATGACAACGGACCGCCACCCCCGCCACCTCCGCGCGCCGCAGGAGCAGCGCCAGGCCGCTATCGACCGGTGTTGACGGTGCAGGATGGGGGCGTGCCGCTGGCGGTTCCTGACGGATGCCATGGACGACCTCTCCTGTTCGCTGGGCAAGGGCAACGGCATGGAGGACCGCATACCGGTCGCCTGCGCCGCCGCCCAGGAGAACGGCAATTCCCATTCCTGTTCCTGGGGGCAAGGGTGAAAGAAGTTTCGCAACGACTCCCTTCTTAGCAATGGCCGTGCCAACTTAAAAATATGTTAAATAACAATAAGTTAATGATTGGTGGGAAAAAATATGGCTGGATCGTTCCAAAAGGGAACAGTTTCCAGGGCCGATCAGGCGAAAGGGTCGGGTCGTAGGGTGTGCATGGGTGCATCATGGCCACCGCGTGCAGGCCGTTCCGCCCAGCGGCCAGAGCCTTTGGCCGGAAACGGCCTCCGCACTTGGTGCTGTTTCAGCCGTGGAAAAGCCCCTCTGAAACAGTTGTTTCATTGGGAAACACTCCCTGCTGGATCAAGGGCGATTGGGCGGGATGGAGGGCATGAGGTTGAACTCATGGAGCCGGCGCCAGAGGGTGGTACGGGAGATGCCGAGCGCCTTGGCGGTCTGCACCTGGTTGAAGCCGGTGGAGCGGTAGACGTCGAGGATGTGGCCTTTTTCCAGGTCCCGCAAGCGGCGGGATTCGTCGGCGATGGTCACCGACTTGGGTTCGGCGATGAACAGGTCCGGCGGCAGATCGCCCCGTTCCAGGGTGGCGCGGTTGGTCAGGGCCACGGCGCGTTCGATGATGTGCTCCAGTTCCCGGACGTTGCCGGGAAAGGGGTACGAGAGCAGGGGATCGAGAAACGCCGGGCTCAACTCCGGCACCGCCCACTTGCCATAGCGTTTGGCGGCCTTGGCCGCGAAGTGAGCGGCCAGGGCCGGGATGTCCTCGCGCCGGTCGCGCAACGGCGGCAACTCGATGGTGACCACCTTTAAGCGGTAGTAGAAGTCCTGGCGGAACTCCCCGGCCAGCACCATCTTGTCGAGGTCGCGGTTGGTGGCGGCGATAAAGCGGACATCGATGGTGATCGGCTTGACCCCGCCCACCCTGAGGAAGCTGTACTCCTGCAACACCCGAAGCAGCTTGATCTGCATGGTCAACGGCATCTCGCCGACCTCGTCCAGGAACACGGTG
>CAYSFY010000113.1:10235-11330 GCA_964430285.1 uncultured Desulfobulbia bacterium
GACCCCCGAGCACACCAGCCCCCACCTCGAACCCGACGCCCTCGAGGTCGTCACGACCGACACGGTGCCGCCGCCGGCGGTCTCCAACAGGCCGAGCTTGGCGGCGGCGGCCCCGGTGAAGGCCCCCTTCTCGTGACCAAAGAGTTCGTTGGCAATGAGGTCGTCGGTAAAGGCCCCGCAGTTGAAGGAGACAAAGGGTTTGTTGCTCCTCGGGCTGTGCTGGTGCAGGGAGCGGGCCACCAGCTCCTTGCCGGTGCCGCTCTCCCCGAGGATCAAGACGTTGCAGTCCACCGGGGCGATGCGGTGGATGGTCTTGAAGATGGCGTGCATGGCCGGGGCGTCGCCGATGATGCCGTCCGGGCGGTCATTGGCCTGGCTGGCCACGACCTGTTCCTGCCGCCGGGCATCCTCCCGCTTGGCCACCGCCTCGTGCAGCAGGCTCAAGAGTTCATCGATTTTGAAGGGCTTAGCCAGGTAGTGGAAGGCCCCTTTCTTGGTGGAGTCCACGGCCTGACCGATGGAGGCATAGCCGGTGATCAGGATGACCTCGGTCTGGGGCGAGGCCAAGCGCAGCCGCTGCATGATCTCCACGCCGTCGGCATCGTCAAGGTGGACATCCAGGATGACGATGTCCGGGGTCTGGCGGTTCAGGCTCGCCATGAACTCCAGCCCCGAGGTGTAGGCCATGGTCTCGAAGCCGGCCCGCTTGAGGATGTGGGTCAGGCGGCGGACGGTGACGATCTCGTCGTCGATCACCGCGATCAGCAGGGGTTCCTTGGGCGGCGGCGAGATGGGCGGGGTGGCCTGGTGCGGCATGAGCGGTGGATTAGGCTGAAGGGGATTGGGTTTTAAGCGTTGGGCACGGCAATATGCAAGCACGCCAAGATACAACGCTCATGGAAATGCGGCAAGTGGCAAAAGATTGATGGAATCGCAAAAAGTCGTGAAGCTGACCAGCTGCCCATGTGATTTCAATGGGTTACGGGGCTTGAGTATCGTTCCCACGCTGGAGCGTGGGAACGATGCCGATTCTCAGCCAAGCTGTCTGGGCTCTCAGCGTTGGCGGTGAACCGGTAGGAGCGTCGTCCACGGCGC
>CAYSFY010000113.1:11340-14550 GCA_964430285.1 uncultured Desulfobulbia bacterium
GAATCGCGCCGTGGACGACGCTCCTACCCCAAAAACTGTTGAGAATTGTCCTTGGCTCCATCAAGCAGGTCACGCACCAGCTCGCTGATGTCACGGTTGGTGAAGGGCTTCATGATAAAGGCCTTGATGCCGATCTCGGCCGCCTTGTGGTCATCGATCTTATAGCTGAAGCCGGTGCAGAGGAGAATGGGCAGGTTGGGGCGGATGGCGAGCATGGCCCGGGAGAGTTGCTCACCGGTAAGCTTTGGCATGGTCTGATCGGTGATCACCAGGTCGAAGGCCTCGGGCTGGCCGCGGAAATGGTCCAGGGCCGCTTGGCTGTCGGTCTCGCCGGTGATGCGGTAGCCAAGGGTGGCAAAGAGATGGGTGAGCATGTCGACAATGGCAGGATCGTCATCAATCACCAGCAGCCGCTCGTCCCCCCTGCGGGCCAGGGCCTCTTTGCTGGCCTCTTCCTTGGCCTTCTCCACCTGACAGACCTGGGGGAAGTAGACGGTGAAGGTGGTCCCCTGGCCGAGCACACTCTCCACCCGGATCATGCCGTGGTGCCTGGTGACCGCGCCGTGGACCACGGCCAGACCCATGCCCGACCCCTTGCCCACCTCCTTGGTGGTAAAGTAGGGCTCAAAGATCCGCCCCAGGATGGTCGGGTCAATGCCGCTGCCGGTATCGGCGATGGTGAGCCGGACATAGGGGCCAGGGGTCAGGGTGGGTTCGTTGGTCAGCTCCTGGGGGGTAAGGGTGACACCGTCCAGCGCAACCCGCAGTTCGCCCCCCTCCTCCATGGCCTGGGCGGCATTGGTGCACAGGTTGATGAGCACCTGGTGGATCTGGGTCGGATCGGCCAGCACATAGCCACAATCGATGTTGATGGCCTGCTTGATCTCGATGGTGGAGGGGATGGAAGCGCGCAGGAGCTTGATGGTCTCCTTCACCAGCAGGTGCAGTTGGATGGGGATACGGGTGACTGCCGACTTGCGGCTGAAGTCCAGGATCTGCCTGACCAGGTCCCGGGCCCGCAGACTGGCCTCAATGACCTTGGGGAGCATGGCGTGGGCCGGATTGTCCTCGGGGATGTGCTCCAGGGACATCTCGGCATAGCCCAGGATGGCGGCCAGGATGTTGTTGAAATCATGGGCAATGCCCCCGGCCAGGGTGCCGATGGCCTCCATCTTCTGGGCCTGATTGAGTTGCTCCTGGAGCTGGGCCCGCTCCTGTTCGACCAGGGTCAATTTCCGCTGGGTGCGGATGTGGCAGACCGCCTGTTCCACCACCGTGGGCAGGAGGTCGAGAAAGACGTTGTCCTTGATCAGGTAGTCGATGGCGCCAAGTTTCATCATCTTGACGGCAATGGTCTCGTTGCCATGGCCGGTCATGATGATAAAGGGGGGCAGGGGGCAGTGGCCGGCCAGGGCCTCCAAGAACTCCTTGCCGCTTAGGCGCGGCAGTTGATAGTCCAGCATGAGCAGGATGGGCGGTTGGTCGATAATCCGCGCCATGGCTTGTTCTTCGGAGGAGAAGAGCTCGTGGGCGTAGCCTAGGCGACGGAGATGTTTGCCGATCAGCTGCAGCAGGCCGGCGTCATCCTCAACCACATAGATGGTCTCCTCCTCGCTCTTGGTGTTGGTGACGGAAGCTGACATGGCATTAGGCCCCGTTCAAGGCCGGGATGGTGACCACGGAGAAGAAGAGCCCCAGCTGCTCCACGGTCTGGACGAATTTATCGTAATCAACGGGCTTGGTGACGTAGTTGTTGCACCCCAGCTCATGGCAACGCGCCACCTCCTTGGGGTCGTCGGTGGTGGTGAGCATGGTCACCGGCATTTTGCACAGCGCGGGCGCCTTTTTGATCTGGCGCAGGACCTCGACCCCATCGACCTTGGGCATGCGGATGTCCAGGAGCAGGAGGTAGGCGATCCCCGGCTGGCGGCCGGGCTTGGTGCGTTGGAAGAGGAAGTCGAGGACCTCCTGGCCGTCCTTAAAATGGAGGATGGTGTTGGTGATCTTGGCCCGCAGCAAGTTCTTGCGAATCAATACGGCGTGCCCCTCATCGTCTTCCGCAATCAGTATGACAACCTCTGCATTCATGCCCTGCCTCTGTTGTTGAGTTACCGTGATCATCTCCCTCCTCCCCCCGTGTTCTTGTCCCCGGCCTTGGGCAAGGCCACGAAAAATTTGCAGTTGAGGTCGGGTTCCGACTCGATCCAGACCTTGCCGCCCAGACGGTCCAGGATCTTGCGCACGATGTTTAGGCCCAACCCCTGGCCTTCGCTCTCCGGCGCCAATTTGTGAAAGATATCGAAGACCTTGGCCTGATGGCCCGGGGCGATGCCGATGCCGTTGTCTGCCACGCAGTACACCGCCTGCCCCGCGCTCACCTGGCCCGTGATGCGGATGTGGCCGGGTCGTTCCGGATGGCGGAACTTGATGGCGTTGCCGATCAGGTTGGCAAAGACCTGGTCCACCTGCATCTGGTCGCCACGGCAGGGGGGCAGTGGCTCCACGGTAACCGTCACCCCGTGTTGCTGCAAGAGAAATTCGTGGTCAGCCACCACCTGGGCCATGATGGTGTTCATCTCCAAGGTGGTGATGGTGATGGCCGCCCGGCCGAGACGGGAGATGCGCAACAGTCCGTTCAGCAGCTGGTCCATCTTGGTGACGCTGTTCTGGATGAAGTTTAAGGACTGGGGGATCTCCTCCTGGATCAGGGGGCGCAACTCCTCCTTGAGGTGAGGGTGCACCCCCTCCCGCTCCAGGATGGAGACCACCTCCGCGAAGTCGCGGGCCAGCTCCTTGCTGAACCCCTGGACATTGACCAGGGGCGAGCGCAGGTCGTGGGAGGCCACATAGAGGATCTGCTCCAGGTCCTTGTTCTTGGCGCTCAACTCGGTGTTGGCGTGGCGCACCGCCTCCTCGGCCCGGGCCCGGACCCGGATCTCCTCTTCCAGGGCCACGGTGCGCTGGCGCACCAGACTCCGCAGCCGGGTGTTGAAGAGAAAGAGGCCGCCCAGGGTCATGCCCCCCGCCACCACCACCGCCATGATGATGTCGATGGTAAGGAACTCCCCTTCCAAGGGCGAACGGATGGAGGTGATGGCCCGGATCTCGCCCAGGCGTTCGTTAAAGCCGCCTTGGCCGGGATAGCGCTCTTGCAGCTCGTGGGGGGCGTTTTCACGCTTGCCGTGGCAGCGCATGCAGCGCTCTTCATTT
>CAYSFY010000114.1:0-1974 GCA_964430285.1 uncultured Desulfobulbia bacterium
CTTGATCCCGGCCACGATCTCCGCGCGCTTCTCCGGGGCCAGACGGCCGGTGAGCACCGCCACCACCCCGCCGCGCTCAGTAATCAAGGCGGCCAAGGCCTCGCAATGGGCCACCCGGTCGGAGACCACCAAGATCGCCCCCTCCTCTCTCAAAGCCACCGCCACCACGTCATCGGCAATCTGACGGTTGCGGCCATCGTCCAGAGTCAAGGCGGTCATCATGGCGGCGTAGTCGTCCCGGTAGTTGTAGACAAAGCCGGTGCCCTTGACCTCGATCCTCGGTTTCAACACCGCGCCGCTCTCCTGCAACTGCTTGGCATCCACCAGGTGGGAGCGGCTGCCCATGAACAGATAGATCAAGCGGGTGAGCACGTCCTCGCGGCGGTAGGCAGTGGCGGAGAGCCCCAGGGAGTACTTGGCGCTAAAGCCAGTGACTACGTCGGTGAACAGGGTGGCCGGCACCCGGTGACACTCGTCAACCACGATCTGGCCGAAATGGGGGGCCAGGGAGGCGAGTTGGTTGCGGGCCGAGTTGACAATGGCCACGGTCACCGGCCGGATCTCGGAGTGGCCGTCGCCGATCAGGCCGGCGTCGCGGTTCAGGAAGGTCCGCACCCGTTCCACCCACTGGTGCATCAGCTCCTTGGTGTGCACCAGGATGATGGTGGGCTGGCGGCGCAGGGCAATGACCTTCAGGGCCATCACCGTCTTGCCGCTGCCGGTGCCCGCCTCCAACACCCCGAAGTCCCGGGCCATGACCGCGGCCACCGCCTCCTCCTGATACTCGCGCAGCTGACCGGCAAAGGAGAACTCCTGTTCCGGCAGCACCAAGCGCTGGTCGATGATCTCTGGCTTTTGGCCCAAAGTGTCCAGACAGTGCAGCCCAACCTGGCGGGCAAAACCCCGGGGCATGACCAGCCCCGCCTCGCTCTCGGTGAAGAAGTAGAGGTACTGGGGGAAGTTCTTGCCGACAAAGCGCCCATACTTCTGGGCCGACTGGAACTTGGGGTTGGGCAGGGTGAGCCCCTTTTTCAAGGCCTTCACCACGGGGTCGGGGGCACCGCTGAGTAGGCACTGGGCGCCCACGGTTAGGGTCAGGGGAGGTGTATCCATCATGCTTGTATGCGCTCAAGGCCGGCAGTGGTCAAGGCCAGCTCATAGGCCTGCCAGGTCTCCTCGTTGAAACAGAGAAAGATCACTCGCCGCACGGTGGTGGCGGCAGTCAGGGCCAGGCGGGTCTGGGCCACGGCGATGGCGGCGGCCTCCTCTTTGGGAAAACCGTAGACCCCGGTGCTGATGGCCGGGAAGGCAAGGGTTTGCAGGCCCAACTCCTTGGCCAGGCGGAAGCAGTTGCGGTAGCAAGCGGTCAGCAGCTCAGGTTCGCCGTGGCTGCCGCCCCGCCACACCGGTCCCACCGTGTGGATCACATAACGGGCCGGGAGGAGGTGGCCGCCAGTCACCCGGGCCTCGCCAATGGGGCAACCGCCCACGCTCCGGCACTCGGCCAGCAGGCCAGGCCCGGCGGCCCGGTGGATGGCGCCATCCACCCCGCCACCGCCCATGAGCGAGGTGTTGGCGGCGTTGACAATGGCATCCACCGCCAAGGTGGTGATATCCGCCCGGCAGATCTCGATTTGAGCACCATTTAGCAGTACCGTAACCATGGTATTTGTGTTCGTCATGGGCAAACCTTTTTGAATTACGAATTAAAAATTACGAATTACGAATTACGAATTGAAGTTAAGACCCGGTCATGGCCAAGTGGGCCGCGCCTTGGAGGGCGGTGTGGGGGTTCAGGATCAGGTGGACCGGCATGGCGGCGAGGAGCCCTTTGAGCTGCCGGTTACCGAGGAAGGCGGGCATGAAGTGTTCCTGGAAAAGCGGCGCGATTTTAGGGGGGATGCCGCCACCGACAAAGAGGCCGCCGGTGGCCAGGGCCTTCAAGGCCAGGTTGGCGGCCTCGACGGCCACGAT
>CAYSFY010000114.1:1984-6588 GCA_964430285.1 uncultured Desulfobulbia bacterium
CCCCTAGGGTCCATGGCCGCCTGGGCGATCAGCGGCGAGGGGTCGTTACCGGCCAGGGCCTCGGCCAGCCACGGGGGCTCGGTGTAATGCCCCGCCTCCTTCAAGAAGGCGTAGATCAGGGGGAGACCACGGCCGGAGGCGATGACGTCGAAGGAGACCGCTCCATACTTGGCAAAGAGAAATGTCGCCAACTCCAGTTGCTCAAGGGTGGCGGGGGAGAACAGGGCGTGCCCCCCTTCCGTGGCTTGGGTCTGGTAGCGGGCGCCGTCCCAGAACATCAAGGCCTCGCCCAGACCGGTGCCCGGGGCGATGACCGCCTGGGGGCCGTGCTCGATCCCCTGCCCCGGGTTCAACGGCAGCAACTCGGACGCGGGCAGGGTAGCGATGCCGTGGGCCGTGGCCACCAGGTCGTTGACCACCGTCACCTCCTCAAAACCAAAGGCCTCCCTGATGGCCTGCCGGTCCACCAGCCAATTCAGTTTGGTGATCTTGGCCCGGCCATTGAGCACCGGTCCCGCCACCCCGAAGGCGGCTTGCCGGACGCTCACCCCGTGTTGGCCAAGGAACTCCCTGATCATGGTCTCCAGGTCGGGATAGCCAGCGCTGGCAAAGGAGTCCTGGGCCACGGGGGAGGCGAACTCGCCATCGGGGAAGAGGGCCAAATTGGTCTTGGTGCCGCCGATATCGCCGGCCAGGATCAAGCGAGAGTTGGTGGGCATGGGGTGGTCCGTTGGCAAAGGGTAAAGCGCTGTTGGCATGAATGCGGTGGGCAGGTGAAACGTTTGCCCACCCTACGCTGGATGCGCCGCTCGTGGGATTGACTTGCCCCCTATCCTACCCGCTTTGCCGCCCACAGGGCAAGCTTCTCCCGAAAGATCTTGGCGTTGTGGCGAATATCCACCGGAAAGGAGTCGTGGATCAAGAAATGGTCGATCTCCCGGGTGTGCTCCTGGCCCAGGGCCAGCTGCCGCAGGTCGGCAAAGAGTTGCTTGGGATCGGTGACCTTGGCCACAGGTTCAACGATCAGCACCGGCAGCATGGCGGACGGGTCCTTGCCCACCCCCACCAGGGCCGAGCGGCTGACCAGGGGGTGGTTGTTGAAGACCGCCTCGCAGCAGATGGTGTAGAGGGTCCCTGTGGCGGTGACCACCCGGTGGGCCTTGCGGCCGCAAAACCACAGACGACCCTTGTCGTCCAGGTAGCCCAGGTCGCCCATGCGGTGCCAGAACCCGTCTCCATCCGCGATCTTGGCCAGCCGGTTCTCGGGCTCGTTATGGTCGTAGGCCGCCGTCACCACCGGGCCGCGGACGATGATCTCACCCACCTGGTTGACCGGCAGGGGGGTCATGGCCGCGGCTGACGCCGCCATGGCCCCCTCGCTAATGGAGACTACCCGGATCTCGATCCCCGGCAGCGGCCGCCCCACGCAGGCCCCCCTCCCCTGCCGGGTCAGTTTCCAGGTCTCGGCCAGGACCTCGCGGCCGGTGATGGAGACGATGGGCAGGGCCTCGGTGGCCCCATAGGGGATGTGGATCTCCGCCTCCGGGGGCAGGATGGCTTGTAGCCGCTCGATCAGTTCGCCGGAGACCGGGGCCCCGGCCATCAGCACCTGCTTCAGCGTAGTGAGGATCACCCCCTGCTCCTGACCGTAACGGCTGATCCGCTTCCAGATGGCGGGCGAGCCAAAGGAGTAGGTGACCCGGTAGTCGGTGATGGTGCGGATGAATTTTTGAGGATCGACCTGGGCCGGCCGGGTGGGGTCCATCTCCGGGATCACCGCCGTGGCCCCCAGGGCGATGGAGAACAGGGCAAAGAGGGGGAAGGCCGGTTGATCGATCTCCCCAGGTCCGATGTGGTAGAAGTTTCTGATCTGCTCCAGTTGGGCCGCGAAGATGCGGTGCGGGTACTGCACCCCCTTGGGCGGCCCGGTGCTGCCGGTGGTGAAGATGATGGCCGCCAGGTCCGTGGCCGTGGTGGGGGCGATGGTCAGACCCCGGTGGTGGCGGTCGGCGCCAGGGATCTCCGCGCCCAAGAGACCCCAAGCCCTGCCCACGCACAGCCGGCGGCGCACGGTGCGAAAGGGCTTGGCAAAGAGGCGGGAGAAGAGCAACCCCTGGGGGATGGCCACCAGGGCGGAGGGCTCCACCGCGCCGATGCAGCGCAGGAGGTTACGATACCCCATGCCCGGGTCGATGAGGATGACCACGCTGCCCAGGGAGAAGAGGGCGAAGGCGAGCGAGACAAACTCCAAGGAGGGCCTGACCATCAGCATCACCCGATCCCCCGGGCCGATCCCCTGGCCGCGCAGAAACTCGGCATGGCGGGCCACCAGGGCCAAAAGCGCGGCAAAGGTGGTGCCACGGCCACCGCTAGCGGTCCGGTCGACCAGGGCGACTCGATCCGGGGCCTGCCGGGCGACCGCGATCAAGGCGGCGGCGATGTTGGTCACGGGGCGGTCTCCCTGAAGAAGGAACGGACCTGGGGCTCGATCTCGGCCCCGGCGTCCTCCAACAGATAGTGGCCGGCTTGGGCGAAGTAGTGGCGCCTGGCCTGGGGGAAGCGCCGCAGCCACTCATGATAGAACCAGTCGTTAAAGCAGAAGTCCCGGCCGCCCCACAGGATAAGCATGGGCTTCTCCCTGAGCAGCGCTAAATTGGCCTCCACCTCGGTCAGGGTCGGCCATGAGGGGTGGTTGGCGGACATGGGGATGTCCTTGACAAAGGCGTGGATCGCCACCCGGTTGGCCCAGGATGCGTAGGGGGCCAGGAAGCCCGCCGCCACCTCGGGGGCCATCCTGTTGGTCACCGCCATGGTCACCGCCGGCCGGGCAAAGCCGTTTAGGCCGCGCACTAACAGGGCGCCGAGCCAGGGCCAGCGACAGACCCGGATGCGCCAGGGGATGTGGGGCGAGGGGAAGGCGGCGGTGTTGGTGATCACCAGGGCGCGGATCACTCCGGGCCTGCGACCGGCCAAGCCCATGCCGATGGCCCCGCCCCAGTCATGGACCATGAGCGCCAGATCGGTGAGCCCCAGGTGGTCGATGAGGGTGGTGAGGTTGGCGATGTGGGTAGCCAGGGTGTAGGGGTAGTCCTGGGGCTTGTCCGAGAGGCCGCACCCCATGTGGTCCGGTACGATCACCCGAAACTCCGAGCGCAGGGCCAAGACCAGGTTGCGGTAGAAGAACGACCAGGTGGGGTTGCCGTGGAGCATGAGGAGGACCGGCCCCTGCCCCTCATCCAGATAGGAGAGGGTGTGGCCGTTGATGACAAACCGCTTGGGGGTGAAGGGGTAGAGGTCGCTTGACGGCATGGCCTACCACTCCACGCCCAGCATCAGGCAGTTGATGCCACTGCCGATACCGAGGATGGCGGCCCGATCGCCGGGGAGGATCATCCCCTCTTCCACGGCCATGGCAAAGGTGATGGGGGCCGAGACCGAGCCGACGTTGCCGAGGCGGGCCAGGGTCTCGAAGTTCTTGGTTGGGTCGAGATGTAAAGTCTCCATCAGCAGCCGGGCATGGGCCGTGCCCACCTGGTGGCAGCAGTAGCGGGCAATGGCCTCGGGCTGCCAAACGAGCTCGCTCAAGAACTCCGGCCACACCTGGGCCGCCGTCTCCACCCCGCGCTTCAGGAGCTCTTCCGAGTCGGTGTTCATCATGGTGCCGCCCGTGCCGCCATCCCCCTGGCAGAGGTGGTTGTGGCCGGTATGGGCGCGGCAGGCCCCGCCCAGCAGGCGATGCCCATCCCCCTCGGTCCGGGAGAGGACGCAGGCCACGGCGCCGGAGCCGATGGTCAGGGATGCGAAGGAGGGTTTGATCCCCTTGCGGGTGAGGGTGGGGTCGGCCAGCAGGGAGGCGATGGTGGTCTCCACCAGCTCCTCGGCGGTCTCCCCCGCCACCAGCAGGCCGTGGCGCACCTGTCCCTGCTCGATCATGGCGGCCAACACCAGCATGCCGTTCAAGAACCCCAGGCAGGCGTTACTGAGGTCGAAGATCAGGCACTGCTCCTTAAGCTTAAGCTCTTGGTGGACAAAGGCGGCGGTGGCCGGTTCGATCATGTCCCGGCACACCGAGGTGTTGATCAGGCAGTCGATCTCCCGCGGCGCGATGCCGGCCCGGGCCAAGGCCTTGGCACCGGCAAGGGCGGCCCCTTGACTGGGACGGGTGCCCCGCTCCCAGAAGCGGCGGCTGTGGATGCCGCTCATCAACTCCAGACGGCCGGCAGGGAGCTTCAGCCTTTGATAGACGGGGCTTAGGCGCTCCTCCAGCTCATCCGAGGTGACCTGGTGCGGCGGCAGTTCATAGCCAAAGGCGGTGATGGCGACATGGTTAAAACGCATGAGGGTTTAGAGGAGAGAGTTAAGTAACGGTCCAGGGCTGTTGCGGTTCATGTGCGGAACTTGTCCCACAGTGCCTGTTTGAACCAGTGAGGCATGCGATTTGCCTTCATCTCCAACGAATGACCGTCTGTCACCTCTGCCAGCCAAATGCATTCGTGGCTTGAGTTGTCGAAGAGATAGGCTCGGTCGGTAAAATGGATGGCATCCCTCAACAACTCCAGTGAACGATGATAGCGGCTCACAATCTTGTCTTCCGGAACAGGGTG
>CAYSFY010000114.1:6598-14520 GCA_964430285.1 uncultured Desulfobulbia bacterium
ACCCATCCTGACCCGATGTTGCACGCGGGAGATGTTGATCTCTGGGGCCTCGGTGGCCACGTAATAGAGATAGGTGCGATAGCCCCGCAACTGGGCCTTGTGCAGGAATTGAACCTTGTCTGGTGAGGACATAACCGTCTCAAAGGTGAATGAGGTGCCGGTTTCCAGAAGCTTCTGGCGGATAAAATCCGCTGCCACTGAAGCGAAATAGGCGTTCACCGCGACCGCAAAAAAACTGAGCTTGCCATCATTGAAACGTAAGGAGGCCGCCTCATCAAGAAGATCGGCGTTGGCCAGCAGATGGGAACGCTGAAAAAACGCTAAAATCTCCTCTGCTGTTGTGTGCACCCCGTAAGATTCCACATCAAGAAATGCTCCACGCTCGCGTATCTCCTTCTCGATATCATCGGGATTGATGTACACCCCCAGCAGTTCTGGACGCAACACCGATTTGATGGTGCTTTTACCCGACCCATTCGGCCCGGCAAACATGCGCACCCGAGGGGTATGAACAGTCATTTGCTCTCCAGCCGCTGTCCAGCTGTAACCGACGTTTGGGGGGGGAGTTCCTTGATCACCTTTCGGGTGCCATCGGAGAACACCTCCACCAGCGATCCGTTTGCTGCTTCCAGGACACTGTCACCTGAAGCCAATGTCTGCCAATATGCCTGTCTCGCCGCGGCATCGGCCAGTTCGGGGATATGCTCCTCCAGATAACGCAAGGTCTCTTCCGGGAGTTGTGAGTTAAGCGTTGGCATGCGCATACCTCCTGAGTCTCAGGGTGAGATGGCCGGTATTGATCATTTATTGTGTCCTACAGCCCGCCATTGACCCGGCGGACGATGGCCTGGTCAAAGTAGTTGATGGCCATGCCGGCATCCACCACCAGGGATTGGGCGTTGATCCCCGAGGCCCGTGGCGAGAGCAGGAAGCAGGCGAGGTCGGCGGCCTCCCGGGTTTCCACCCCGCGATGCCGGGGGATCACCTGCTCGGCAAAGAGGTAGGAGTCCACGTAGCCCGGGATGCCCGCCGAGGCCGAGGTCTTGAGCAGCCCCGGGCAGACGGCGTTGAAGCGGACCTCCGAGAAGGCGGCAAAGCCCTTGGCCAGGAAGCAGAGGGAGGACTCCAGGGCCGCCTTGATTGGGGCCATGTAGCCATAGTTCTCCGCCGCCATGCGGGTGGTGGAGATGGAGATGGTCACCACCGAGGCCTCCCGGTGCAACAGGGGGCGGAAGTGGTTGGCAATGGCGATGAGCGAAAAGCAGGAGATATCCACCGCCTGCAGGAAGTCCTGCTTCACCGTCTGGTGAAAGGGGGTGAGCCCGGCCGAGTAGTTGGCATAGGCGATGGAGTGGACTAGCCCGTGGATGGGGCCGTCGTGGTCGGCCGCGATCTCGTCCCGCACTCGAACGATGTTGGCCTCGTCCTCCACGTCGCAGCAGTAGACCTTGGCCTGGGGGAAGAGCTTTAAGGCCGTGGCCCGGCGTTCCTCGCTACGCACCACCAGGATGACCTCGGCCCCCTCCTCCACCAATACCTTGGCGATGGCGCAGGCGATGGACTTCTTGTTGGCCAGCCCGAAGATGACGATGCGTTTGTTGGTTAGCTTGAGAAAGGACATGGGGCAGGTGAAAGGAGCAAGGAAAAGGTTATGGGTGAAGGGGCTACAGGGGACGGATGCTCCCCTACTCCGCAGCCTCGGCGCAGGCGAAGTCTACGCTGACCGCGCTCTTGCCGTTGATCAGGGCCTTGCCCTTCATCATCCAGGCCGGGCCGACCCTCTCCACCAAGCGGGCCTCCAGGCGGACCAGGGTGCCGGGGGGCACCTGGCGCTTGAACTTGGCGTTGTAGATGCGGGTGAGGACCGGGATGCCGTTGCTCGCTTGGCCCTCATCGCGCAGCAGCTGGCTAATGAGGATGGCCCCGGCCTGGAAGATCGCCTCGCAGAGGATCACCCCGGGGGTGATGGGGTGGTGGGGGTAGTGGCCCTGGTAGAGGTCGAGGTCAGGGGCAAAGAGCTTCTCGGCGACAATGGCGCAGGCCCCAAGCTCGACAATCCGATCCACCCACAGAAAGGGGGGCCGGTGGGGGATGAGCTCCAGGATATCAAGATCAGATGCCACCGTTGATCTCCAGCACCGAGCCGGTGATGTAGGCGGCCTGCCTGCCGGCCAGGAAGAGGACGGCGTGGGCCACCTCGTCGGCCTGGCCAAAGCGGCCCAAGGGCACCAACTTCTGGTACTCGGCGCGGCGCTCGGCAGGGAGGCCGGCGATCAGTTCGGTGTCAATGAAGCCGGGGGAGACACAGTTCACCGTGATCTTGCGCTTGGCAGTCTCCTTGGAGAGGGAGCGCATCAGGCCGATCTGGCCGGCCTTGGAGGCCGCGTAGTTGGCCTGACCGGCAAAGCCCAGGTAGGCCATGGGCGAGGTGATGAAGATGATGCGGCCGTACTTTTTCTTCATCATCAAGAGCACCGCGGGCTTGGCCATGTTGAAGGAGCCGTTCAAGTTGACGTCGATCACCCGTTGCCAGGCCTCTTGGGGCATCATGGCCAGGACCGAGTCGCGGCGGATGCCGGCGTTGCTGACCAGGATGTCGATGGCGGCAAATTCCTCTTCCACCTGCTGGTAGAGGGTGGTGACCGCCTGGTAGTCCGCCACGTCGCAGCAGTGGAGGCGGAGACGGTCGCCATGGACCGCGGCCTCTGCCTGCAAGGCCTCGGCCGCTGCCCGGTCGCCGCCATAGACCCCGACCACGGTCGCCCCCTGCGAAAGCAGGGCCAGGGTAATGGCCCTGCCGATCCCCTTGCTGGCGCCGGTGACAATGGCCACCTGCTGGTCAAATTCGCCTATGGTCATCAGTTGTTGTCCTTTAAGAATTGGAACGGTATTTTTGCGCAATCACCCGATTGTTGGGTTTCGCTGCGCTCTACCCAACCTACGCGGGTATAAGGTACATCATTCACCTTTTACCATTGCCCCTCTCACCCCCGCAGATACCCATCCACGTCATTGGCCACGATCACCCCATAGTTGATGGCCCCCAGCCAGCCGGACATGATGATCCCCACCGAGCCCACGTGGAAGAGGCCGGGCACCACCTTGAACAGGGAGCGGGAGATGTCGAGCCCCTCGAACTTGGTGCCGAAGGAGGAGCCCTTGGTGTGCAGGGTGTAGCGGTGGAAGGTCTTGGGGGTGGCGGCCTCCAGCCAGTCGCACTGGGCGCGGATGCCGGGGAGGAATTTCTCCAGGCCGTCCACGGCGCGGTCGATCATGCGCTCCTTGGCCTGGTCGTAGGCCCCCTTGTCCAGCTGGGCCCAGTCGTCAAAGCGGCCGTTCATGGAGGCGACGATGGTGTAGCGGTCATGGCCCGGCCGGGTCTTGGGGTAGTAGAGGGAGAAGGTGCGGCTGTTGGTCTCCATGTCCAGCATCTCGTCGGCGCTGAACTCCTCGGCCTCGGAGGTAAAGAGCAGGTCGCCGATATCCGGGATGTGCTCCCCCTTCTTCACCCCCATGTAGACCTGGCAGCTGGAGTTGTTGACCTTGACCAGGTCGCACTCCCCCATGAACTCCGGGGGGAAGGCGTCGCGGCCCACCAGTTCGGTGATGGTGTTGATGATGCCAGCGTTACTGACCACGGAGCGGGCGGCGATCTCGCGCCCCTGCGCCTCGACCCCCCGCACCCTTCCCTGGTCGATGATGATCCGCTCCACCCGGGTGCGGTCGCAGATGGTCACCCCGTTCTTCTCCGCCTCCTCCACCATCAGGCCGATCAAACGATCGGTGCCGCCGGTGAAGGTAAACACCCCCTTGTTCATGAAGTTGGAAAAGACGATGCCGTAGGTGATGGCCGGGTCGTCCAGGGTGGAGCCGTTGGCATAGGTGATGGGCTCCATCAACAACCGGTGGACATCGGCCCGGCCGGGGAAGAACTGTTCAAAGAGCTCCCGGGTGGTCATGGTGCGGTCATCGTAGAAGTTCATGCCGGCCACGGTGGCGAAGAAGGAGTCGATCACCGCGCGCTTGATGTGGAAGGTGTTCTCCAGAATGGCGGTGAAGTCCTGGCGGTCAAAGGTGGTGGTCAGGGAGAACTGGGGGTTGGCGAAGCGGATGTTTTTCAGCTGGACAATGGAGTCCATGATCGCCCGGTTCCAGTACTTGCGGCAGGTCTTGACCATGCCAAAAGGGAAACCGTGCAGGGAGATATCAAAGATGTGGCCCCGACGCTTGAACCAGGTGGCCAGCCCCCCCAGTTGATGGTGGTGCTCCAGGAGCAGGACCGAATGCCCGGCCCGGGCCAAGCGGTTGGCCGAGGTCAGGCCGCCCAACCCCGAGCCGATGACAATGACATCGTAGGCAAATTGTGAGAGATCCTCGATTGCGTGGTAGACCATGGACCAAGAGAAGTTTGAAGGTTGCAGGGGGAAACGTGCAGGGTGGCCGAGGAGGCCAACTCACGCACATCCGGGGGGTGAACAGGGAAGCCCAACTCCCAATCTTTTCATTCGTAATTCGTAATTTTTAATTCGTCATTGCCCCCAGGATCTGTTCATTCACCACCGTCACCCCACTGAGCATGGCGCCGACGATCCCGAGAAACCCTTGATCGGTACCGGCCACCAAGAGATTTTTGTAGCGGGTAAGGCCGTTTTTCACCTTCACGGGGCTGCCGTAGACCGCGCCTGCCGCCTTGCCGCTGTAGCGTTCGATGGTTAAGGGGGTAAAGGAGTCATGGTATACAATGTTTTGGTCAAAATTCCCAATCATTTTGCCGATTTTGGCTAGCGACCGCTGCTGCCACTCCTCTTTCAGCCGTTGGTAGCGCACGGTGCGGCCCGGACCAGGGCCTGAGTCGGCCTTGGCAAAGATGGCGTAGTTGGCGGGATGGGTGACCCTGAGCTGCACCGGGTCCGTCTCCGGGAGCCCTTGGAAGTTGGCCGGGAAGTTGATCACCCCCACCTCCAGGTCCATGGCCTCGGCAGGCCGATGGTAGACAAACCGGTCGCGGTTGCTGAAGAAGATGCAGGTGGCGTCATGGCGAACCCCGTGCAGCGCGGCCCGGGGCAGGAGGTAGATGGACTCCGCGAAACTCATGCGGCCGACGTACGTTGCCGGATCACCGGGCAGACTGTTGGGCAACAGGGCCAAGGTGGCGGCGGCGCCGGCCGTGGAGATTACCGTCTCGGCCTCGATCTCCTCGCCACTCACCAGCCGCACCCCATGCACCGTGTCGCCGAAGGCCAAGAGCGTGGCGACCGCGCTCTTGAAGCGGATCTCGCCGCCCAGGGCCAGGTAGTGATCCAGCAGCAGGTCCAAGAGGTCGCGGATAGTGCCGGCCGGCCGGAAGAACCCTTCCAAAAAGACCGCCTGGAACATGATCACGAACTGGGCCAGGTCCATGTCATCCTCCTCGCTGTTGCCGTAGATCATCAGCGGGCAGAGGAGCATTTCGATCAACAGCGGGTCAGGGAGATAGGTGGCCATGGCCTCCCGGGCCGACAGCCAGGGCCGGGGGAGGAAGGGGTTGTACTCCTTGACGAACTGCACGAGGCTGACAAAGCCCGCGGCCGAACGCGGGAACTTGGTGGCCACCTCATCCAGCAGGCAGTTGATATCGTTGGTAAAGCGCAAGGAGTGGGTGGGAAAAAGGATATCAGAGCCAATCTGCTCGTGGGTGGCAAAGGCCTTGCGGGAGAGCTTGAGCTGCCGGAACAGGCGGTTTAAGGGGGCGGAGCGCTCGCCAGGGGGGGCGAAGTTGGTCATGGCGTGGAGACCGGTCTCCAACAGCCGCCCCTGCCGGTAGTAGAAAGAGTTGAGGCCGCCAGGCCTCGTGTGTTGTTCCAGGATGATGGTCCGCCGACCAAAACGGGCCAGACGAATGGCAGCGGCGAGACCGGACATCCCGCCGCCGATGATGACGATCGGCCGCTCCACCTTAACGGTCGCGCAGTTTGGGCTCCAGATAGTTCACGCAGGAATCAAGTGTGGCCAACTGGGGATAGTCCTCTTCCGGGATCTGCAGCTTGTAGCGCTTGCGCAACTCCATGACAATATCGAGGAAATCCATGGAGTCGAGATCCAACTGATCCCGCAGGGGCTGATCCGCGGCCAAGGTGGCGGTGTCGGCCTCTTCATCGATATCTCTGATTATCTCTATGATTACATCACTGATCGCATCTCTGGTCATCAATCATCCTCATTTTGGAGCCGTTACGAAATATTGTGGCCTCTCCGGCCGCTCATTGCCGTCGCCTTGGCGACCCGGGAAGGACCATGATTATCAACGGCGTAGCCGACGAATTAGTCTTGATATTTTTTGACAATAATTACCGAATTGATCCCCACCATGCCAAAGGAGTTGTTGAGGATGGTATCCACCCGCTCCACCTCTCGGGCCTGGCCGATCACCAAGTTGGGCAGGGCGCACTCGGGATCAAGCCGCTCCACATTGATGGTCGGGTGGACCAGGTGGTCGTCGAAGGCCGGCAGGTTGGCTGCCAGCTCCAAGACCCCGGCCGCGCCCATGGCGTGTCCGATAATACTCTTGGTGTTGTTGAAGTAGGTGGCCGGGCACGCGCTAAAGATCTCGGCCAGACCCCGGCACTCCTCAATATCCCCCTGCCTGGTGCCGGTGGCGTGGGTGTTGACGATATGGATCTCATTGGGCGTCATCCCTGCCCGGGAAAGGGCGAGCCGCACACACTCGGCCTGACGGGGCCCATGGGGCATGACAAAGTCCATGGCATCCGAGTTCATGGCGTACCCCGCGATCTCGCCGTAGATTTTGGCCCCACGGCTCAAGGCCCGGTCCAAGGTCTCCAGGGTGTAGAGACAGGCCCCTTCCGAGATGACGATGCCGTCCCGGTCCAGGTCAAAGGGGCGACTGGCGCGGGTCGGGTCAGCATGGCTGGCCAAGGCACCCTGGGCCTTGAAACTGGCGAAGATGCCAAAGGAGCCCACGGACTCGGAGATGCCGCCGCACAGGGCCAACTCCACCTCGCCCAAGCGCAGCATCTGCGCCCCCTGGATCAGGGCGGCGTTGCCGGCGGCGCAGGCGGCGCCCACGGAGTAGTGGGGGCCGGTGATGCCGAGGCTCATGGTGATCTCGCCCGCCGGGTTATTGAGCACGGTGCGCGGATTATGGTGATGGGTCCAATAATCCACGTTGTAGCCGTACTGGCTGATGTTGTAGACCTCGTTCTCGGTCTCCACCGTGCCATGCTCGGTGAGCCCGATATAGACCCCGGTCAGGTCCCGGCGATACTCCGAGAAGTCAATGCCGGCATCGGCCAAGGCCTCGTGGGCGGCATAGACCCCCAGGCAACCGGCGCGGGTGCCGCGCTTGTTGTCCTTCTTTTTACGGTACTTGGTCTCCGGAAAGGTGCAGACCCCGGCCGGGGCCTTGCCCATGTAGCGCAACTCAATCTCGCGGATCTCACTCTGGCCGGCCAAGACCTTGGCCCGAAAGTCGGTGAGGTTCGCGGCATTAGGCGCCGCCAGACCGACCCCGGTAATCACTATCCGCTGCTGAGTTGGCAGAGTATTCATTAATTCTCAGGTCATTAGGCTGTAGGTGTTTGGCCAGTTAGGAGCCGTTACGAAATAACATGAGCAATCTGGCTCATTCCTTTACGGCTCCTTATGCCATTTTGGCTATCGTGAACGGCGGAGTTATTTTGTGCCAATGGCTTAGCAACAGAGAAACACACAATATCCGATGGGCCAAGGCAAGGATGAACTCCGTTATTCCCTAACAGCCTTCAGCCATTTACCTAACCAACATGGGGTAGTTTCAAAAGGAGAAGGACTATAATAAAATTTCGCCAGGCTGTCGACAGGATTATTCAAATTGGCCTTTGAAGCGTTCGAAATCCGTGCGCAGTTGTTCCACCTCGGCCCGCAGCCGCTCGACCTCGGCACTC
>CAYSFY010000115.1:0-14345 GCA_964430285.1 uncultured Desulfobulbia bacterium
ACTCATTTCGGCATGGCAAAGGTTTTTGCGTCGGGTGGTCGCGGAGTCGGCATAAAGCACCTCGGTAACAAATACGCTCACCGCGGTTGTCCCTTTGGCTACCACGAAGCATCAAGGGCGGTCAGGGTGATCTCCCAAGAGGGCGAACCGTTCCCAAAAGTCAGGGAAGGACTTGGCCACGCAACCCTCCTCAGCAATGGTGATGCCGGGCACAAGCAGACCGGCCACTGCAAAACACATGGCGATGCGATGGTCGTCATGGGCGTCGATGGTGGCACCGGTGAGGCCCATGCGCTTCGGGTTGCCTTCGATGATCAGGGTGTCGGCCAACTCTTTAGTCTTGATCCCCAGCTTGGCCAGTTCCGTGGCCATGACGTGGAGACGGTCACACTCCTTGATCCTGAGATGGGCGATATTCTTAATCACCGTGGTGCCCTGGGCAAAGGCCGCCACCACCGCCAGCGTCGGCGCCACGTCCGGGCAATCCCCCATGTCCACCTCAATGGCCTGCAACTGCCCTGGCCCAATCACCGTGATCCCGCTCTCTTGCCTCTCAACTTGACAGCCCATCCGCGCCAGCATGGCGACCAGCACGGCGTCGCCCTGGAGCGAAGGATCCGGCACGTTGGCGACCGTCACCCGGCCGCCGGTGACCGCGGCCGCGGCCCAGAAGTAGGAGGCGCTGGAGGCATCGCCCTCAATGGCATAGTCGCGCGCCCGGTAGCTCCCTTGGGGGATGGTGAACCGGTTCAGCCCCTCATTGGCAGTGGCCTTGATCCCAAAGGCCTCCATCACCGCCAGGGTCATGGTGACATAGGGCTTGGAGAGCACCTCCCCGGTGACCGCAAGCTCCGCCGCCTCCCGGGCATAGGGTGCGACCAGCAACAGCGAGGAGAGGTACTGGCTACTCTTTCCCTCCGGCAACACGGTTGCCCCGCCTTTGATGCCGGCGGCCTCAATGCGCAGGGGCGGGCAGCCGGTATGGTTGATACTGTCGATGTTGACCCCCCAGCCGCGCAAGGCCGCCATTAACGGGGCAATCGGCCGTTCCGCCATCCTGGGGCCGCCGCTGATGGTGAAAGGGCCATGGCCCAAGGCGGCCACCGAGGTCAAAAAACGGGTGGCGGTGCCGTTGTTGCCCAGGAAAATTGGTTCGCCGGGGGATGCGATGCGTCCGCCCAGGCCGTGGATGCGCCACTCGGGGCCAGAGCAGTCAATGGCTATACCCATGGCCCTAAGGGCGGCACTGGTGTATTCGGTGTCTTCACTGGCCAAGGGACCGCTCAGGGTGCTGACCCCATCGGCCAGGGCGGCGGCAATCAGGGCGCGCTGGGTCAGGCTCTTGGAGCCGGGGACAGTGATCCGGCAGTTAATCGTGGCAATTGGGGTGATGGTCTTCATGGGTAAAGACTCCCGGGTCCGGAGATTTATTGTCGATAAAGCAAAGGCCGACACCCTGCTTGCGCACGGTGTCGGCCTCGATGTAGTGGGGCGCCGATAGGGTGGTGCTGAATCAGCCCGGGCTGCCGTAGCTGTGCAGACCCGAGAGCAGGAAGTTGACCCCGTAATAGGTGAAGATCACGCTGAACACGCCGATGATGGCGATCCAGGCGATTCTCTTGCCACTCCACCCCTTGACGAACCGGGCATGGAGGGCGGCGGCGTACACGAACCAGGTGATCAGCGACCAAGTCTCCTTGGGGTCCCAGCTCCAATAGGTGCCCCAGGCCTCGTTGGCCCAGATGGCGCCGGTGATGATGCCGGTGCTCAGCCAGACAAAGCCGAAGATGATGCACTTGTAGATGACATCGTCAATGATCCGCAAGGGGGGCAGGGTGGAGAGCAGTCCGCCGGCCTCGGCCCCTGCCTGTTTCTGGCCCTCCTCATAGCGATTTTTTATGAGGTACATGATACCGATGCCGCCGGCTATGGCAAAGGCGGCATAGCCGATAAAACAGGTTACCACATGGGCGATGAGCCAGTTGCTCTGCAGGGCCGGCACCAGGGGTTTGATCTCGGAGGTGATCTCCGAGGCAAAGGAGGCATAGGCCATGCTCAAGAAGGCGAAGGGGACGGCAAAGGCGCCGATCAGCCGATTTTTGAACTTCCACTCCAGCCACAGGTAGAAGATGGCAATGGCCCAGGCAAAGAAGACCAAGGATTCGTACATGTTGGAGAGGGGGGCATGGCCATATCCCATCTGGTAGGATTCCACCCAACGCAGGATGATGCCGGCGGTATGGGCAAGGAAGGAGAGTAGGGTGACCACTGAGGCCACGATGCCGATCTTCTCTGCCCGGAAGACAAAGATGGCGATATAGAGGATTGAGGCGAAGAGATAGGCAAAGGTGGTGAAACCCAAGAGCTGGCTGCTATTCATATAGTCGTTCCTTTGTTATGTGTTACTTGGAAAGCGCCGCCAGCGACGTATCGGCTGCGAATTTTTCGTAGATACCCTCAAGATCCCGTTCAAAACCGATCTTGTTCTTGTTGCTCATGCCGCTGACCTGAATGGTGGTCTTCTTGCCGTCGTTGCTCACAAAGACCCAGATCCGGCGGTGCGACATGAAGAAGATGATGATGAGTCCCAACACCATCATGATGCAGCCGGTGTACACCGTCCACACCCCCGGGTCCTTGACCACCTGGAGCCCGGTGGCGAAGCGAGGCTTGGCGGTAAAGACATAGGTGGTGTCGGGCCGTTTGATCTTCGCCGTCCCCCCCTCGTTGATCCAGAACTCGGCCGGGTCGGCCTTGCCGTCGGAGAACCAGATTTTATACTGATACCGTTTCATCATGTCCGGGCCGGAGAGGTCGACGATACCGAAGGTCACGTTCTCACTGAGCCATTTACTCTCCTGGCGAGGGGTAATGATAAACTTCTGTTCGGCCTTGGTGGCTTCATTGGCAATCTCGACGCTGAACTGTCCCTCCACCGGTTGATAGCTTGACTGATAGAAGGTCAAGCCGGCATACTGCATGGGGTCGTTGACCACAATCGACTTATGGTACACCTCTTTATCGTCCTTGACGATAGCCAACTCCGAGCGATACTCTTTCGGCATGCCGGTATCGTAATAGGTCAACTGAAAGTCATCGCAGCGGACGGAGAAACCCAAGGGGATGGGGGTGTGTTCGTCATTGGACTGGTAGACCTGAGGGGTTGAGCCCCCCTCGGGGATCAGGACGCTGGCCTTGTAGCCATAGAAGGAGCCGATGAGGGCGCCGACAAAGATGACCAGGATGCTGATATGCACGACGATTACCCCCAGCCGGGTATAGGCCCCTTTTTGGCTGAAAAAGAGGGTGCCCCCGTCCTTGTCCGCCCGACTCAAGGGCCAACCCGCCCCTTGCATGAGCTGGAGGACCCCCTGTTGGGCTTGTTCGCTGGTCACCTGGGTCATGAACTTGCGGTTCATGGCCATCTTGCCCAGGCGGTCAGCCGAGGTGGTGGCCAGGTTGTCCAAGGTGACTACCTTCCAGATATGGGGCAACCGTTCGATGGTGCAGACGATCAGGTTCAGGGAGAAGAGGACCAGCATCGAGGTAAACCACCAGGAGTTGTACATATCCTGGATGTCCAGCAGTTGGAAAAAATTGGCGATATTTTCGCCGTAGAGTTCGATGTAGCGGGCTGCCTCCTCCTTTTGGGGGACGATGGTGCCGATGATCGAGGCAACAGCCAAGACAAAGAGGGTGACCAGGGCCAGCTTCACCGAGGCAAAGAAATTCCAGAGAGTGTTACCTTTTTTGTTTTCCATGGTGGAACTCGTTCCTGTTTGAAGGCAGCGTTTGGGCCGCGGTTGGTCTAGGTTGACAAAAGAAAACCTGCCAGACGAGCGGGGTGGCAGGTTGCCGACCGGGAGAAACTCCCAGGGAGTGGATATCGACCATGACGGTCAACAGATCGGACTTTAAGACTTTTCTTTTTACTTTTCAATGGAATTTATGCCCTCGCCTCGGTGCTCCAGGGGCGGACATCTTGCCTAGGACGGCCATTGTTCTCTTTAACTGGCTGTAATGTTGGCAGAAAATTTTGAGATGGCGTCGGCCGGTCATGGGGCCAAGGTCTAGGCCAACTCCTCCAAGAGCCGATCAATGTCGTCCTGGCTGGCCTCGCCATAGTTTTCAGGGGGAGGTGGCGTACTCCCCGTGCTCGCTTTGGGGGGTGGTGGCGGCGGAGGGGGTGGGGGCTTGGGCTTGGGAGTCAGTTCATTGACAACGCGGGTCAACGCCGCTTGCCCGGCGGCCAGACCCTGGTCATAGGTCAGAGTAGGGTTGGCCTCCTTTTCCGTGAGCATGGTCGCCGCGAGGGTGGCCAAGCCCTTAAGCTTGACACCGAGGAGAGTTGCCGGATCATCGTTTTGGCCAATGGCGCCCTCATCGGCTAGCCGGGAGGCGTCATAGAGGATACTGGCCGCGATGGTGATGGCGTCCTCGACCTTGGTGAGGAGGTCATCGCTACCCTGTCCTTGACCGCCCCCCGCGCTTGCCCCTGCCTGGGCGATGAGTGCCTCCATGCCGGTCTGGCATTCGTCCAGCAGCGCGTTCAACTCCCCGCCCTCACCAGGAGTGGCGAAGTCAGGGAACTCATCCAGGATGCCTACCTCATCCGCAATGGGAATGGTCACCTCCGCCTTCTCCGGGACCTCCAGGGGCAGAAATTGGTCGAGGAAGATTGCGCCCTGCTGCTTGTCCATCTTGGCAAGCAGATTGCAGATGGCCTTGTCCGCGCAGGCCGAGCCCAGGGCGGTGTAGATGTCGGTCATGGGCACGGTAAAGAAGCCGTCGTCTTCGACATAGCCACTGGCCTTGGGGCTGATGGCGTCGTAAAAGAGATCCTTGTCAAAGATCTCGTTGGCCTTGGCCCTGGCTGCCTGGATATGCCCCTTGACGGTCTCGTTGGTGCAGAGTTCGTAGATGGTCTGGAACACGGCGTCCAGGTTGAACAGGTAGCGGGTGACGGTCCGGGTGGCCGGCGAGGGCGCCGGAGCCGAGGGCATGGTTGCCGCGGCGTTGCTTAAGTTGCGGGCGTGGGTGATCTTGGCTGCCAGTTGGGAAAGGGCCGGGGCCAACTCTGCCCCGCCACCAAGGGTGGTGACCCCTGTCCCGCTCACCAGGGGGTGGCTCTTCATGGACAACAACACCCCTTTGAGATCCTTAGCCATGGCGGCCACATCTTGGATGGCGCTCAGGTCGGGGCCGATTCCTCCCCGGTCAAGCAGTGCCCCTGCCTCGCGGGCGGTCAGGGCGAGTTCTTGTTGGAGGTGCTGGGCACTTCTTTGGAAATAGTCATCCGCTGGTGGTGAGGGCGCGGCGGTGAAGACGGGTGGGACCTCGACCGGCGGTGCCGGTGATTTTCGTTCAACCTCAACGATCTTCTCCACCTCGATAATCTTTTCAACGACCTTGGTGGTGCTTGGTTCATTCGAGGCCAGGACCGTAATATTGTAGATGATGTCATCCGTGGGGATCCTGAAAAATCCACTGCACATCTCCAGGTTCACTTCGGTCTTTTTTTTCTCTGTCATGGTGTCTTCAACCCCTGTTGTACGATCTCTGACCGATGGGCGGTCAGGCCTTGACCTGACCCCTACTAGCGGACCCTGCCGGTGAAGCGGACCCCTACCTCATACTTGGTCGGTTGAGTCTCGTCCTGGGTGCACCACATAACCGCGCCGATGGCCCTCAGTTTGCTAATGTCCCCAGGGTCTCCGGTCTGGGTCCACTCCTCGCCGTCCTCTTGCCAGCCGATAAAATCGAGTTCCAAGATCAACTGGCAGTTCTTTTCAACTTCCTGATTGGCCAGAAAACGGGCGCCACCACCGCTGAAGTCCAACAACTCGCCCCGTTGGCCATGCTTGTCCTTGGCAATATCCTCAAAGCCCCGATAGAGGATGGTTGCGCGTTTGTGGAAGCGGTCATGGCGTCGACGTTCGTCCTGGAGCATCGCAATTTCGTTGGTCACAGACTCACCTTTTGATTCGGGTTATTGATACCACTACAGTTATGCAGATTTGTTCGGAAAAATCAATATGGTAATCGACTTTGGCGCAAAGAAGTTTGGCGGTTTCGCAAGAACCGCTCAACCGACGCCGGCACACTATTTATCTTGTTGAGATTGTGTAGGCGGATGGCGAGTCCATGGACTTTTTGCGATTTCATTAAGATTGGGGTGCGGTTGCGGTGCACAGGGAACGGCAGGCCACCTTATTTCAGGAACGGCAACAGCGCCTTGAACTCCGGGGTGCCGGCCCGATGCAGCAACTCATAGATGATCAACTCGGTATTGGCCACAATGCCGCCGATCTCTCGGATCCTGGCCACGCCGCTGCGGTGATTTTGGCGGGCGCGCGAAGAGACGGCGTCTGCCGGGACCCAGGCCTTGTACCCCGCCTGGATGGCACCCATGGTGGTCTGGTAGACGCAGATATGGGTCTCGACCCCGGCGATGATCAGGGTGTCGATCTCCCGGGGAAGTTGGCCCACCGCCTGGGCTATCTGGGGATTGTTGAAGCCGCCGAACTCCATCTTGTCGATGATTGCGGCGTCCTTCAATTCCGCCTTGATCTCCGGGAGCAGTTCACCGATGCGGGCCACGTACTGGGTGGTGGCCACGATGGGTATCCCCATGACAGTGGCGGCCTTGATGAGCAGGCAGGCGTTCTTGATCACTTGTTCCCGGCCTGCGATAACCGGCATCAGCCGCTCCTGAATGTCAACGATCAGTAAGGCCGAACGGGCAGGGGCGAGGGGGGTGATGGGCATGGCGTGCTCCCTTGTTTGAGAGGGTTTGGGGATCTTTTCGGTTTGCAAATGGCGATGATTCATTTAGAGTTTGCCGCTGGTCCAATAGCCGGTGGCGGAAGATTGGCCCAGAGAGATACGGTGCCCCGTGGGTAGTTGCCACGGGTCAGGCGATAAATTACCCCAGAGGATGCAAATATGCAATACAGGCGAGTGGTTGAGGTGATGAGGGAGAGGCCGGTGGGGCTTGGCCTGGAGGTCAGGGGGTGGGTGCGCTCGTGCCGCAACTCCAAAGAGCTGTCATTTATTGATGTCAATGACGGCTCCTGCCTGACGAATCTGCAGGTAGTGGCGGATCAGACCCTGGCCAATTACCACGAGGAGGTCAAGCGCTTGACCACCGGCTGTGCCGTGGTGGCCCAGGGGATCTTGTCCGCCTCGCCGGCCAAGGGGCAGGCGGTTGAGATGACGGCCACCTCCATCCGGGTGGTGGGCTGGGCGCCGGAGGAGTACCCCCTGCAGAAAAAGCGACACTCTTTTGAGTTTTTGCGGGAGATCGCCCACCTGCGTCCCAGGACCAACAGCCTGGGGGCAGTGGCCCGGGTGCGGAGCGCCCTGGCCTATGCGGTCCACTCCTTCTTTGTGGAGCGGGGGTTTTTCTACGTCCACACCCCGATCATCGGTACCGGTGACTGCGAGGGAGCGGGTGAGTCCTTTACGGTGACCGCCCTTAATCTGGAGCGCTTGGCCAAGGGGCAAGCCCCCATGGACTGGTCCCAGGATTTCTTCGGCCAAGCCGCCTCTCTCACCGTGAGCGGCCAACTGGAGGCCGAGGCCTACGCCCTGGCCTTGGGCCGGGTCTACACCTTTGGTCCCACCTTTCGGGCCGAGAACTCCAACACCAGCCGCCATCTGGCCGAGTTCTGGATGGTGGAGCCGGAGATGGCCTTTTGTGACCTGAATGAAGATATCGAGCTGGCCGAGGCCTTCCTCAAGTACCTGATCCGCTACGCCCTTGACCACTGCCCCGATGATCTGGCGTTGATGGCGAATTTTATCGACAAGGAGCTGCCTGCCCGCCTGATGGCGGTGGTGGAGCGGGGGTTTGCGCGGATCACCTACACCGAGGCGGTGCGCCTGCTCGGCGAGACCTCCCACCCCTTCACCCAGCCGGTGGCTTGGGGGGCGGACCTGCAATCCGAACACGAGCGCTTTCTCACCGAGCAGGTCTTCAAACAGCCCCTGGTGGTGACCGATTACCCCATGGCGATCAAGCCCTTTTACATGCGGGCCAACGAGGATGGCCGTACCGTGGCGGCCATGGATATCTTGATTCCCGGTATCGGCGAGATCATCGGCGGCAGCCAGCGAGAGGAGCGACTTGACCCTTTGCTGGCGCGAATGACAGCCCTTAACATGGATATCGATAACTACCAGTGGTACCTGGACCTCAGGCGCTACGGCAGCGCCCCCCACGCCGGCTTCGGCCTGGGCTTCGAGCGGCTGATCCAGTTCGTCACCGGCATGAAGAATATCCGGGAGGTGATCCCCTTCCCGCGCACCCCGGGTTCGGCGGGGTTTTGATGTTAGAGATAGGCGGCAATCCGGGTGATCACCCCTCGGGCCTTGCTGTCCAGGCGATCGAGGAAGGCGAGGTCGGCCTGGGAGGCCAGTTTGGGACGGAGTTCCAGAATGAGGCGGGCCGTGAGTTCGGCGCCCAGGCCGGTGAGCTCTTGGCAGTTGGCCATTCTGGCCCTGCGGTGGTGGCTGTGGGGTGCGGTCAGATCGCGGCAGCAGGTCGAGCCCTGTGCCGCGAGAAAGGAGTCGTGGAGCCGCTTGGCGGCCTGCCGCAGCTTGGACTTGGGCAGACCATGGCGTTGGCCAGGGCCGATGATCAGGCCCAAGGCGGCGATGGCGCCGCTCAAGGCCCCGCACACCCCGTCGCCCCCCCCCATGCCACCGCAGAAACCGGCCGCTAGCCGACGGACTTGATCATCGCCGAGCCCGCCCTTAAGGCCGCGGTTGATGACAAAGAGGATGGCCTCCGAGCAACAGAGGCCGTGGGCTGCGTAGTAGTTTTCCGTGCGCTGGCGGATTATGCTGATCAGGGTCTCCTGAGAGGTGGTCATCCGCGCTTACCGTTTGCTGAAGGTCAGGCCTTGGCCGCTGCTCGCCCGCTCCACGAGGATGCTGTCGCCCTCGGCAAAGCGGCCATCCAGGATGCCAACGGCCAGGGCGTCCTGGACGTGCCGTTGGATCGCCCGTTTCAAGGGCCTGGCCCCAAAGGCCGGGTCAAAGCCGACCTCAATGAGATAGGCCTTGGCTGCCTCGCTCACCTCTAGGTGATAGTGCTGCTCCACCAGGCGCTTGGCGAGCAGTTCGAGCTGGAGATCAATGATGCGGATGAGGTCCTCCCTGGTCAGGCTATGGAAGGTGATGATCTCATCCACCCGGTTTAAGAACTCCGGTTTGAATTGGCGGTGCAAGAGCTCATCCAGGCCGCGCTGCATGGCCTCGTTGTCGTGGCCGCCCAGATCCATGATCAACTGGCTCCCCAGATTGGAGGTCATGATCAGGATGGTGTTCTTGAAATCCACGGTGCGGCCCTTGCCGTCGGTCATGCGGCCATCGTCCAGGATCTGCAAGAGGACGTTGAAGACGTCCGGGTGGGCCTTTTCGATCTCGTCAAAGAGGATGACGGCATAGGGCCTGCGGCGCACCGCCTCGGTGAGGTAACCCCCCTCCTCGTAGCCGACATAGCCTGGAGGGGCGCCGATCAATCTGGCCACCGAGTGTTTCTCCATGAACTCGGACATGTCGAGGCGGATCATGGCCCGTTCGCTGTTGAACAGGAATTCCGCCAAGGTGCGTGCCAGCTCGGTCTTGCCCACTCCGGTGGGGCCAAGAAAGATGAAGGAGCCCAGCGGCCGGTTGGGGTCCTGAAGTCCGGCCCTGGCCCTGCGCACCGCGTTGGCAATGGCCAGGATGGCCTGCTGCTGGCCCACCACCCTCTTCGCCAACTGCTCGTCGGCATGGACGAGTTTCTCTTTTTCGCCGGTCAACAGCTTGTCCACCGGGATGCCGGTCCACTTGGCCACTACCTGGGCGATGTCCTCCTCGTCCACCTCCTCCTTCAGCATCTTGCGGTCCTTCTGCACCTCCTGCAAGCGGTCGTTGGCCGCCTGCAACTGCCGCTCCAGTTCACCGATGCGGCCGTAGCGGATCTCGGCCACCCGGCTCAGGTCGCCCCGGCGCTCCGCCTGCTGTTCCTCCATGCGCGCCTCGTCGATCTGGCCTTTGATCTTTCTGATCTGCTGGATGTTCTCCTTCTCCAACAGCCAGTGTCCTTTCATGCTGTGCAACGACTCGTTGATGTCGGCGAGTTCCGCCTCAAGCTTGGCCAACCGCTCCTTGGAGGCCTGGTCCTTCTCCTTGACCAAGGCCACCCGTTCGATCTCCAGGCGGATGCGCTTGCGGTCCACCTCATCGATCTCGGTGGGCATGGAGTCGATCTCGATGCGCAATCGCGAGCTGGCCTCGTCGATCAGGTCAATGGCCTTATCCGGCAGGAAGCGGTCGGTGATGTAGCGATTGGAGAGAGTGGCGGCGGCCACGGTGGCGTTGTCGGTGATACGGATACCGTGGTGGACCTCGTACTTCTCCTTGATGCCGCGCAGGATGGCGATGGTGTCATCCAGGGAGGGCTCCAGGACCAGGACCTGCTGGAAGCGGCGCTCCAAGGCCGGGTCCTTTTCGATGGTGCGGAATTCGTTTAAGGTGGTGGCGCCGACGCAGTGGAGTTCGCCCCGGGCCAGGGCCGGTTTGAGCATGTTGGAGGCGTCCATGGCCCCTTCGGCAGCCCCGGCCCCCACCAGGGTGTGGATTTCGTCGATGAAGAGGATGATCTCGCCGGCCCGTTTCTGCACCTCCTTGAGCACGGCCTTCAACCGGTCCTCGAACTCGCCCCGGTACTTGGCTCCGGCGATCAAGGCCCCCATATCCAGGGCAATGACCTGCTTGTTGCGCAGGGTCTCGGGGATGTCGCCGGAGACGATGCGCTGGGCCAACCCCTCGACAATGGCGGTCTTGCCTACCCCGGGTTCGCCGATCAATACCGGGTTGTTCTTGGTGCGCCGGGCCAGGACCTGAACCACCCGCCGGACCTCGTCGTCACGGCCGATGACCGGGTCAAGCTTCCCCTGCTTGGCGAGATCGGTGAGATTGCGGCCATACTTTTCCAGGGCCTGATACTTGTCCTCGGGCGAGGGGTCGGTGACCCGCTGGTTGCCGCGGATGTCCACCATAGCCTGGAGAAAGCGATCCTTGGTGATCCCTAGGCGGCTGAGCATGGCGGCGGCAGGACCTTTGCTCTCCATGATGGCCAGGAAGAGGTGCTCCTGACTGACGAAATCATCCTGCATGGTCCGGGCGATGGCAAAGGCCTGGTCCAGGGTCTTTTTCAGGGAAGGGGAGAGAGCCACTTGGCCAAAGCCGGGGCCGCTGACCTTGGCCAAGTGGCTCAGGCCCTGCTCTGCCTCGGCCATGACCGCGGCCGGGTCAATCCCCATCTTTTGCAGGATAGGCGCCACCACGCCCTCTCTCTGTTGCAGGACGGCCACCAGCAGGTGCTCGGCCAGCATCTCCTGCTGACCGTTGGCCTCGGCCAAGGCCTGGGCCGCCTGGAGGGCCTCTTGGGATTTCAGGGTGAATTTATCAAGTTGCATGCGTTCCTCCGTGGGTAATGATGGGACCTGCCGCTGCCAACGGCAACGAGGTATGCAAATAGATAAGTGTCTGGCTGGGGGCTGTCAAGGTCCAGAGGGAGTTCCGTGGCCATGGCCTTGAGGATTTCGCGGAGAGGATGGTGCCGAGAGGTACGTGGGGGGGGGCAGGCAGTTTAAAGCGTGACTGGCTGCGGGGGGGAGGTGCGGCACGGCGTTGCTCGATAAGGGGGCACGCCGCTAATGCACACGGCCTCTAGCCGGCTCAAGCGGTCTACAGGGAAGTAGTCTGAATCAGCTTTTTGCGTAGGTTCTCGAACTGGGAGAGGCGTGTCGAGGCGGGGAGGGTGACCGAGGCCGTGGTGCTCCGCTCCTGCCGTTTCTTGGCAAAACCGTATTCCACCAGGCTCTTGACGTCCTGCCACATGGTCTCACTACCCATGAGGGAGACGATGATTTCGTCGTTGTCGCGTTTGAATTTGCCCACATAGGTCTTGCGGGCGATATCGGTATAACCGGTCTTGCCCCCTTCGGCGCCATCGACCTGCCACAGGGCACGGTTATGGCTTTTGATCACTTTGCCGTCGGTATTAACGACCTCGGTCACGGCCATCTTATTGGCAAACGCATCATTGCGCATGGCCTTATTGAAGATGGTGGCCAGATCCCGGGCCGTGGTGTACTGACCACTGGCGGTTAGCCCGTTGGCGGTCTTGCAAACCGTGTTGGTGGCCCCGAAACTGCGGGCCTTGGCAGTCATTAATTTGGCAAAGGCCTGCTCCGAGCCCGCTATTTTTTCCGCCAAGGCGACACTGGCATCATTGGCCGAGGCCAGGAGGACCGCGTTGATCAGGTCGTTGGCCGGATATTGTTTGCCTGGCCGGAGGTAGACCTTGGAACGAGGCATCATGGCGGCATGGCGGCTGACCGGCACCAGGGCATTTTTGGGCAGGGCGTCAATGGAGATCACTCCGGTCAAGACCTTGATGGTGCTCGCCGGTTGGGCCGGGGTATCGGAGGCTTGGGCGAAGATGGCCTCACCGGAGACCGCGTCCATGACCATGGCGCTTCTTGCCGTAATCCGGCGGGAGAGGGCGTTTGCCGATCCCGCGACACGGGCCGGTGATGCCTTGGCTGCTGGTCGCGACAGGGATTTGCGGGCGATGACCCTGCTGGTCGAACGTTTGCCAACGGTGGCCGTGGAGGGGCTCTTTTTGACGGAGGCCTTCCGGGTCACGATCTTCTTGGCCAGAGAGCGCTTGGACACGGAGATCCGACAACTCTTATTCTGTCGGTGGGCGCGGGTTTTATTCGCCGTAGTTGATTTGTTGGCGCCAACGGCTGATCTCTTCTTGACGGTGGTGTTATGGACAATCTTGTTAACGGCGGCTGTAACGTTATGGCGCTTGGCTGTTGCTTTGTGGGAGGATGAGGTGCGGGCGAGAACGGGGGAGGAGGAGAGCATCAAAATAAAGGAACTCATAAGGACAATAACAATTTTGCAGATCCGGTTCATGCCGCCTCCTGGTGCTGATGGTTAACGGTAATCATAAATTTAAAGGCCATTCTTTCATGGATTCACAAAAAAAGCAAGCTTTTTGTAAATAGTATCGAATGGTTAGCCTATACGATTAGCGGAGGAGGGCGGTGATTGTATTGGTACCACATATTGAGGAAGAGAGGAAAAGTCATACCACCGGGAGTGTTTGACCGGTGCTGCAGCCGCCCAGGGGGAGCGCAGCCGCAGCCTTACAATCACTGCATCATCCGCAAGATGGTGTTGGTGATCTCATGGAGCGGCACGACCTCCTCCACGCCCCCCATCTCAATGGCCTCCTTGGGCATGCCGAAGACCACGCAACTCTTCTCATCCTGGGCAATGGTGTGGGCACCTGCCTGGCGCATCTTCAGCATGCCGCTGGCCCCGTCCTTACCCATGCCGGTCATGATGACGCCAATGGCATTATTCCCGCCATAGGCGGCGACGGAGTTGAACAAGACATCGACTGCCGGGCGCTGATGACAGACCAGCGGTCCGGTCTTGACGTTGACGTAATATCGTGCCCCGCTACGGCGCATGACCATATGGAAATTTCCTGGGGCCAGCAGGCAGCAGCCCGGTACCACCGAGTCGCCGTCCTCGGCCTCCTTGACCCTGATTTGGCAGAGTTCGTTCAGCCGCTCGGCGAATTTGGTGGTGAAGTGGGCCGGCATGTGCTGGACCACCAGGATGCCGGGGCTGGTGGGCGGCAGGAGGGGCAGGACCGCCTTCAAGGCCTCGGTGCCACCCGTGGAGGAGCCGATGGCGATGATCTTGTTGGTGGTCTTGGCCAAGGAGAGAGAGGGGGCCTTGGCGGCAACTCGGTTGGCGGGCGCCACATGCTGCTGTCGGGCGTGGACATTGACCCTGGCCGCGGCCCTGATCTTCTCCGCCAGTTGCACGCTCATGTCCCCAACCGAATAGGCGGTATTGGGCTTGCAGATCACCTCCACCGCCCCGATATCCATGGCCTCCATGGCCAAGGCCCCGCCCGCTTCGGTCAGGGAACTGACAATGATCACCGGCAGCGGGAAATACTTCATCAGTTTGCGCAGGAAGGTAATGCCATCCATCCTGGGCATTTCGATGTCCAGAGTGACGACATCCGGTCGCAGGTTGACGATCTTGTCCCGGGCCACGTAGGGGTCTGGTGCGGTGCCCACCACCTCAATATCCGGCTCTCGACCCAGCTCTTCACTGAAGACCTTGCGTACCACAGCCGAATCGTCAACCACCAGCACTCGTATCTTATTCATTCATTTTCTCCGCGGCCTTGTAACTTGATGGTCTCGCCATACGTCGTCAAGCTGACCATCTGCCAATGTAATTTCAATGTG